>CAYQME010000020.1:0-39194 GCA_964418645.1 uncultured Flavobacteriaceae bacterium
AATACCTTAATAATAAATATAAACCTATGAAAATATTAGTGTGTATTAGTCATGTTCCTGACACCACTTCAAAAATTAATTTCACTGAAGGAGATACAAAATTTGATACCACAGGTGTACAATTTGTAATTAATCCGAATGATGAATTTGGACTTACAAGAGCCATGTGGTTTAAAGAAAAACAAGGCTCTAAAGTAGACGTAGTAAATGTTGGAGGTCCTGAGACCGAACCTACTTTACGTAAGGCTTTGGCTATTGGTGCTGATGCGGCAATACGAGTTAACACTGTAGCTACTGATGGATTTGCAGTTGCAAAACAATTAGCAAAAGTAGTGCAAGATGGTGGTTACGATTTGGTAATTGCTGGTCGTGAATCAATTGATTATAATGGTGGAATGGTACCAGGAATGTTAGCCGGATTAACCGATACTAATTTTATAAGCAATTGTATTAGTCTAGAAATTGATGGAGACAATGTTAAAGCATCTAGAGAAATTGATGGAGGTACTGAAACTATTTCGACAACGCTTCCATTAATCATAGGAGGGCAAAAAGGTTTGGTTGAAGAAAGTGATTTACGAATCCCTAATATGCGCGGCATTATGATGGCACGAAAAAAACCATTAACCGTTCTGGAACTTGGAGATGATACTACTGAAACAGCCTCAGTTAAATTTGAAAAGCCAGCTCCAAAAGGTGCAGTAACATTAGTTTCACCAGATAATTTAGACGAATTAATAAACTTACTTCACAACGAAGCAAAGGTGATTTAATCAGAGAATAAATCACCCCAAAAAGTTATGCTGAGCGCAGTCGAAGTATTGTTTTGGGATCTTTTAAAAATTAAGAAAGCAATTAAACAGTTCCTGAATCAAGTTCAGGAAAAAATGATAAAAAAATTATGTCAGTTTTAGTATATACAGAATCCGATCAAGGAAAATTTAAAAAAGTAGCTTTAGAAGTAGCTTCATATGCAAAAGCAGTTGCCAACCAAATGGGAACAACAGTAACCGCAGTCACATTTAATGTTTCTGATGCTACAGAATTAGGAAACTATGGCGTAGATAAAGTATTAAACGTTACCATTACTAATGGTTTTAATGCCAAAGTATATGCAGATGTTTTAAAACAAGCGGCTGAAAAAGAAAACTCCAAAGTTGTGGTTGTAAGCTCTAGTGTAAATAGTAAATATTTAGCACCTCTTTTGGCGGTAGGATTACATGCAGGTTACGCTTCAAATGTAGTTGAAGCACCAACCAATGCATCCTCATTCATAGTAAAGCGAACAGCATTTACAAACAAAGCCTTTAATATTTCCGAGATTAATACAGATGTGAAAATTGTTGGTGTATCTAATAATTCTTTTGGATTGGTTGAAAGCACAGGAAGTGCTGCTTCTGAAGAATTTACGCCTTCAATTGTGTCGTCTAACATTACTGTAGAATCCGTAGATAAAGCTACTGATAAAGTATCTATTGCTGATGCCGATATTGTAGTTTCTGGTGGCCGTGGTTTAAAAGGTCCTGAAAATTGGGGTATGGTTGAAGAACTAGCTAAAGTGTTAGGAGCAGCAACAGCATGCTCTAAACCTGTATCCGACTTAGGATGGAGACCACATAGCGAACACGTTGGGCAAACGGGAAAACCAGTAGCTTCAAACTTATATATAGCAATTGGTATCTCTGGAGCCATTCAACATTTAGCAGGCATCAATGCCTCTAAGGTTAAGGTTGTTATTAATACTGATCCAGAGGCACCTTTCTTTAAAGCAGCAGACTATGGTGTGGTTGGAGATGCTTTTGAAGTAGTGCCACAACTCATTGAAAAATTAAAAGAATTTAAAGCTCAAAACGCATAATTTTTTTAACTTGTATTTATAAAAGGTTGGTTTAAATTATGCCTTAGAGAATTTATACCTTTTAGCGAATTTTGTGGTATATTCATCTTAAATATGCCTTAGTCAGTTGGTAAAGTCCTAATTTAAACAGTTATTTGTGTTTTAAATGGTATGAGTTTAGTTCGTCTTAACATAAAAGGTATTTCTTATAGTCAAACGCAAAATGGCGCATATGCTCTCATATTAAGCGAAGTAGATGGCGATCGAAAACTTCCCATTGTTATTGGTGCATTTGAAGCACAATCGATTGCTATTGCTTTAGAAAAAGAAATAAAACCCCCACGACCTCTTACACACGATTTATTTAAAAACTTTTCTGATAGATTTGATATTGTAGTTAAACAAGTTATAATACACAAATTGGTTGATGGTGTTTTCTATTCGAGTTTAATTTGTGAACGTGATAAGATTGAAGAAATTATTGATGCGCGTACAAGTGATGCTATTGCTTTAGCATTACGTTTTAAAGCGCCTATTTTTACATATAAAAACATTTTAGACAAAGCAGGAATTTATCTTAAAGTAAACCCAAAGAAAGACGAAGAACTTCAAGGAGATAATATATTGATAGACGAAGTTTTGGCTGAAGAAATTGAAACCTCAACTCCTAAAGACAATTATAAAGGTAAAACTCTTGACGAACTTCATAAATTACTAGAAAAAGCTGTCGCTAACGAAGACTACGAAACTGCAGCAAGAATTAGGGATGAAATATCCAAAAAATAACTACTAATTTAACACCAAAACATTATGAAAATTAAGCTACGCTTAACAATTTTAAACTTTTTTGAACTTTTTGTATTTGGAGCTTGGTTAATTTCATTAGGTGGTTATTTAGGAGGTCAATTGCATTTTGAAGGCATACAAATTGGTAAAATTTTCACCACATTAGGTATAGCTTCATTAGTCATGCCTGGTATTGTCGGCATTATTGCTGACAAATATATAAATGCACAAAAATTATTAGGCTTATTACATATTATCGGAGCAGGCTTTATGTTTTTTTTAGCAAAAACTCACGATTATGACACGTTTTTTTGGATGATGTTGGGTTATTTAACCGTGTATATGCCAACGTTGGGTTTAGCAAATACGGTTTCGTATAGCATTTTAACAGAAAATAAATTTGATATTATAAAAGTGTTTCCTAAAATACGTGTTTGGGGAACCATTGGTTTTATAGTAGCCGAAGTAGCTGTAGGAACTTTTGGATGGGCAAATAATAATATGCAATTTTATTTTGCAATGATAATCTCATTAATAATGGGAATATATTCCTTTACATTACCAAATGTGCCTTTATCAAAATCTGAAAACAAATCATTATCAGCGCGTTTAGGTTTAGATGCATTTGCGCTTTTTAAAGAATATAAAATGGCAGTATTTTTTATTTTTGCTACCTTATTAGGTGTTGTATTACAAATATCTAATGCTTGGGCTTCAGAGTTTATGCGAAGTTTTACAACAGATTTTTCAGACTCATTTGTAGTGACAAATTCTAATACATTTATTGCATTATCACAAGTTTCTGAAACCTTATTCATCTTAACTATTCCTTTTTTCTTAAAACGGTTTGGCATAAAAACTGTAATGATAATGAGTATGATTGCTTGGTTTTTACGCTTTGGTTTATTTGGTATTGGCTCTCCAGAAGGTATAGGTGTTGGCTATCTAATTATATCTATGGTAGTTTATGGTGCTGCATTCGACTTTTTTAATATTTCCGGTTCTTTATTTATTGAAACAGAAACTGATAGCAAATATAGAGGAAGCGCACAAGGACTATTTGTACTACTAACTAATGGTGTTGGCGCCATGCTAGGAGGAATTGGTAGCGGTTATGTTGTACAATACTTTACAACTGAAGCTGAAAGAGATTGGTTTAGCATTTGGATGGTATTTGCAGGCTATGCAATATTTCTTGCTGTTCTTTTTGCTCTAATTTTTAAGTACAAACACAATCCAGATACAATTAAAGAAGTATCACACTAATTTTTTTAAATTCACTTTTAAGTTAATAACTTTTAATATAAATTAAGGCTTCACTCTTTTATGTTTAAAGCTTTTTTTATTTTTATCAGCGAATATTTTGTCATTTCGAGCAAAGCGAGAAATCTCATAATAATTGTATTAAACTTAAAAATATTCCTGCTTTCGCAGGAAATATTATGAAACAATATTTAGACCTTGTAAAACACGTTTTAAAAAACGGAAACGAAAAAAGCGACCGAACAGGAACAGGAACCAAAAGTGTGTTTGGCTACCAAATGCGATTCGATTTGACCGAAGGTTTCCCTATGGTTACTACCAAAAAACTACACTTAAAATCTATTATCTATGAGCTTCTTTGGTTTTTAAAAGGTGATACTAATATTAAATACCTAACCGAAAATGGCGTACGTATTTGGAATAGTTGGGCAGATGAAAATGGCGACCTTGGACCAGTATATGGTAAACAATGGCGTAACTGGAATGATGATGACATTGACCAAATAAAAGATCTAATTCACTCGTTAAAAAACAATCCAGATAGCCGAAGAATGATAGTCTCTGCTTGGAATCCTTCGGTGTTACCTGATACATCCATATCATTTAGTGAGAATGTAGCCAATGGTAAAGCAGCATTACCACCTTGTCATGCTTTTTTTCAATTTTATGTAGCCGATGGTAAATTGTCGTGTCAACTCTATCAACGAAGTGCCGATGTTTTTCTTGGTGTCCCTTTTAATATTGCATCCTATGCATTATTTACAATGATGGTGGCTCAAGTTTGTGGTTACGAAGCAGGCGAATTTATTCACACATTTGGAGATGCACATATTTATAGCAATCATTACGAACAATTAGAATTGCAACGCTCTCGTGATGTTAGGCCATTGCCAAAAATGATACTGAATCCAGAAAAAAAGGACATCTTCAATTTTACTTTTGAAGACTTTACTTTAGTAGATTACAATCCACATCCACATATTAAAGGTGTTGTAGCTGTTTAATTAATTCTATGTTTGGGAAAAAGAAAAACATAACACAAATTGATACTGAACAATTGGAGCTAATTCAAAATGCACAAAGGCGTATTAAACAAAAAAAATGCTTATACATGCATTTTGTAACCTTTCTTATAGGCTCACTCTTTTTTATTCTTGCCAATATTATTTTAGGCATAGGTGAAAGCTTTAAAATTCTTAAAATTGATTGGTTTGTCTTTGCAATTTTAGCTTGGTTATTTTTATTCCTATATCATACATTTAATGTCTTTATTACCCATAAATTTATGGGAAAAGACTGGGAAAAGAATCAACTTGATAAATTAGTAGCTCAACAACAGCAACGTATTGGCAAACTAAAAGAAAAAATTGTAAAAGAAGAAACACTCATTGCACAAAGCGAAGCATATAAAGAAACCCAAAGTGTTTCAAAAAAAAAGTCTGAACTAACTATTATTGTGGCTGCTGCTGAAAATAATGCTATTGGAAAAGATAATAAGCTTCTTTGGCATTTAAGTGATGACTTGAAACGATTTAAAACCTTAACCAACGGACATCATATTATCATGGGGCGAAAAACATATGAAAGTTTCCCAAAACCTTTACCTAATAGAATTCATCTCGTCATTACTAGGCAAAAGGACTATCAAGTTCCTAATGATGTCATCGTGGTTAACTCTCTTGAAGAAGCTATTACATACTCAAAAAAAGATGTGCAACCCTTTATTATTGGTGGTGGAGAAATCTACAAGCAAGCTATGGCTTTAGCAAATAAAATTGAGCTTACTCGCATTCATGAAAAATTTGAGGCAGATACATTTTTTCCTGAAATTGACAGCTCTATTTGGAAAGAAACCAGTAACACTTTTCATAAAAAAGATAAAGAGCACAAATATCCTTTTTCTTTTATAACTTATAAAAGAACATAAATGAAACGCAAACTCTTAATACTATTTGCCTTTTTAGTTTTAAGTTTAGTAGGCTTCATTTATATCTCAAAAGATTTTAGTAAAGCCAAAGATACCATCTATTTTAATGGCACAATTGTCACATTAGATGAACAGTTGCCTCAAGCACAAGCAATGCTTGTTAAAGATGGAATTATTACTGCTCTTGGCACAAATGCTGAAATAAACAAATTAAAAACTAAAGACATACTTAGTATTAATTTAAAAGGCACAACTATCTTACCTGGTTTTATTGATAGTCATACACATGTTGCATTATCGGCCTTTTTAGAAAGCATGGTCGATTTATCAGGATTTACCCATAAATCAAATGATGACGTCTGGAATTATTTAAAACAAAATATTAAGGACAAAGCAGTAGGAGAATGGATAGCTTGCAAAGGGTTAGACCCTATTTTAACTGAAGACCTAGTAACTCCAAGTATTGAATTTCTTGATGCAATTGTTCCTAACAATCCCTTAATTATAATATCGCAAAGTCTTCATACGTATTGGGCTAATTCAAAAGCTTTTGAATTAGCTGGTATTACAAAAAATTCGCAAAATCCATCTAATTCTAGCTACTACGAAAAAGATGCTACTGGAAATTTAACAGGATTAATTGCCGAACAACAAGCCTTTATTCCTTTTTTAGAACAGCTAAAAAATGGACCACTTTCTTCAAAAAAACTTATTCATTCTACCGCAAACGTTTTAAAGAATTATGCAAAAAACGGTAATACTACCATTGTTTCTGCAGGAATAACTATCAATGACGCAAAACCATTACGATTGTATGAACACTTGTCTTCAAACAAACCCATATTTGTCAATCAAATTTTAGCTACGTTTGGAATGCTTCCACAGCGAACTCAAAATCCCAGACATTTTATTTATATACGCCATGATAAAGCCTTTTTACTTCCTAAAGAAAAAAATAAAAACAACGATTTTTACAATATTTTAGGAGTCAAACATTGGTATGATGGTTCTCCTTATACAGGATCAATGTATATAGAAAAACCATATCTAATTTCTAAATTAAGCCAAAAGAAGTTACATATACCTAAAGGCTCTAACGGTCTTCCTTTAATTGGAAAAGAAGATCTTATTCAATTTATTAAAGACTATCATACAAAAGGTTGGCAAATTGCTATTCATACACAAGGAGATATTGCTAACAAAAACGTACTTGACGCTTTTAACGAGGTAAATAAAACCCTAAATACTAAAAATGAAAGACATCGGATAGAGCATTGTCTCTTGCTTTCAGATTCGAGTTTAACGACTATGAAAGCGCTTCATATTACGCCCAGTTTTCACATTAATCATTTATATTATTATGGAAGAGCAATAAAAGAAAATATTATTGGCGAAGAACGTGCTAATAAAATATTACCACTTTTATCAGCTCAAAATAAAGGCCTAAAATATTCTTTACATGCCGACCAACCTATGTTTGAGAGCAACCCTTTAAGACTCATACAAACTGCTGTTGAAAGACAAACTAAAGAAGGTGACACCTTAGGCCTTCATCAAAAAATATCTACATTAAACGCAATAAAAGCTATGACAATTAATGCGGCATGGCAAATACATATGGAAGATAAAATAGGTTCCTTAAAAGAAGGGAAATATGCAGATTTTGTGATTTTAGATAATAACCCATTAAAAATTCCTATTCATCAAATACAAGATATTAAAATATTAAAAACAGTTGTAAGCGGAAATGTAGTTGAATAATCTTATGATTAATTAAGCATAATTATATTATTCTTATTTTTGCTGCTACAAAATTAAAACTACATGAACGCATATATATTTCCTGGGCAAGGAGCTCAATTTTCAGGAATGGGTTTAGATCTTTTTGAGAAATCTCCTTTAGCTCAAGAATTGTTTGAAAACGCAAATGATATTCTTGGTTTCCACATTACAGATATTATGTTTGAAGGCTCTGCAGAGAACCTTAAAGAAACCAAAGTCACACAACCCGCTATTTTTTTACACTCTGTTATTCTTGCTAAAACTCTAGGCAATGGCTTTCAACCAGATATGGTAGCAGGACATTCACTTGGTGAATTTTCGGCTTTAGTTGCAAATGGTACACTAAATTTTGAAGACGGATTAAAATTGGTTTCACAACGTGCTTTAGCTATGCAAAAAGCTTGTGAATTACAACCAAGTACCATGGCTGCAGTTTTAGGTTTAGATAATGATATTGTTGAGAAAGTATGTGCTTTAACCGATGGCATTGTAGTTGCCGCAAATTATAATTGCCCTGGACAATTAGTGATTTCTGGAGAAATTGAAGCCATAAATAAGGCTTGTGAAGCCTTAAAAACTGAAGGTGCTCGACGTGCATTAGTGTTACCAGTTGGTGGCGCTTTCCATTCACCTTTAATGGAGCCTGCTCGTGAAGAACTAGCTAATGCTATTGAAAATACAACATTTAGCAAACCCAATTGTTCTATTTATCAAAATGTAACTGCCAATGCAGTAACAGATGAGGCTGCTATTAAAGCGAATTTAATTTCCCAATTAACCGCTCCTGTACGATGGTCTCAATCTGTACAAAAAATGATTGCAGATGGTGCAACTCACTTTACCGAAGTTGGCCCTGGAAAAGTGCTCCAAGGTTTAGTGCGTAAAATAAATAGAGAAGTGCAAACAACTTCGGCAACATTTGAAACTGAAGTATAAATGAAACTATCTCGCTCGGTATTTATTATTGTTTTAATTATTGTCAATATTGCACTTGACCAAATCTCAAAAATTCTGGTAAGAACTTATGTTGCTGTAAAAAGTCAGTCCCAAATAATAGGCGACTATTTTACATTACATAATGTAGAAAATGAAGGCGCCTTTCTTGGTATGGGAAGTGATTTAAATCCTACAATTAAAATCATTGTATTACTTATTTTACCTATTATTGTTTTAGGGTTTGTAATTCTTCACCTATTTAAAGAAAAAAATATGGATAGCCTTACGCTTATTGGTTTTGCTTGTATTATTGGTGGTGGTATTGCTAATGTGTTTGATAGAATTATTTATGGTTCAGTAACTGATTTTTTTTATATTGATTTAGGAGGTATTTTTAGGACAGGTATTTTTAATATGGCAGATATGTCTGTAACTTCAGGAATGATTTTGATTCTTTGGACTAGTTTTATACATAAAAAGGTTAAAACATCAGAAATAAAAAAAGACTCTGAATAATAATCAAAGCCTCCTTCTATAGTCTTTATAAACAATATGTTTCTTATTTATTGCTTATACACTTTTCCTTCTTTCATTACAAATGAAACATGGGTCATTGTATCAATGTTTTCAGTCGGGTCGTCATCAGTAGCAACAATATCTGCAATAAAACCTTCAGCAATTTGACCAAGCTCATCCTTCATTCCTAAAACAGTTGCATTAGTAATTGTGGCCGATTGTATGGCTTTAATCGCTGGCATACCAGCTTCAACCATATACACAAATTCACCTCCATTTTTCCCATGATCAAAAACGCCTGCATCAGTACCAAATGCTATTTTTACTCCTTTTTTATACGCTTTTGCAAATGTCTTTTGGATTTTTGGACCAATTTCTAATGCCTTTGGTACAATAATCTCTGGGAAAAATCCTTTAATTTTAGCTTTTTTTACAACTTCTTTCCCTGCAATAATAGTTGGCACATAATAGGTCCCATGCTCAATCATAAGCTCCATGGTTGCTTCACTCATTAATGTTCCGTGTTCAATTGTAGTAACCCCTCCAAGAACAGCTCTTCGCATACCTTCATCACCATGTGCATGTGCAGCAACAATCATATCATAATCTTTCGCTGTATCGCAAATAGCTTTAATTTCTTCTAAAGTAAATTGTGGATTTTGTCCGTTTTTAGCAATACTTAACACGCCTCCTGTGGCTGTAATTTTAATACAATCTGCTCCATTTTTATAACGTTGTCTCACTGCTTTTCTAGCATCATCAACACTATTGATTACACCTTCTTTAGGTCCTGGATCACCCATAAGTGTATTGCTCATACCATTTGTAGGATCAGCATGTCCTCCAGTTGTTCCTATAGCTTTACCTGCTGTAAAAATTCTTGGGCCAACTACTTTGCCTTTATTTATAGCATTTCGCAACGAAATATTTACACCTGTTCCGCCCAAGTCTCTAACAGTAGTAAATCCTGCCATTAATGTAACCTTAGCCAATCGTAAAGATTCAAAAGCAATATCAGCTTCATTAGCTGTAAAGCGTTCAATATAGCGTTTAGGGTTAAACTCTCCCTCAATATGTACATGCATATCAATAAACCCTGGCATTACTGTTTTATCCTTGAGGTCTATAATAATATCATCTGCTCGTTTTGTACTTATATAACCATCTTTAATCGAAACAATTTTATTGCCAGAAACAACAATCGTTTTATTGGTAAGTACTTTACCATTTTTAGTGTCTATTAATTTGCCACAATGTAAATATGTGTTTTGTGCTGTAATGTTAAAAGAAAAGAGTACAGTTAAAAGAAAAATTAATTTTTTCATAGCGCTGAGTAGTTAGATAAGTTTTTAGGAAACTAATATAGTTATTTACTTCTAATTTCTTGTTCCCATTTCCAAGCAGATTTCATGGCATCATCTAAAGTTAACTCTGCTTTCCAGCCTAATTCATTATTTGCTTTAGTGGTATCGGCATAGGCTGAAATAATATCGCCTGCTCTTCGGTTTGCAATTTTATAATTAAGTTTCTGTCCTGAAACTTTCTCAAAAGATTGTATAACTTCTAAAACGGTACTTCCGGTGCCAGTTCCCACATTAAACGTCTCGTAATTAGAGTCGTTATTCCCTGTAATTAAACGCTGTAAAGCTATAACATGAGCTTTGGCCAAATCTACAACATGAATATAATCGCGAATACAAGTGCCATCTGGTGTTGGATAATCGTCTCCAAATACCGAAAGCAGTTCTCTTATTCCTATAGCAGTTTGTGTAATAAATGGCACTAAATTTTGTGGCACACCAATAGGTAACTCTCCTATTTTAGCACTTGAGTGTGCTCCTATTGGGTTAAAGTAACGTAAGGCAATTGCTTTAAGATGAGATGTTACTTTGCATGTGTCTTGAATTATTTCTTCTCCTATTTGCTTGGTGTTTCCATAAGGCGACTCAGCTTTCTTTACTGCTGCGTTCTCAGTGATTGGCAATTCAACAGCTTGTCCATATACAGTACACGATGAGCTGAAAATAAAATTGGCAGTATCAAGCTTTTGCAATTCTTGAAGAATATATATTAAAGTACTAATGTTATTTTCATAATACAGCAATGGTTTTTTAACACTTTCACCAACGGCTTTACTTGCTGCAAAATGAATAACCCCTTGTATATCTTGATGTGCTTTAAAAAATGCTTGTACTTTTCGTTTATCTTTTAAATCTAATTTCTCAAAACTAGGGACAATTCCAGTAATTGAAGTAATTCTGTTTAAAACATCCATTGAAGAATTTGACAAATCATCAATAATAACAACTTCAAATCCTTTGTTTTGAAGCTCAACAACAGTGTGTGAACCAATAAAACCAAGACCTCCTGTAACTAGTATTTTAGCCATTTATAAATGTTATAATTGTACTGGTAATATATTCAATTTGCTCGTCATCTAGCTCTGTATGCATTGGCAAAGAGATTACTTGTTCAACCAATTGATTAGTCACTGGAAAATCTACCTCGTTATAGCGTGTATCTTGATATGCTTTTTGGCTATGTAATGGGATTGGGTAATACACACCATACGGAATTTCTTTATCATTTAAATGTTGCGCAAGTGCATCTCTATCTGCTCCAACAATTTTTAAGGTATATTGATGAAAAACGTGGTTGTCATCACTACCTTCTCTAAAAGGAACAATAATATGCTCTTGCCCTTTAAAGGCTTCATCATACTTATTCGCAGCTTCTCTTCGTTTATTACAATAGTCATCCAAACACGGCAATTTAACATTTAATACTGCTGCCTGAATAGAATCTAATCTTGAATTTACACCAACAACATCATGGTGATAACGCTGATACATGCCATGATTTACAATACCTCTAATGGTATGTGCTATATCGTCATCATTGGTAAAAATAGCGCCACCATCTCCATAGCATCCTAAATTTTTAGATGGAAAAAATGACGTAGAGGCAACATGACTTATTGCTCCGGCCTTAGTTTTTGTACCATCTTTTGAGGTGTAGGTCGCACCAATAGCTTGTGCATTATCTTCAATAACAAACAAATTATGGGTTTCAGCAATCTCCATAATAGCATCCATATTGGCACATTGCCCAAATAAATGTACAGGCACAATAGCCTTTGTTTTAGGTGTAATTGCTTTTTTAATGGCTTCAATATCAATATTAAAAGTATCAGGTTCTACATCAACCAAAACAGGTGTAAGTTGCAGTAAGGCAATGACTTCAACAGTTGCTGCAAATGTAAAATCGGCAGTTATTACCTCATCTCCAGGTTTTAAACCTAAACCCATCATTGCAATTTGCAAAGCATCCGTACCATTAGCGCACGGAATGACATGCTTAACGCTAAGATAATTCTCTAAATGCTTTTGAAAGCTATGAACTTCTGGTCCATTTATGAAAGCGGTAGATTCTATAACATTGATAACAGAGGTATTAACAAGCTCTTTTATTTCTTGATATTGACCTTTTAGGTCAACCATTTGTATTTTTTTCATTTGTGTTTTTTGCGGAGTTTGTAGAACGATTATTTTTCGTTTTACAAGTAGCGAAATTACAAAATTCATTAGCGTTAAACAATGAATTTATTTTAAAGAAGTGTATTTTAGCCTTAAAGAAAAAACTTTGAAATCTCTTTATAACATACTTACTTACATTGCGTTTTTTCATGTAAAAATAATTGCGCATTTTAATCCCAAACTAAATTTAGGAGTTAAAGGAAGAGCAAAAACTTTCGACAAGCTAAAGACTGCCATTTCTCCTCAAGATAAGGTTATTTGGTTTCATTGTGCTTCACTTGGTGAGTATGAACAAGGACTTCCTGTATTTGAAAAAATTAAAGAACAGTATTCCAAACATAAAATTGTATTGAGTTTTTTTTCTCCCTCTGGTTATGAAATTAGAAAAAATGCTCCTATAGCCAATGTTGTAGTGTATTTGCCTTTAGACACAACCAAAAATGCAAATCAATTTTTAAATCTTGTGCATCCAGATTTAGTTGTTTTTGTAAAATATGAATTTTGGCCTAATTATTTAAATGCGCTTAAAAATAGAGGTATTACATCTATATTAATTTCTGCACTCTTTAGAAAAAATCAGAGTTTTTTTAAGTTTTATGGCAAATGGATGCAAAAATACCTCCATGCTTTTGAACATATTTTTGTACAAAATGCAACTTCAAAAAAATTATTAAACAGTATAAACTACAGTAATGTTACTGTTTCTGGAGATACGAGATTTGACCGTGTTTCCAATCAGTTGCAAACAGATAATACTTTGGCTTTTATTGAACAGTTTAAACAAGATAAACTATGTGTTGTTGCAGGAAGTACTTGGCCTGAAGACGAACAATTATTAATCAATTTTATAAATACAGCTTCCAATGATGTAAAATTTATTATTGCTCCTCACAATATTAAATCACAGGGCATAATTCGCTTGAAAACTAAAATTCAAAAGAAAACAGTTTTATTTTCAGAGAAGAATACTGATAATCTAGCCCATTCTCAAGTCTTTATTATTGATACTATTGGCCTCTTATCAAAAGTATATAGTTATGTAGATATTGCCTATGTAGGAGGCGCTATAGGAACAACTGGATTACATAACATCTTAGAGCCTGCTGTATTTGGCGTACCCATTATTATTGGTAATAATTACAGTAATTTCCCAGAAGCTTTTGATATGATTGCTTTAGGAGGGTTATTTTCTGTTTCAAGTCAAACTGCATTTGACACAATAATAAATAGTCTAATTATTGATGAAAATAAGCGACTAGAATCTGGTAAGATAAATGCAGAATATATCTATAAAAATAAAGGCGCCGTAACTCAAATAACAAATCATTTAATAAACAACTAATGATAAAAAACACACTGTAGATTACTCATTTTCAGCTTTTTTTCATATATTTAAGTTCAATTAATTGCTTTTTTAAATAGAAAATTCATCCCAAATTAGCACAAATATAACCTAGATTGTTGAATTTTTTAATAGCTAAGATTATGGCAGATGGTTTAAAAATGTTATTGGCAATGGGTCTTTTTTTTGGAGCTATGTATTTATATGCTCTAGCTCCTGACATTATAGAAAAACGCAAACAGAAAAAACTCTTAAAAAAGACTTTACAAAAACAAGAAGACAGAAAAGAAGAAGTCATACAATTACAAAAGCAGAGGGATAAGAACACTAAAAATATTGGCGATAGACGTGAAAGAATTAGACAACATTATATTTGGCTACAAGAAATGAATGAAAAAATAAAGCAGAGAGAAAAAATACAGCAAGAAAAAACGCTTTAATATAGTAATAAAAAAAGCCTTTATCTTCCGATAAAGGCTTTTGTACTGAAGGCGGGACTTGAACCCGCACGACCATAATGGTCATTGGATTTTAAGTCCAACGTGTCTACCAATTCCACCACTTCAGCTTACTTAAACTGCACACAGCACAGCACTTGGTATATTTTAACAGTGTAGAGCGAAAGACGGGATTTGAACCCGCGACCCTCACCTTGGCAAGGTGATGCTCTACCCCTGAGCTACTTTCGCATAGTTTTTAATGAACTTTCCTGCTGTAGCAGGCTCACAATCCTTTGATTGCGGATGCAAATTTAAAACAATTCTAATAATAGCAAAGGCTTTTTCAAAAAAAAGAACAAATTTTTAAGCGCGTTTCTTCTTTTGTAACATGCGCTTAATTTCATTCAACTTCATTAAGGCTTCAACAGGTGTTAAAGTGTTAATATCTATATGTAAAATTTCATCTTTAATCTCTTCCAAAAGAGGGTCGTCCAAATTGAAAAAACTCAATTGCATGTCGTCATTAAGTGATTTTATCTTATCTGTGAGTTCTTCGATAGAATGTGATTTCTCTAATTGCTTTAATATTTTGTTAGCACGATGAATAACCTGCTGTGGCATTCCAGCCATTTTTGCAACATGGATACCAAAGCTATGTGCACTTCCGCCTTCAACCAGCTTTCTTAAAAACAATACTTTATCCTTCAATTCTTTTACTGAGACATTAAAGTTTTTAATGCGCTCAAAGGTTTCAGTCATTTCATTAAGCTCATGGTAATGTGTCGCAAATAAGGTTTTTGCTCTTGATGGATGCTCATGCAAATATTCGCTAATTGCCCAAGCAATTGAAATACCATCATAGGTACTTGTTCCTCTGCCAATTTCATCTAACAATACTAAACTACGCTCGGAAATGTTATTTAAAATGGAGGCCGTTTCATTCATTTCTACCATAAATGTCGATTCTCCCATCGAAATATTATCACTCGCACCTACTCTTGTAAATATTTTGTCTACCAACCCAATTCTTACAGATTTAGCTGGCACAAAACTGCCTATTTGAGCGAGTAAAACGATTAATGCTGTTTGCCTTAAAATAGCAGATTTACCAGACATGTTTGGTCCTGTAATCATGATGATTTGTTGTGATGTTCTATCTAAAAACACATCATTTGCAATATAATTGTCTCCTATTGGCAAGTGTTTTTCAATTACAGGATGACGGCCTTCTTTAATATCTAAGTCAAACGAATCGTCAATTGTTGGATATACATAGGTGTTATCTCTCGCCAATTGTGCAAAACCACATAAACAATCCAATTGCCCAATAAGTTGCGCATTTTGTTGTACTGGCTTTATGTATTGATGCATCCAGCTTACCAACTCGGCAAATAATTGCTGTTCTATAGCAAGAATACGTTCTTCTGCTCCTAGTATTTTAGATTCGTATTCCTTTAACTCTTCTGTTATATAACGTTCGGCATTAACAAGTGTTTGTTTGCGTATCCAATCTTCAGGGACTTTGTCTTTATGTGTGTTTCGTACTTCTATGTAATATCCAAACACATTGTTAGAGGCTATCTTAAGTGATGTAATTCCTGTACGTTCACTCTCTCGTTGTAACATTTTATCCAGATAATCTTTTCCTGAAACAGCCAAATCACGAAGCTCTTTTAATTCGGAGGAAAAATCAGAAGAAATAGTATCCCCTTTTAAAATATTAACAGGTGCGTCTTCGTTTAAAGTTTCTTTAATTTTTTCGCGAAGCACGTCGCAACCTTGAATATTATCACCAATAACTTTTAAAGCATCATTTGAACAATTGCTGATCAATGCTTTAATAGGTACAATTGCTTCCAAAGAGTTCTTAAGCTGAATTACTTCTCTTGGACTCACTTTGGTAGTAGCAACTTTAGAAATTAAGCGCTCAATATCACCAATTTGTTTAATGCTATGCTGTATTTTTTGAAGTGTAATTTCATTATCCAGTAAATACTGAACTACTTCATGCCTACTTTTAATTTTCTCAGCATTCTTTAAGGGCAGTGCCAACCAACGTTTTAATAAACGCCCTCCCATTGGAGAAATGGTTTTATCAATAACATTTAAAAGTGTTACTGCATTTGCATTGGTTGAGTGGTAGAGTTCTAAATTTCTAATAGTAAACTTATCCATCCACACATATTCATCTTCGGCAATTCTATTTATGGCCGTAATATGCTGTAATTTATGATGCTGCGTTTCGCCTAAATAATGCAAAATGGAGCCTGAAGCAACAATGCCTTCATACAAATCTTCAATACCAAATCCTTTTAAAGTTTTCGTTTGAAAATGATTGCACAATGTTTCATTGGCATAATCATCCTGAAACACCCAATCTTCCAAATAAAATGTATGGAAATTGTTTCCAAATATTTCTACAAACGTTGTGCGTTTTTGTTTTTCGATTAAAATCTCGCTCGGATTAAAATTTTGAAGCAGTTTATCAATATACTCTGCATTACCCTGTGAGCATATAAACTCTCCTGTAGATACATCTAAAAAGGATACACCTATATATTTCCCAAAGTAAACAGAAGCTAAAAAATTATTTGATTTGGCATTTAAAACCTCATCGTTTAAAGCAACTCCTGGAGTTACCAACTCCGTAACACCACGTTTTACAATGATTTTAGTTGCTTTTGGGTCTTCCAATTGGTCACAAATAGCAACACGCTGTCCTGCTTTAACCAGTTTAGGTAAATAGGTATTTATAGAATGGTGTGGAAATCCTGCCAACTCTGTTTCGGTTTCACTTCCTGCACCACGTTTGGTTAAAATAATACCTAATATTTTAGCTGCCTTTATGGCATCTTTTCCAAAAGTTTCATAAAAATCGCCTACTCTAAACAACAACATCGCATCAGGGTACTTTGCTTTTATAGCATTGTACTGCTGCATTAATGGTGTTATCTTTTTGGTTTTTTTTGCCACTACAAAAGTGCGTTTTAAATGTTATTTTTGTAAAACGTGTAAGATTGCTAATGTAATTATTATTTGTTTTTATTTAAAGCTAATAAAACATAAGTTATCTACAATTAAATAAAAACATCATTACGAGTGAAACAAAGTATTCTGTTAATTTAAAAAGATTGCCACACTTCGACTGCGCTCAGTGCAGGCTAGTAAACTCCTCGCAATGACAAATTAAAAAAATCCCTTTTTCAAGGGAAATAAATATGCAAAAATTAAAAAATAGCGAACTTAATAGATTGAGTGTTGAAGCATTTAAGCAATCGGCTAAAACTCCTCTGATTATTATTTTAGATAATATAAGAAGTCTCAATAATATTGGTAGTGTTTTTAGAACAAGTGATGCGTTTTTAATAGAGAAAATTTATCTCTGTGGCATTACTGCAAAACCACCTCATAAAGACATTCATAAAACAGCACTAGGAAGTACAGATACTGTGGCTTGGGAATATGTTAAAAACACTTTAGATATCATTAAAAAATTGAAAGTCGAAAATGTAAAAATTTTATCTATAGAACAAGCAGAAAACGCAACACTACTCAACGATTTTAAACCTAAAGCTAACACAACTTACGCGCTCGTTTTTGGAAACGAAGTAAAAGGTGTTACACAAGAGGTTGTTAATGCTAGCGACGTAGTTGTTGAAATACCACAGTATGGCACGAAACATTCATTAAATATATCGGTAAGCGTAGGTGTAGTAATTTGGGATTTGTTTAGCAAACTTAATGCTTAATCACAAATCTCATTTAAAATCCATAAATAATCTTCACGATTCTTTACAAAATCTCTATTAGAGATATCTATAATTTTTACATTAAATTCTGGGTGGTTCTTTAAAAATTCTAAATATCCAGAATTAATATTTTCTAAATAGTTATCTTCAATATTTTGCTCGTAATCTCTTCCTCGTTTTTTAATGTTCTCTTGCAGTCGCTTTGTGTTCTGATATAAGTATACATACAAATCTGGTTTTGCTATATCTTTATATACCTGATAAAACAATTTTCTGTAGAGCATGAACTCGTCTTCAGGTAAGGTGACTTTTGAAAAAATTAACGATTTAAATACATCATAATCACTAATAATAAAATCTTTAAACAGATCCAACTGCGACAAATCATCGCTTATTTGTTGATAGCGATCAGCTAAAAAAGACATTTCTAAAGTAAATGCATAACGTTTAGGTTCTTCATAAAATTTTGGCAAAAACGGATTGTCTGCAAAACGTTCTAAAATTAATTTTGCGTTAAAATCGTGAGCCATTTTAGTTGCTAAGCTTGTTTTTCCGGCACCTATATTTCCTTCAATTGCGATATAATTATAGAGTGAGAAGTCATATGCTCTACTCGGGTTTTTCAACCATATATTAATAGATTCAATCTCACCTTTGTCCTTACACTTGTCTAAAAGAGCAGATACATTCTTCTTTTTCTTAGGGTGAACAACTTCTGAAGCTATATCACTTAAAGGTTGCAATACAAATTTGCGTTTATGCATTTCTGGGTGCGGTAATTTTAAGGTTTTGGAGTCCAATACTTCCTCTCCAAAAAAGATAATGTCTAAATCTATTGTACGAGATTCATAACCTTTTTTCTTTGTGCGTGTTCTTCCTAAAGCTTTTTCTATAGCCAATAACTCACGCATGGCCTTTGTAGGCTTTAATTCAGTTTCTATAATAAGACAAGCATTTAGAAAGTAATCGCCTTCAAATCCAAGTGCTGGTGATTTATAAACTTTTGAAATAATTTTGATATTTCCAATTCTAAAATAAATGCTCGTAATAGCATCCTGCAGGTTTTTGAACTTATCCCCTTTATTACTTCCTAATGATATATAAACATTTTGGTACTGATTCATAAGTAATGGCAAAATAACTAAAAGAAAATTTATTAGTTTATATTTACTAAACGTATTTATTCACAATTTTAAATGACACTTAAAGATAAACTTGCTGCACAACACATATACTTACTTCTAGGATCCCTTTTTATTACATCCTTGGTGGTATCAAACTTAATTTTTCAAAAGTTTTTTTATTGGTATCCCTTTCACTTAGAAATCTTTGGGACTAAACTTTTCGAAATATCAGTTGGTGTTTTACCCTATCCTATTACCTTTTTAATAACCGATTTAATTAGCGAAATTTATGGTAAAAAACGTGCCAATCAAGTTGTTGTTACAGGGATTTTTGCATCATTGTTTTCGCTTACGATTATTTTGATTGCTGATTATGTTCCTGCAACATCATGGTCATTTGTTAAAGATGATATGTTTCATACTGTTTTTGGAAATACAGCTATTGCTGTTTTCGCAAGCATGATGGCTTACCTTTTTGCACAATTTATAGATATTCAGATTTATCATTTCTGGAAACGTATAACTAAAGGAAGGCATTTATGGTTACGCAATAATTTTTCTACGTTTACATCTCAATTTGTCGACACCTTAACTATTTTAGTATTGTTGTGTTCCTTCGGAATTATTGAATGGAGTAGATTTAAAGGTCTACTAGTTACGGGATTTTTATTCAAAATTCTAATAGCACTTTTTGATACTCCATTTTTGTATCTAGGTGTCTATTTGTTTAGAAAACGATTCCATTTAAAAGTTAATGAAGAAATTTCATTAGCATAGAAAATGGTGCTCTATTTGTAAGTTTATTGCTGTTTGCTCTACAAAAGAACCATGTTACTTTTATATTTTTTTATAGGAATTTTTGCTGCTGTTTTAGGAGCATTGCCTTTAGGTGCTTCAAATATAGCAGTAATAAATACCACATTAAAGCAAAATGCTACCCAAGCGTTTAAAATTGCTATCACTGCAGGTATTGCAGAAGTTATGCTTTCACTCTATGCGTTACATTGTAACACAATTGTTCAAAACTTTATAAACCACAATATGTGGATTCAAGTAACTACAGTTATTTTATTATTAGTTATTGGCGCCTTTTTATTCTTTAAAAAACAGACTCAAAAACAAGTAAAACACAGAACATTAACCCAATCAAAATACATAACTGGTTTTTTTCTAGGTATTTTAAACCCTCCAGTCCTTATCTATTGGATTGTTGCCGTAGGTATGATTAATGACAACAACTTTATGTTATCATTACACTCGTCATTATCTGTTTTATTTTTATTCTTTTTTGGTATCTATTTAGGAAAAATCCTTACACTATATTTATATAGCCGGTTTAGTTTATTACTAAAACATAGAATCCAAAATATATCCTTAATTGTAAACAAAGTTACAGGGATGCTTTTAATTGTTATAGGCTTGGTACAGGCTATAAAATTATACGCTTTTTAAACAGGTAAGGTAATAGATACTACAAGCCCTTCGTTGGCACGAACATTAAAAACAGTTTCGTCTTCAAAAATTAAGTATTGTCCTTTTACCCCAACTAATTTTCCAACATACTCTAGTGTCTTTTCAATATTTAAGCTCTTCGGCTTTTCTGGATATTGCATTACAGGAAAATCTAAATGGGTTTCATTGTTGTTTTCTATAAAATAATCTTTGGTCTCATTTGGAATATACAGCTTTAACCTATCTCTCCACTCTATAAGATTTTCATCTTCAATCTCATTTTTAAGCATTTTACGCCAATTGGTCTTATCGGCTACATGTTCTTTTAGAGCAACCTCGGTAACTCCAGCTAAATAACGATTAGGTACTTCAGCAATTTCAATAGCTTCGTGGGCACCTTGGTCTATCCATCGTGTTGGAACTTGGTTTTTCCTAGTGACACCAACTTTTACATTACTAGAATTTGCCAAATACACAATATGTGGCTGGAGTTGTGCTTTTTTTTCGTATTCAAGATCTCTGTCTTCTTTGTCAAGATGTGCTGTACTCAATTCCGGACGCATAATCCAATTGGCTGCTTGTGGTACTTCGTAAAAACAGCTTTTACAAAAGCCTTGTCTATATATAGGCTTGTCTAAACCGCAACTAAGGCATTGATGTTTTACAAAATTAATTTTTATAGTCTTATTAAGTAGCTGATTTATATTTAAAAAGTCATTTTCAAATACTAAAAAATACTGAATAGGTTGTCCAAACTCTGTTTGCATTTTTGTTAACACACCTTGATACTTCATAAAAAGATTTTTGTTATTTTTAGTTCTTGTAAAGATAATCAATATATGCCATTCCCTTTAGTAAATTCTGTCGCTTCATGGTTTTTAAAAAAACGATTTCATCAAATTGATTTGTTTTTAAAATACCCTAATGAAGTTCAAAACGAATTACTCTTTAGCCTTATATATATTGCAAAAGATACTCAACTTGGAAAACAATACAATTTTGCATCTATACAAAATTATAAAGCTTTTAGTGAATGTGTTCCTGTTCGTTCTTATGAAGACTTTCAGCCATTTATAGAGCGCTCAAGACTAGGTGAGGATAACATTTTTTGGCCTACACCAATAAAATGGTTTGCTAAATCTAGCGGTACAACCAACGCAAAAAGTAAGTTTATTCCTGTGAGTATAGAGTCTCTAGAGGATTGCCACTATGCTGCAGGAAAAGATTTATTGTGCATGTATCTTAATAACAATGAAGACTCACAAATGTTTGTTGGTAAAAGTTTACGTTTAGGAGGTAGTAAGGAATTATACAAGGAAAATGGGACAGCTTTTGGAGATTTATCGGCTATATTAATTGATAACATGCCTTTTTGGGCTGAATTTAGTAGCACACCTAGTAGTAAAATTTCCTTAATGAGCAACTGGGAACACAAAATGCAAGCTATTGTAGATGAAACTATTAACGAAAACGTAACAAGTTTAACAGGAGTTCCGTCATGGATGCTCGTACTATTAAATAATGTTCTAGAAACTACGGGTAAAAAAAATCTTCTTGAAGTTTGGCCAAATCTTGAAGTCTATTTTCATGGAGGCGTAAGTTTTACACCTTATGTTGACCAATACAAATCCCTTTTACCTAAAAAGGGTTTTAAGTACTACGAAATATATAATGCCTCTGAAGGTTTTTTTGCTATACAAGATAAAAACGATTCAAGCGAACTTTTATTGATGCTTGATTATGGTATTTTTTATGAGTTTATTCCCATGGATAACTACAATACACCTCAAGAAAAAGTGATTCCGCTTAGCGAGGTAGAGAAAGGTGTTAATTATGCTATTGTTATTACTACCAATGCAGGTCTTTGGCGTTATAAAATTGGAGATACTGTTCGTTTTACTTCATTAAGTCCATATCGTATTAAAATTTCAGGAAGAACTAAACATCATATTAATGTTTTTGGAGAAGAACTTATTATAGAAAATGCTGAAGATGCTTTAAAGCTTGTCTGCAAAAAAGCAAAAGCAGAAATAGTTGATTATACAGCTGCACCAATATTTATGCAAGGCAAAGAAAAAGGCGCACATGAATGGCTGATAGAGTTTAGAACACCTCCTAAAGATCTAAACTATTTTAATGAATTGTTTGACAATACCCTTAAATCTTTAAATTCTGATTATGAAGCCAAACGTTATAACAACATGACGCTTAATAAGCCAAAAATAAATATTGCTAGACCTCAATTATTTTATGATTGGCTAAAAGAAAAAAACAAACTTGGCGGACAACATAAAATACCTAGATTATCGAATTCTAGAGATTACCTTGAAGAGCTCTTGCAGTTAAACGATTAAATATTCATACCCTTTATCGATGATAATTGAATCCTTCTTTCTTTAAACGAAAATAGAATTGTATTCGTCTAAAAACTGCCATAGCAATTTTTATTATTCAATTTAAATATTACTTTTAAAGTGCAATTAAGAAAAACATATATAAGCTCACTGCAATATTAATTATAATTCCAAAATAAAAAACCACTCAAATTTGAGTGGTTTCTTTTATATATAGCTATTTGTTTTTAAATCCCCATTTTCACGGGAATGACAATTTTAATGAAAACTCGATACAAGTATCGAGAGGAATTCTTTTTTAATTATGACACCGCTTTTAACTTTTTAAGTCGTGTTTTTGTAAGTTTCCCTTCTGCATAAGATTTTGTAACATTAAGCTTTTTTTCATCATTACTTGGCATATTAAACATAGCATCAGTTAAAATTTCTTCACATAGCGAACGCAATCCTCGTGCTCCAAGTTTATATTCTACAGCTTTTTCAACAATAAAATCTAGTGCACCATCAGTAACTGTTAATTCTATTTCATCCATAGAAAACAATTTTTTATACTGTTTGATAATAGCATTTTTAGGTTCAGTAAGAATTGCTCTTAATGTGTTTGCGTCTAACGGATTCATATAAGTTAACACTGGAAGCCTTCCTATAATTTCTGGTATCAATCCAAAATCTTTTAAATCTTTAGGTGTAATGTATTGTAAAAAGTTATCCTTATCTATAGCATCTATATCATGAGAGGATTTGTATCCTATAGCAGACATGTTTAATCGTTTAGAAATCATGCGTTCAATACCATCAAAAGCACCGCCAGCAAAAAACAATATATTTTCGGTATTGACCTCAATAAATTTTTGATCTGGATGTTTACGTCCTCCTTTTGGCGGCACATTAACTACTGTGCCTTCTAATAATTTCAGTAAAGCTTGTTGTACACCTTCACCCGAAACATCACGTGTTATTGAAGGATTATCACTTTTACGAGCAATTTTATCAATTTCATCAATAAAAACAATCCCTCGCTCTGCCTTTTCTAAGTTGTAATCGGCCGCTTGTAATAAACGCGTTAGAATACTCTCTACATCTTCTCCAACATATCCAGCTTCAGTTAAAACCGTAGCATCAACAATTGCCAAAGGCACATTAAGCATTTTAGCAATCGTTTTAGCGATTAGTGTTTTTCCTGTTCCGGTTTGGCCAACCATAATGATATTACTTTTCTGAATTTCAATATCATCATCTGTTGCTTTTTGTAATAAACGCTTATAATGATTATAAACTGCTACAGACATAACACGTTTTGTATGTTCCTGTCCTATAATGTATTCGTCTAAAAACGCTTTTATTTGTAGTGGTTTTTTTAGCATTAATTCTGCCGAAAGACCACTATTATCACTATCCTTTGATTCTTCAATTACAATGCCGTGTGCTTGTTCGATACAACGATCACAAATATGTGCATCTAAACCAGCAATGAGCAAATTAGTTTCAGGTTTTTTACGTCCACAAAACGAACATTCTAATTCTTCTTTTGCCATATCTTTTAAATTAGATTCCCACTTTCTTGGGAATGACAGTTATATTAGTTACGCGTTAAAATTTCATCAATCATTCCGTACTCCAGAGCTTTATCCGCTTTCATCCAGTAATCACGATCACTATCATTATAGACTTTATCGTAATCTTGTCCCGAATGTTTACTTATAATTTTGTATAACTCTTCTTTTAATGTTAATATTTCGCGAGCAGTAATTTCAATATCACTAGCTTGACCTTGTGCTCCTCCCAAAGGTTGGTGAATCATAATACGCGAATGTGTTAAACCGCTACGTTTCCCTTTTTCTCCAGCGCATAACAATACAGCTCCCATAGATGCTGCCATACCTGTACAAATTGTGGCTACATCTGGTTTAATAAGTTGCATAGTATCGTAAATTCCTAATCCAGCATAAACACTTCCTCCAGGCGAATTAATATATATTTGAATATCTTTTGAAGAGTCTGTACTCTCTAAAAACAATAATTGTGCCTGAATAATATTAGCTACTTGATCATTAATTCCGGTTCCCATAAAAATAATACGATCCATCATCAATCTTGAGAATACATCAAAAACAGCGATATTCATTTGACGTTCTTCAATAATATTAGGTGTCATACCCATTGGATACATACTACTTATAATTTTATTATAATAGGTACTGCTTATCCCTTGGTCTTTTATAGCGAATTTTTCAAATTCTTTTCCGTAATCCATAGTTTATTTATATTTCAATTTGAGCTTTATTAATTCCTTTTATTGAATTCAAACCGTTAATTTAAAGTCCTTTACAAGCTTCATAAAGTAGGTAGTCATCCAAATAAAAAGCGTTGAAATCAATAGAATTCAACGCCTAAATATAATGAATTTTTAAAACTATGAGCCGTAAACCTCCTTAACAAATTTATCGTAAGACAATTCTTTTGTTTTAAGATTTGCATTTTCTTTATAAAATGCTAACAATTTTTGGCTTGTTAACTGCTCAGATAAACGCTTAACTTCATCTTTATTTGATAAGATTCTTGCAGAAACATCGTCTAGTTCTTTCTCAGAAGGGTCTAATTGTCCAAATTGAGCCATTTGTCCCTTAATCATTTCTTGCGCATAAGCCTTTAATTCATCAAAATCTATTTGAAGCTTATTGTCAGTAATTATCTTACCTTCTATTAACTGATAGCGCATACTTTTTTCAGATTTTTCATATTCTTCCTTAGCTTGCACTACGTCCATTGTCTCTTCGCCTGCAGTTTGCATCCATTTTTGCAAAAATGCTGAAGGTAAATCAAATTTTGTGTTTTCAACCAGATATTCTGTTACATCGTTTAGTAACTTTTGATCCGATTGTTGGACAAATTGCTTCTCAGAATCTTCTTTTATTTTTTGTTTCAGTTCTGTTACTGAAGTTACATTTCCTTTACCAAATAACTTATCGAACAAATCTTGGTCTAAATCGGCAAGTTCTCTTGAGTTAATTTCGCTAATCGTAAACGTCACTTCAATGTTCAATCCGTGAGCATCTTCATGAGAAACTTTAAGAACGTTCATTAAATCATGATCGTCGGCAAACATGCCTTTAGTTTTTAATGAAATAACATCACCAACTTTAGCGCCAATGAATTTTTTTGCAGTTGCCTTTCCTTTAAATTTATCTAAAGTTATGGTTGTTGAATTATTAATTTCCTTTTCATCATTTGCAAAAACACCAGTAATTTCATCATCTTCGACTACTTCATTTTTAGAAATTAATTTTCCGTATTGCTTCTGTATATTTTTTACTTGATTATCGATCATTGTATCATCTGCGACAATGTGATAATGTGTAATTGCTTTTTTCCCTTTTAACTTAACTTCAAACTCTGGTGATAAACCCAATTCAAATTCAAAAGAAAAATCTTCGGCATCCCAATTTAAATCGTCTTGTGCTTTTGGTAATGGATTACCTAAAACATCAAGCTTTTCTTCAGTTAAATATTTATTAAGTGCATCTTGCAAAAGTTTGTTTACTTCATCTACTAAAACTGCTTTTCCATATTGTTTCTTAACCATTCCCATAGGCACATGCCCTTTTCTAAATCCTGGAATGTTTGCCGTTTTACGATAATCGGATAAAATTTTCTCAACTTTATCACTATAATCTGCTTTTGTAATATCTACCTTTACAACAGCATTTAACGTATCAATATTTTCTCTTGTAATATTCATTTTTCATTATAAAAATTGGCTGCAAAAGTACAATATTTTTACAACTGAGCAAAGTTTTTAACGGGTTGGTCTTATGGTTATTTTTTATCTTCTTTTAAGAGTGAATGTAATATGGATTGTAGAAACGAAAGTAGTAAACTAAACAAGATTGCTGTCCATATACTCGAGACACCAAACCCATTAATTAAACTATCTGCCAAGAGAATGATAATTGCATTTATTATTAATAAAAATAAGCCTAAGGTAACAATGGTAATTGGTAGTGTAAAAATAATTAAAAGTGGTTTTACAAAAATATTTAATATGGCAATAACTGCTGCTACTATAATTGCAGTTGTATAACTATCCAGTGAAACACCTGGTAATAGCTTTGCTAAAATTATTACTGCAAGTGCAGTTAAAAGGAGTTTTGTTATTAATTTCATTATATGTCTATTTTATAGATATGAAGATACAAAATATATATCCTACATAATAAACTGAATCACATTATCATAGAATTCTTTAGGGTTCTCCGCATGCAACCAGTGTCCTGCATTACTAATGATTTCAATCTTTGCTTTAGGAAATTGCAATTTAATTAGAGTCTCATCTTCTGCACCTATATATTCTGATTTATCGCCATGAAGAAACAAGGTGTCTTTTTCAAAAGTTAAAGATGATGGAAGCGCTTCGCCTACTTCTTCTACTTTTTCTCTCAATGCTTTTAAATTAACTCTTAGTCCTAGTTTTCCTTTGTTTTCCCAATATACACTCTTGAGTAAGAACTGTCTTATCCCAAAATCTGATATATAATTGGCTAAAACTGTGTCTGCTTCTTTGCGCGTATTAATACTATTAAAATCTAACGCAGACAAACCTTCAAGAATTACATCGTGATGTACTGGATAATACCTTGGAGAAATATCGGCAACTATGAGCTTTGAAACCATTTTAGGATGTGTTGCTGCAAACAACATTGCTGCTTTTCCTCCCATAGAATGCCCAAGTAATACCATATCTTCTAACTGATATGCATCGCAATATTCTTTTAAATCTTGAATTAAGACTTCATAATTGAACTCATCACTATGAAAACTTCTCCCATGATTACGCTGATCTACCAAGTGCACTTCAAAACCCAGTTCGCTAAATTTTTTACCTAAAGTTTTCCAGTTATCACCCATCCCTAGAAATCCATGAAGGATAATAAAGGGTTGCCCTTTTCCTAATATATTTGAATGCAATAACACTATTTTAATTTATGCAAATACATATTCACTACATTCTCAATACCTAAATACAAGCTCTCAGAAATTAAAGCATGACCAATAGAAACCTCTAAAAGGTTTGGTATATTATCTTTAAAAAACTTGACATTATCTAGTGATAAGTCATGTCCTGCATTAATACCTAAACCTAAATTATGAGCTAATTCAGCACAAGCAGTATACGGTGCAATAGCTTTTTTGTTTCCTAAGCTGTATTGATGCGCAAATGCTTCGGTATAGAGTTCAATTCTATCTGTTCCAGTAAATTTGGCACCTTCTACTTGCTTAGAATCTGGATCTAAAAAAATAGAAGTTCTTATATTATTTTGTTGAAATTCTTGTATGATTTCGGTTAAAAATGATTTATGCTTAACGGTGTCCCAACCAGCATTTGAGGTTATAGCATCTTCAGCATCTGGCACTAAAGTAACTTGTGTTGGTTGTATCTCTAAAACCATATCTACAAATTTAGGAAAAGGGTTTCCTTCTATATTAAATTCAGTATAAACAACTGGTTTTAAATCGTATGCATCTTGATAACGAATATGACGCTCGTCTGGTCTTGGATGTATCGTCACACCTTCTACCCCAAAACGTTGCACATCCTTAGCAAAATTAACAATATTTGGTGTGTCTCCACCTCTCGAATTTCTTAATGTTGCTATCTTATTAATGTTTATACTTAACTTTGTCATATCTAAATTTAAAAGGCAAAAATACAAAGTAAGTTAGGCTTATTATACTAATTTTTGATTAATTTGCATATGATTATAAATGACATTATGCCATTAAGTGAGTATATAATTAATGATATTAAACCCCTAAATGTTAGTGATAGTATTAAGGAGGCGCAACTGCTATTCAATCAGTTAACGTATTCTCATATTCCTATAAAAAAAGATAATATTTATATAGGTTGTATCTCTGAAACAGATGCACATTGTTTTGAAGCAGACAAACCACTAACTGAATATTTATTTACTTTAGAAGGATTTTATGTGAGAAACAGCACCATCTGGTTGGATGTTTTAGAAACTTTTGCACAAAAGGACTCCAACATCATGCCTGTTTTAAATGATAAAAATGAATATTTGGGCTATTATGAACTTAACGATATTATTTCTTTATTTAATCAAACGCCCTTTTTTGCCGAACCAGGTGGCATTATTATAGTTGAAAAAGGATATGCCGATTTTTCATTTAGTGAAATAAGTCAAATAGTAGAATCTAATAATGGCAAATTATTAGGGGCATTCCTTTCTAAAACTGAGAACGATGTTGTTCAAATTACAGTTAAAATTGGAAATTTAGGACTCAATGATATTATTCAAACCTTTAGACGATATGGTTATAATATTATTTCTGGACATGAAGAAGATGCCTTTATAGAAAGCCTTAAAGAGCGCTCCGATTATTTGAATAAATATCTAAATCTATAGGATATGAAGATTGCTATTTATGGTCAATTCTATCAAAGGTATTCTCTAATTCCTGTAGAAACACTTCTAAATGTTTTACATAAAAAACCTGTGACTGTTTTTATTGAAGCACAATTTTTTAAATCTATTAAAGCCACTGAAGATATTAATGTAAGCCTTAATGATTTTAAAACATTCTCAAGTTTAGACACTTCGTTTGATTTACTCATAAGTATTGGTGGCGATGGTACCATTTTAAGAGCAATTACTTATGTGCGGGATTTATCAATCCCTCTAATTGGCATAAATACTGGTCGCTTAGGGTTTCTCGCAACCATTAAAAAAAATGATATTGAAAAAGCTATTGACAATATAATAAATGGAAATTATCGAATTTCCGAACGCAGTCTCCTTACTATTACTACTGAACCTGAAAATAAAGATTTGCTAGATTTTAATGTTGCTTTAAACGAAATCGCAGTTAGCAGAAAAAACACTACGTCTATGATTACCGTAGAAACAAGTTTAAATAATGAGTACTTAACATCCTATTGGGCTGATGGGCTAATTGTTTCTACACCTACAGGATCTACTGGCTATTCGTTAAGCTGTGCTGGTCCTGTAATTACACCAGAGACAAACAGTTTTGCATTAACGCCTATTGCACCTCATAATTTAAATGCAAGACCCTTAGTTATTCAGGATTCGACTGAAATAAAGTTAAGAGTCAGTGGTAGAGAAGACAGTTATTTAGTGTCTTTAGATTCCAGAATTGCAACCTTAGATAATAATTCTACAATAATTATAAAAAAGGCCGACTTCAAAATTAAAATGATTGAGCTCATAGGCGAAAGCTTTTTACACACCCTTCGAGAGAAACTTCTTTGGGGAGAAGATAAGCGCAACTAGGCAATAATTTAGCTTAATTGCTGTTTATCTGTAATACTAAACAACAAATTATAATAGGCTAATCTTATTTATTATATTTGCAAACTTTTGAACACCTATGAGATATTTTTTCATTATCATTATGAGCACTTTATGTTTCCAAGCGAGCTATTCCCAAATTTATGAAGTGGGTATATTTGCAGGTGGGAGTAATTTTATTGGCGATGTAGGTGATACAAACTATATTTCACCTAATCAAGCTGCTTTTGGAGGTATTATTAAATGGAATCGAAGCCCTAGACATTCTTTTAGACTTTCCTTAATTTATACTGATTTAAAAGCAAGCGACTCAAAATCTGACGACCCTAGAAGGACACAAAGAGGCTATTCTTTTAAGAGTACCTTTTTTGAAATTTCAGGTGGATTAGAATTTACTTTTTTTGATTTTAACCTTCATGGCGAAGGCAATAAATCTACACCATATTTATACACAGGTGTTTCTATAGCTAACCATGATAATTTTTATTTTAATAATGGTGTACTAACATCCGAAAATACATCAAGTTGGGCCTATGGCATTCCAATGGTTCTTGGATTTAAAACCACGCTTACAAATCATATTATTTTAGCTGCTGAAATTGGTGCTCGTTATACCTTTACTGATGAAATTGATGGCAGTGTGCCAGATGCTGCATATCGAATTCCAAATTACAGTTTTGGTAACCTAAACAATAATGATTGGTATACCTTTACTGGAATTACATTAACTTATACGTTTGGCAGAAAACCTTGTTACTGCGATTTTTAGCATGGATATTAAAGATCAAATACATACAAATCTCTTACCCCAACATCTTGCCATTATTATGGATGGGAATGGGCGTTGGGCAAAACAAAAAGGGAGATTACGTATTTTTGGACATGAAAAAGGAAGCGAAGCCGTAAAACGAGTCGTCGAAGGTTGCGCAGAACTTGGTGTTAAAAATTTAACACTATATGCATTTTCTACCGAAAATTGGAACAGACCAAAATTAGAAGTTCAAATGCTAATGAAATTATTAATTTCTTCACTTAAAAAAGAAATTAAAACACTACAGGACAATAACATAAAACTTAACGCCATAGGAAACCTCAACGCTTTACCCTCAAAGGTTTACAAGGAGCTCATGGATGTTATAGAAATAACCAAATCTAACACAAATTTAACCTTGACCTTAGCTTTAAGCTATGGGGCTAGAGACGAGTTAGTAAATGCTATAAAACAAATTAGTATTAAAGTTAAAAATAATATAATTTCGCCTGAAAAAATTGATGAATCGGTAATAAATGAGCATCTTTACACCCAAAATTTGCCAGACGTAGATTTATTAATTAGAACAAGTGGCGAACAGCGCATAAGTAATTTCCTGTTATGGCAGATAGCTTATGCAGAATTGTATTTTACTAATGTATTTTGGCCAGACTTTACAAAGCAACATTTGTATGAAGCCATAGTAAATTATCAAAAAAGAGAACGACGATTTGGAAAAACAAGCGAACAACTTAGTTAATTTTAAACTATTGAAAACATATATTACTCGACTTTTATTTATCATATTTTTAATTAGTAGTTTGAATATAACTGCACAAAATAGTGCTAGCGAAAACGCAAAAACATATACTATTGGAGATATTACTGTAACCGGAAACACTAACTTTAGTTCACAAACAGTAATTACCTATTCTGGTTTAAGAAAAGGACAAGAAATAACGATTCCATCAACTTCGGGTTCAAAAATTGGAGAAGCCATTAAAAAATTATGGCGTTCTAGCCTCTTTAGTAGTATTGAAATTTATATTAATAGTATTGAAGGAACTACTGTTAATTTAGAGATTCAACTTACTGACCTGCCTGAGCTAAGAGAAGTGAAAATTGAAGGTGTAAAAAAGTCTAAGTTTGATGATATTATTAAAGAAAATAAGCTTCAACCAGGAGCTAAAGTAACCGAAAACTTAATTACTACAACAAAGAACTACTTAGAAAACTCTTATAAAAAGAAAGGATTCTTAAACTCCAAAGTAATAATTACAACATCAGAGATTAAAGACTCTATTAAAAAAAGTAGAGTTAATATGAAACTCCGCATAGATAAAGGTAATAAGATTAAAATAAAGAAAATTGTTTTTAATGGCAGCGAAAAACTTAGCAATAAAAAGCTTCGCAAAGCAATGAAGAATACAAAAAAGAAGAATCCAATACGTCTTCTAAAACGATCTAAATATATTGAAGCAGATTATAAAGAAGATTTGGCTAGTATTATAGATAAATATAAAGAAAGTGGTTATAGAGATGCTCGTATTATTTCAGATTCAATCATAAAGAATAATGATAACACTATCTCTTTGAATATTAAAATCGAAGAAGGCGAAAAATACTCTTTTGGAAAAATTAGTTTTATTGGCAATACCGTTTACACTGACAAACAATTAAGTGGTTTGCTTAGAATTAATCCCGGAGACACATACAATGGTGTAGAACTAGAAAAGCGTATTGCAGATGATAGTAAACCAGATGCAGCCGATTTAACAAATCTCTATCAGAATAGTGGTTATTTATTTTCAACTATCACTCCTGTTGAAGTAAGTGCTGATGGTAACGTTATAGACATGGAAATTAGGATTACTGAAGGAAAACCAGCATATTTTAATAAAATATCAATTACAGGTAACGAAAAAACTAACGACCATGTGATTTATAGAGAGATACGTACACGCCCTGGTCAAAAATATAGTAAATCAAACGTTATACGTACTATTAGAGAATTAGGCCAGTTAGGATTTTTTGACGCACAACAAATAGAGCCACACTTTAAAAATGTTAACGCCAATGATGGTACTTTAGATATGGAGTACTCCGTTGTAGAAAGAGGTTCTAGTCAAATTGAGCTACAAGGTGGTTATGGAGGTGGTGGCTTTATTGGTACACTAGGATTGTCGTTCAATAATTTTTCTATTAAAGATATCTTTAAAAAAGAGGCTTACACCCCTATTCCTATGGGTGATGGTCAAAAATTGTCATTGCGCTTGCAAGCAAGTAGGTTTTACCAAACCTATAGTTTTTCGTTTTCTGAACCTTGGCTAGGCGGTAAAAGACCTGTTAATTTTTCGACTTCATTATCTCATACAAAACAATTTTTGTTTGACCCAGTAACAAGAAACGCAGATAAAAGTAGACGTTTTAACATTACAGGGCTTTCTGTGGGTATAGCAAAACGCTTAACGATACCTGATGATTACTTTGTATTATCTCAAGCATTGAGTTTTCAACTTTACGATTTAAAAAACTACAATACAGGTCTATTTACATTTGGAAATGGATCCTCAAAGAATTTAGCATATACCATTGGGTTAAGTAGAAATAACACAGAAGTTGACCCTATTTATCCCACTGGTGGTTCTAACTTTAATATAACCGCAAAATTAACTTTTCCTTATTCGGCTTTTAATAACATTGATTACAAAGCCTTAAAAGAAGAAAGAGATCAATTAACTGAAGATTTAGCAAATGACCCTACAGATGTAGATGCTTCAACAAGAATTTCAGAAATTGATCAAGAACGTTTTAAATGGTTAGAATTCTATAAAGTAAAATTTAGCGGTGAATGGTTTACTAAAATTGTTGGAAATTTAGTTTTAAGACCAAAATTAGAATTTGGTTTTTTAGGTGCTTATAATAATGATAGAGGTGTAATTCCTTTCGAGCGCTTTTTTGTTGGTGGTGATGGTTTAGGAACTTATAGCTTAGATGGCCGAGAGACAATTGGTTTAAGAGGCTATCCTAATCAATCCTTATCCTCGCAAGATGGAGGCACCATTTACAATAAGTTTTCATTAGAATTAAGACATCCTATAACTTTAGGAGCACAAGCAAAAATTTACGCTTTGGCGTTTTTAGAAGGAGGATCATCTTTTGATAACTTTAGAGATTATAATCCTTTTGATTTAAAGCGTTCAGCTGGATTAGGTATTCGATTGTTTATGCCTGCCTTTGGACTATTAGGAATAGATTTTGGATATGGATTTGACGCTTTACCAGGTCAAACGGTGAAAAATGGTTGGGAAACTCACTTTATTATTGGGCAACAATTTTAAGTTTGGCACGATATTTTCAATTATCACTTAAACGATTTAATACTTGTGTTAAAATTTTTCAAAATATATTTCGTTTATTTGATAAATATTAACACTTGAGACAGAATCGTAACATTTATCTGTCATTGTTAGAATTTAATAAATAATGAAAACAATAAATTTAAAGCACATACGGATGAAAACAAAAGTTCTTTATTTACTGATATTAACATCCTTCTTTAGTTTATCATCTTTAGCACAACGTGGTGTAAGAATCGGTTATATTGATACCGAATATATTTTGCAAAACGTGCCAGAATATCAAGATGCTTCAGTACAACTTGATTCGAAAGTTCAGAAATGGAAAAACGAAATCGAAAAAAAATTAAGTGAAATTGATCAAATGAAGAAGCAATTAAACAGCGAAAGTGTATTGCTTACAAAAGAGCTTATTGAAGAACGTCAAGAAGAAATATCCATAGAAGAGACTGAAATTCTTGATTATCAACAAAAACGTTTTGGCCCTAATGGCGATTTAATGATTCAAAAAAAGCAATTAATGCAGCCTATACAGGATCAAATTTTTACTGCTGTACAGGAAATCGCATCAAATAAAAAGTTCGATTTTGTGTTTGATAAATCTGCCGATGTTGTTATGTTATATTCGGCAGACAGATTTGATATAAGTGAGCAAGTATTACGTTCTATAACACGAACTTCAAAACGCACACAAGCTCAAAATCGTAAAGAAAGAAAAGTTGCTGAAGATGAAGAATTAGTTCCTGAAATTAATAAATCTCAAGAAGCAAGAGCAAAAGTTTTAGCTGATAAAAAGGCATCTCGAGAAAAAGCAATTGAAGATAAACGTGCAAAACAACTCAGTGACCGTGAGGCAAAGAGAAAAGCACTTGAAGATAAGAAAAAAAAGATATTAGAAGATAGAGCCAAAGCCAGAGAAGAGAAATTGAACGCGCGTAACAAAAATTCTGAAGTTAAAACTGTAACTAAACCAGACGATAATTACAAAGAAGATTCGAAGGCTGAAGAAAACAAAACAAAAGAAATTAGTACTGCGGCAGCAGTGAAAAAAGAAGAACCAACTTTAAGCCCTGCAGAAGCTAAGAAAAAAGCTTTAGAGGATAAAAAGAAGAAAATATTAGCTGACAGAAAAGCAAAACTCGAAGCGCGTAAAAAATCAACTAAGAAAGAAGGTGCAGTAAAAACAACCGATAGTACCAAAATTATAACAAAAAAATTAAGTCCTAAAGAAGCACGCATGAAAGCGCTTGAAGACAAAAAGAAAAAGATTTTAGCAGATAGAAAGGCGAAAATTGAAGCTCGCCAGAGAGCTAAAGATAGTATTAAAAATAAAGAGAATAATTAATAGATAACAATAATTACATAATTTTTTAAAAATGAAACATTTAAAGACCTTAGTATTAGCAACTGCACTTTTAATAGGAAGTACCAGTATAATGAATGCGCAAAGCAAAGTTGCTCATATTAACACACAGGAGTTGGTTACTTCTATGCCAGAGACAAAAGCAGCACAAGCCGAATTAGATAAATTGCGTAAAACGTACCAAGTAGCTCTACAAGATATGCAAACTGAGCTTGAAAATAAGATTAAACAGTATGATGCTGAAGCTGCAAGCCAAACCGATGAAGAAAACTCTAAAAGAGTACAGGAAGTTCAAGGCATACAACAAAGTATTCAACAATACGGAGGGCAAGCACAACAAGACATGCAGAAAAAAGAGCTTGATTTATTAAAACCAATTACTGAAAGAGCCAGATTAGCCATACAAAAAGTGGCCAGAGCACAAGGGTTTCAATACGTATTAGATTCTACACAAGGACAAGGTGTAATTCTTGCCGACGGTAAAGATTTAATGACTGATGTTAGAAAAGAATTGGGATTCTAAAAGAATAACTTTTTAAAATAAATTATATGAAAGCTGTCTTAACTGGACAGCTTTTTTATTTTTGTAATATGAGTATACAACCTATTGGTGTTTTTGATTCTGGAGTAGGTGGCACTTCTATTTGGAAAGCTATTCATATGCTTTTACCAAATGAAAATACAATCTACCTAGCTGATAGTAAGTATGCGCCTTACGGTTCAAAGGGAAAAGGTAGAATTACAGAACTCAGTATTAAAAACACCGAATTTTTAATTAAAAAAGGTTGTAAACTTATTGTGGTAGCATGTAATACGTCAACGACAAATGCTATAGATTATTTGCGACAAACGTATAATATTCCCTTTATTGGTATAGAGCCAGCTATTAAGCCCGCTGCTTTACAAACCGAAACTAAAGCCGTTGGTATATTAGCGACGAAAGGCACATTGAGTAGTGCTTTATTTTCTAAAACATCTAATGTGTTTGCTAATAATATTACTGTTATAGAACACGTTGGTGATGGTATTGTACAGCTTATTGAAAATGGACAATTGCATACTGATGAAATGAAATCACTTCTTAAATTGTATTTGCAACCCATGCTTAAAGAGAATATTGATTATTTAGTTTTAGGTTGTACCCATTACCCATATCTCATACCTTTACTTTTAGAAATTTTACCAAAACATATTAAAATCATTGATTCTGGTGAGGCAGTTGCACGACAAACAAAAGCCGTTTTAGAACAACATAATTTGCTTAATGTAAAACTCTTAAAACCAAAACTTAAGTTTTACACCAATGGGAATCCTAAAGTCATGTCTGAACTTTTAAGTAATACCTTTGATGTTGATTATTTGGAGTTTTAATCAACTATTTCAAGCAAAATAAATTGATTGAGTTGTTTTTCAAGCCTATTAAAATTATTATCTGCAACAAGTAACAATGTCCTATTACCATTAGGTGAAGTTGGTCCAAAAGTAATCCCTTCAATATTATCAATACTATTATTAGTTAGCTTATCTCTAACGCTTTCAAAATCAAATAATAGCTCTTTTGTAGCTCGTTCATAATCTTTATCCTTTAAGCTTTTAATTTTTAATATATTGGTTGCTTTTGTTGCATCTACATTAAATATTTTAATTGTATTCCCTTGATTTCCCAATCCACTTGAATAACTGCGCTCTATAGCAAAAAACTGGTCTTTAGCATATTCCAAAATATCTGAAAGTCCATTGACTGCAAAATCGCCCTTAGGTTCTTTCGCAATAGGATCTAACAAATACCCAAACTGTTTTTCAATCTTGTTCGTTCCAGTGTTTACATAGGTTATTCTAACAGGAGAGTTAGTAGGTATAAGTTTGGGTTCTGGACCATCAATTTTGAGAGGTAGTTCCAAAGCAATCCAATAGCCTTTTTCATTATAATTTTTGCTTAACCCTTCAAGTGTAGCATTATGTCTTGGCTTTTCAATACTGTTTGGATAAAATGCTAAAGGAATTTTAAATTCATTTGCAATATCTCCTTCAGAATTAACACTAAAAAATAAAGGGGGTTTTTGCTTATTAATATGCCCCTCACTAGTTAGAAATATCTGATTTACATTACTATCATATCTAATGGTTTCTAAATCTAAATATTTAGAACTATCATTTATTTTAACCACTTTAGTAATGGTAATGTTAGATATTTTAGTATCACTAATTATAATATTTGCTTCATAGAATCTAGGATCCTTGGCATCATCACATACTAGATAATACAACCCGTTGTAATAATCAATGCCAGACAAGCCACCCACAAGAGTGCTATCTACTACAATATCATCTGCTAAAACAAACTCATCTAAAAATTTGAGTTGTAATTTATCGCTTAACTTATTATCAATATTTTTACATCCAAAAATTGAAATACAGCATAATAGAACACTTATAATTTTACTCATACCATCCAGAATATTTTATATAATTATCTGCAATACGATGTATTTCTCCTGAAATTAGTTCTTTATTAATATCCTTCACTTTTTTAGCGGGAATACCTGCATAAATACTTCCAGATTCTACTCTCGTATTTTTAGTAACTACAGATCCAGCAGCAATAATACTATTACTTTCTACAATACAATCGTCCATTACAATACTTCCCATGCCAATTAAAACATTGTCTTTTACGGTACATCCATGTACAATCGCATTATGACCAATCGATACATTGTTGCCAATATTAGTTGGTGATGTTTTATAGGTAGCATGAATTACTGCACCATCTTGTACATTCACTTTATTTCCTATTTTAATGTAATGCACATCTCCTCGTATTACAGCATTAAACCACACGCTACATTGATTTCCCATTTTTACGTCTCCAACTATAGTTGCGTTTTCGGCAATGTAACAATCCTCAGGGATTTGAGGTAATTTTCCGTTTACTTGCTTTATTATTGGCATGATTTTATATTATAAAATACTACAATTGTTAGTTCGAGTTTTTTTCGACGAAAAAGTTATCGATAACTTAATAAACTCTAAAGCTTCTCGATACAATTCCTATAAAAATCAGAATCACTCGAAGTGACATGTTTATTATTTAAAATAAGACAATAAATCTGATTTTTTAGAGGCTGACACCATAATTTCTTTCCCATTACTCAAAACCACACTTCCGCCTTTTCCTTTTTTATATTTAATCACTTCGTTAACATTAACTAAGTAACTTTTATGTACTCTTGCAAAACTAGAGCTTGTTAAAGCCTCCTCAAAGTATTTAAGTGTCTTACTTACCAATTTCTTTTTATTGGTATTTAAATAAATTTCGGTGTAATTATCATCGGCTTTACAA
>CAYQME010000021.1:0-38526 GCA_964418645.1 uncultured Flavobacteriaceae bacterium
TTTGTTTGAGGCTAATGTACAAAAGAAGTTTTTCCCACGAAAGAGAGAATCTTATTTTAATCACTGAATTATTTAATAATATTACATGGAAACATATTCCTTGGAATATATAATTCTTTTTCTTATCTTTGGCAAATATTATATAGAAAACATGAAAAAGGTATTAGCATTTGCAGGAAGTAACAGTAAAAATTCAATAAACAAGCAATTGGCAGTATATGCAACAAACCAAATTAATGGAGTAGAAGTTATAGTTCTCGATTTAAACGATTTTGAATTACCGCTCTATGGAATTGATTATGAAACAGAACATGGTATACCAGAAAATGCCCAAAAGTTTTTGGATGAGATAAAGTCTTCTGATGGGATTGTATTATCATTGGCAGAACATAATGGCGCTTATTCATCCGTTTTTAAAAACTTATTTGATTGGATGTCACGAATAGATGGTAAGCTATGGAATAATAAACCTATGTTACTTATGGCAACATCGCCAGGAGGCAGAGGAGGAGCCTCAGTATTAGAAATAGCAAAAGGACGTTTCCCGCATATGGGAGGGAATATAATAGCATATTTTTCACTACCTTCATTCAATCTAAATTTTTTAGAAGATAAAATAGTAAATTCACAATTAAGGAGTGATTTTGAAGAAGCCATTAAAAAACTAGAGCAAGCAATTTAAATAATGATAGTAAGAGTTCTAACAGCGAAATAATTAAGGAATATTCAAACGAAGGATTTACTGTTATTTGGAAACCCAAAATGTGTATTCATGCAGCTGAGTGTGTAAAACGATTGCCGAATGTTTATAACCCAAATGCTAAACCATGGATTACAATTGAAAATACAACTTCTGAAGAATTAATTTCTCAAATTGATGCTTGTCCTTCAGGAGCCTTAACTTATAAATCTAATAGTATAGAAAATCAGATAGAAATGGAAGAAACAACTAAAATAGATGTCTTAGAAAATGGACCATTACTGGTTCATGGGACCATGGAAGTTACAAATTGTAATGGTAAAAAAGAGGTGAAGGAAAAAACAACTGCGTTTTGCAGATGTGGTGTTTCACAAAATAAACCGTATTGTGATGGTGCACATAAAAAAGCTGAATTTAAAGGATAATTATGAAAACAAACAGACTCGAAGCTTTTAGTGATGGTGTACTGGCCATAATAATTACGATTATGGTATTAGAATTTAAAGTACCTGAAGAAGTTACTTTTAAGGCCTTAATCCCAATAGCTCCATCTTTTGTAAGTTATCTTTTGAGTTTTATTTATTTAGGAATTTATTGGAATAATCATCACCATTTATTTATGATAACTGAAAAGGTTAACGGAAAAATACTTTGGGCAAATTTGCACTTATTGTTTTGGTTATCTCTCATTCCTTTTGCAACTTCATGGATAGGAGAACATCATTTAGAACCAGTGCCAATAAGTGTTTATGGTTTTGTTTTACTAATGAGTGGTATTGCTTTTTTTATTTTACAAAATACCATTATTCATCATCATGGTAAAGATTTTATTTTAAGAAAGGCTATTGGTAAAGATTATAAGGGAAAATTATCTATGATAATATATTTAATTGGATTAATACTAAGTTTTATTAATCCTTGGATTGCAGTTTTCTGCTATATCTTTGTTGCTATAATGTGGATAGTTCCTGATAGAAGAATTGAAAAAAGTATTAAGTAAACCTGTTTTTTATGGGAGATATTTCTAAAGACATAAACTCTAATTTTCCAAACAATAAAGTAAAGGCATTGCTCAATTTAATTTATACAGCTAACTGGATTAGTAGTCAGCAAAATACTTTCTTTAAACCCTTTGGTATTTCGCCACAACAATTTAATATATTAAGAATATTACGTGGTGCAAAAACACCACTAAAGGTAAATACAATAAAAGAGCGTATGTTAGAACGTGCACCAAATGCAACGCGATTAATGGATAAGCTTTGTGATAAAGGCCTTATTGAACGTATTGCGTGTCCTGGAGACAGGCGTGTAGTTCATATTCAAATCACAAACAATGGTTTAAGTTTATTGCAAAAAATAGATAAGAATATGAAGGAAGATTACCTCGAAAATTTGACTCAAAATGAAGCAGAACAATTAAGTGATTTACTAGATAAAATAAGATAAAAAATTTATAAATATATTTTCCATGGAAAATATTAAAAAAAGTAAAAATGAAACTAAACACAATTAAAACAGTAGAGCGAAGTGATTTTGTAAACATGGGACCAGTTAGGTTACGACAACCTATACCAACTCAAAAAATAGAGATGATAGACCCATTTGTACTATTGCACCATTATGGACCATATACAATAGATGAAGAGAATAATCCATTTGATTTAGGACCACATCCTCATAGAGGATTTGAACCTGTAACATTTTTAATACAAGGCGAACAATTGCATCGTGATTCTTTGGGGCACGAAAGTGTTGTAAAAGCAGGAGATGTACAATGGACAACCGCAGGACGTGGAATAATTCATGCAGAGGGTCCAACAAAAGCGTTTGTAAAGCGAAGAGGAACACTCGAAGGCATTCAACTTTGGTTAAACTTGCCAGCAGAAAAAAAAATGATTCAGCCCAATTATCAACACGTAAAGAAAGAAGACTTTAAACTTGTCACTTCAAGTGATGGTAAGGTTAATATTCAAATAATTGCTGGTCATCTTGAAAGTAAATCTGGAAAAATAGCCACACAAACTTTGGTTAATGCCTATATGATTGATGTAGATAAGGATGGTTTTTATGAGCTTGAGATTGATCAGGAACATCTAAGTTTAATCTATTTATTAAATGGAAGTGTAACAATTAATGGTAATGAAGCTTTGATTCAAGATGAAAATCAACTTATTGAATTTCATCAAGATGGAGAGGGGTTTTCAATAAAAGGGAATACAAAAAGTAAGCTATTATTCTTATCTGGTAAACCGTTTAAAGAGCATGTGGCAAGTTGGGGACCATATGTTATGAATACTCAAACTGAAATTATGGAAGCCATGCGAGATTTCCAGCAAGGTAAAATGGGATTTCTTCCTGTGAGTTAGAAGCAAGCATCCGAAAATGGGTACTTTTTTTTATTGAAAAAATGTCGATATTTGTGTTTCCTTAATTATAAAACAAAATTGTATGGCAATGAATAAAAACACAGTATTGGCTTGGGCAACTTTTATAATGATTTTTGTTGGACTTGGTTTAATTGCACTTGGTGCTTTTAGATATAATGAAGTTGTTGGTTGGGGTTTAGCAGCAGTAGGCTTTGGCTTTTTTGCTATTGCTTGGGTATTTAATGCATTAAAAGGTAGAGTATAATGAGCGATGATAAAAAGGTAATCTTTTCAATGTCTGGTGTTACCAAAACATTTAAGAGTGCAAATACACCTGTTTTAAAAAATATTTATTTAAGTTTTTTTTACGGAGCCAAAATTGGAATTCTTGGGCTTAACGGTTCTGGTAAATCTACATTGTTAAAAATTATAGCTGGCGTTGATAAGAATTATCAAGGAGATGTAATGTTCTCTCAGGATTATACAGTGGGGTTTTTAGAGCAAGAACCACAATTAGACGAAAATAAAACAGTTTTAGAAATTGTAAAAGAAGGTGTTGCAGAAACAGTTGCTATTCTTGATGAATACAACAAAATAAATGATATGTTTGGCTTGGAAGAAGTTTATTCCAATCCAGAAAAGATGCAAAAGCTTATGGACAAGCAGGCAGAACTTCAAGATCAAATTGATGCTGCTAATGCATGGGAATTAGACACAAAATTGGAGATTGCAATGGATGCCTTACGAACTCCAGATAGTGATAAAAAGATTGAAATTCTTTCTGGTGGTGAGCGTCGTCGTGTAGCATTATGCCGTTTGTTATTACAAGAACCAGATGTATTATTATTAGATGAACCTACAAATCACCTAGATGCAGAATCTGTACATTGGTTGGAGCATCATTTGGCACAATATAAAGGAACAGTAATTGCTGTTACTCACGATAGATACTTTTTAGATAATGTTGCAGGATGGATATTAGAACTAGATAGAGGAGAAGGCATTCCATGGAAAGGAAATTATTCTTCTTGGTTAGATCAAAAGTCTAAACGAATGGCACAAGAGAGTAAAACGGCATCAAAGCGTCAAAAAACGCTAGAGCGTGAGTTAGAATGGGTACGTCAAGGAGCCAAAGGAAGGCAAGCAAAGCAAAAAGCACGTTTGAAGAACTATGATAAATTAATGAGCCAAGACCAGAAGCAATTGGATGAAAAACTTGAAATCTATATTCCTAATGGACCCAGACTTGGCACTAATGTTATTGAAGCTATTGGCGTAAGTAAATGCTATGATGATAAATTGCTTTACGATGATCTAAAATTCAAACTCCCACAAGCAGGAATAGTAGGTGTTATTGGTCCAAATGGAGCTGGTAAAACTACTATTTTTAAAATGATTATGGGAGAAGAAAGCCCTGATAATGGAGAATTTAAAGTAGGAGATACTGCTAAAATTGCTTATGTTGATCAAAAGCATTCTAATATAGATTCGGATAAAACTATATGGCAAAACTTTAGCGATGAACAAGAGTTAGTCATGATGGGAGGAAAACAAGTAAACTCTCGTGCATATTTAAGTCGATTTAATTTTTCTGGAAGTGAGCAAAATAAAAAAGTGAGTTTATTATCAGGAGGAGAGCGTAATCGTTTGCATTTGGCAATGACACTTAAAGAAGAAGGCAATGTATTACTTTTAGACGAACCTACTAATGACCTTGATGTCAATACATTAAGAGCCTTAGAAGAAGGATTAGAAAATTTTGCTGGTTGTGCTGTTGTGATTAGTCATGATAGATGGTTTTTAGATAGAATCTGTACACATATTTTAGCTTTTGAAGGTGATTCTCAAGTGTATTTCTTTGAAGGTAGTTTTAGCGATTATGAAGAAAATAAAAAGAAACGCCTTGGGGGTGATATAATGCCAAAGCGTATAAAATATAAGAAACTAATTAGATAATAAAAAAAAACCTGCAATTGCAGGTTTTTTTATACATATCCTGGATTACATTTAATTGTCGTATAAATGACCTTCAGTAAAGTCTTTATATTCTTTGTTATCTTCTTCCGATTGTAAGGATCTTTTTTTGCTTAGTTTTTCATTCTCAGCTTTTAGCTTAAACGATTTTCTAATACCTAGAATCAATAATATTAAGAAAAAGGAAACTGTAATAATTAGAATAGTAACAATACTTGATTGTTCTATCAGAAGTAATGTGCTAATTTTTGATGGTAAATTGTAAAACATTTAGGTTGCGATTTGGGTTAATAGCATTTCAAAGATATAATTTTTATTTAAGTAAACAACTATAAATGAATAAACTATACGATTAATCTACTAGATTTTGGGTTTGTTTCCAATATTTAAAATTCTTTAACGCCTTATTCATAAGCATAAAGGATTAAGTATTAACTGCTTTTAGTTTGTCCAGAAAGTTTTTGTTCATTATTAAAAATTTAATATGCCTAAATAAGTAATTGCCCTGAATTAGTATTTCGAATACTTTTTTTAACAAAACTTTTACTACAAGCATAAATAGTCTAAATTGTTGATATACATTAATATGCAATAATTCGAGTAGTACAAGGAGTACTAAATATCGTATTGTAAACATCCAAATATTTATGTTGTTCGTATATATTGCTATAATGAGTATTTAATTGGAATCGGTTTCTAATTTTTGTAATAAAGTAAAAGTTTGTCTACTAAATAATAAGACAAATCTTAAGGTAACTAGAACGTAATTATTTACTTTTAACAATATTAATCAACAAATAAAATTAGTAGGTTTAACACAAACAAATTAACAATTATGGAAGACAAAGCTGCAAACAACAATAGAAGCTTAAAAGTAATTTTAAGTATCGCAGTATTATTACTGGTAGGTACTGCATTTTATTCGTATTCATTATATAATGAAAGCGCTGAAACTAAAAAACAATTGACAGAAGAAAAAGCACTAGTATTAAAAGATTTAAACAATATGGCAGCACAATTTGATGTTGCGATAGGTGAAAACGAAGTTGCTAACCAAAAATTAGTTGAAGCTAGAGAACGTATTAAAGGATTGATGGATTCTCTTAAAGTTTCTGATAACAATGTTAGAAGTTTGTGGAGATACAAAAAGAAATTTTTAGCATTGCAAAAAGAAATGGATGTTATTTTAGCTGAAAATGATTCCTTAAAAGTAGAAAATGTATTACTTGCTTCATCATTAGATAGTACCAAAGTAGAATTGGAAGCCAGTACAATGTTTAACGATTCCTTATTAGTACAAAATACAGAACTTGCTGATATTGTTGAAAACGCATCTGTGTTAACAACAGCTGGATTAAAAGGATTTGGAGTTATTGTACGTACTTCAGGAAAATTAATACCTACTGAAAGAGCAAAAAGAGCAGATAAAATTAGAATTTGTTATACAGTCACTAAAAATAATTTAGTAGCTCAAGGAGATAAAGAATTTTTTGTACAGGTTTTAGATCCACAGAGTAATGTTTTAGGGTTAAATGAGCAGATTCAATTTGACGAAGTTACACTTAACTATAGTTTAATAAGCAAGTTTAACTACGAATCTAGAAACTTAGATATTTGTGAATTTATTGAAGCAAGAGGAGCTAAAAAGTTTGCAAAGGGACGTTATATTGTAAATGTATTTGATGAAAAATCTTTAGTATCTACAACCGAATTTGCATTGAAATAAAAAAATTAAATTTGATTTTAAAGCCTTAAGAACTTTCTTAAGGCTTTTTATATTATCAGTTCTCCGTTAATAATCACAGAATCTATGTGATTATCACCAAAAGTATATGGTAAATAATTATAACTTGGTATATTCTTAGTAATAATTAGGTTTGCTTTTTTTTCTTTGGTAATACTTCCACATATTTCAGAAATTCCCATTGCATAAGCACCATTTATGGTGGCTGCATTAATAGCTTCTTCTGGTGTCATTTTCATTTTAATGCAGGCAGTGCTTATTACAAAATTCATATTTCCACTTGGTGTAGATCCTGGATTATAATCGGTAGCAAGAGCCAGAGGTAAACCAGCGTCAATAATTTGTCTTGCTGGTGTGTATGGAATACTTAAGAAGTAGGAGCACGAAGGTAAAGCCACTGGCATTGTACCACCTTTTTTGAGTGCTATAATATCTTTGTCGTTTAATTCTTCTAAATGATCAACAGAAAGTGCTTTATGTTTTACGCCAAGAGCAACGCCACCAAACGCATTAAATTGATTGACATGAATTTTGGGAATAAGATTATATTCTTTTCCAGCTGAAAGAATTTTGTCAGTATCTTCTAGTGAAAAGTATCCCTTTTCACAAAAAACATCAATGTAATCGGCTAATTGTTCTTTTGCAATTTTTGGGAGCATGTCTTTAATTATAAGATTTAAATACCCTTCCTTATTATCTTTGTATGTGTTTGGTATTGCATGAGCACCAAGAAATGTTGCTTTAACTTCAATTGGAAAATCTTCCTTAATGCGTTGTATTACCCGCAACATTTTTAGTTCAGCATCAATGGTTAACCCATAACCCGATTTAATTTCAATGGCTCCAGTACCAAGTTTCATAACTGCTTTTACACGCATAACGGACTGATAGTATAACTCGTCTTCACTTGTATTTTGAAGTGTTTTAGATGAGTTTAATATCCCTCCACCACGATTAGCAATTTCAGCATAGCTTAATCCGTTAATTCTATCAACAAATTCTTGTTCTCTATGGCCAGCATATACAATATGAGTATGGGAATCACACCAACAGGGTAGTACCATTTTACCGTTAGCATCTATAGTCTTATCAGCATTTATTCCATTTAAATCTTGCATACTGCCATAATCTTTAATAGTAGTATTTTCAATTAAAACATAAGCGTTTTCTAAAGTAGGTAGTTGTTTCATTTCCTTTCCAGAAACCTTGATAACATTAGAATTTCTAATTTGAAGAAGTGCTTTAATATTAAATATTAATGTTGTCATGCTTAACTTTGTAAAGAATAGTTTATGGCATAAATTTAGGATAAAAAATTAATGTATAATATAAACAATTGGATTTATTGGGAGTATTGTAGTTATGGATTGAATAAATTTTACTGAGTTGAAAAAGGCCTTTTAATTGTTGCAGTTAAACTAGTTTGTTTGCAAATAATAGAATAATTAGTACCAAAGTGAGTAAAAGGGTTAACTTTGAGTAGTCAAAAAGGTAACAAATTTAATAGTATGCGTCCAAATTTTGATTACTTAAATTCATTTTCTCATATTTCAGAGGATACATTTGATACACTTAAAAAACTTGCTACATTTAGACGAATAAAGGCAAAAACAACGATTACAAGAACAGGAGAGATTCCTACAAAATATTATTTTTTAGTATCAGGATTAATGCGTGCTTATATAAATTCTGAAGAAGGTAAACTGTATACTAAAAATATTTTTTCCCCAATTAGTTTTGTGTCTTCATTTACTGCATTAATTAGTAGTAAGCCTTCAAAACTAACTTATGAAACGCTTACCGATTGTAAAGTTTACGAGTTTCTTTATATAGATATGGTGAATTTATGTAAAGAAAATTTAAGCGTTAGTTTATTATATTCTAAAATTTTAGAACAGGTTTTTATTGGCTATGAAAAACGTAATATTGAGCTTTTATCTTTAGATGCTACGCAACGATATATTAAACTTAGAAAGCATATACCAAATATTGATGGCCTGATTCCACAGTATCAAATTGCCTCCTTTTTAAATATTACTCCAGTACAATTGAGTAGGATAAGAAAAAAAATGAATTGATTAAATATATCTAAACATATGATAATAATTATTTTGTTTAAGAATAATACATTTATACCATAATAATTATACATAATATCCTAAGAAGAGGTTAATAACTAACTAACCAATCTAAAAAAGCAAGTGTTTTCACTTGCTTTTTTTGTAGCTATAATTTTTTATACGGTTTAGCTTAAGCTCCCAACCATATGTTCTGGTTTTACCCATGCATCATATTCTTCGGCTGTTACATAGCCTAAGTTAATAGCTTCTTCTTTTAAAGTAGTTCCGTTTTTGTGAGCAGTATTAGCAATTTCTGCCGCTTTGTAATACCCAATTTTTGTATTTAATGCGGTTACTAGCATCAAGGAGTTGTTAAGTAACTGTTCAATTACAGCTTTATTTGGCTCTATGCCTGTAGCACAGTTTACATCAAAGCTTACACAAGCGTCTCCTAATAATTGTGCAGACTGTAATAGGTTGGCAGCCATCATTGGTTTAAAGACATTTAGTTCATAATGCCCTTGTGTACCACCAATAGTAATGGCAACGTCGTTACCCATAATTTGAGCACAAACCATGGTTAAAGCCTCACATTGTGTAGGGTTTACTTTTCCTGGCATAATGGAACTTCCAGGTTCATTCGCAGGAATATTAATTTCTCCAATTCCACTTCGTGGTCCAGAAGCCATCATACGTATATCGTTAGCAATTTTGTTTAAGGATACAGCTAATTGTTTTAAAGCGCCATGAGTTTCTACAATGGCATCATGAGCAGCTAATGCTTCAAATTTATTTGTAGCAGTAACAAAAGGTAATCCTGTAAATTCTGCTATATATTTTGATACTAGCACATCATAGCCTTTTGGAGTGTTTAAACCAGTACCAACTGCAGTACCACCTAAAGCGAGTTCACTTAAATGTGGTAATGTGTTTTTAAGAGCTTTTATTCCATGGTCTAATTGAGATACATATCCAGAAAATTCTTGGCCTAAAGTTAGTGGTGTAGCATCCATAAGATGTGTTCTACCAATTTTCACAACACCTTTAAATGCTTCAGATTTTTTATTAAGTGTGTCTCGTAATTGTGTAATACCTAGAATGGTATTTTCAGCCACTTTTTTATAAGCTGCAATATGCATTCCAGTAGGAAATGTATCGTTAGACGATTGTGATTTGTTTACATCGTCATTGGGTTGAATAGTTTTCTCACCTTCCCCAATAACCTTACCAGCAATTTGGTGTGCTCTGTTGGCAATTACTTCATTCACATTCATATTACTTTGTGTTCCCGATCCTGTTTGCCAAATCACTAGTGGAAACTGATTGTCGTGTTTTCCTTCAAGTATTTCATTACAGACTTGGGCAATTAAGTCACGCTTTTCAATTGTTAAAACTCCTAATTCGCAATTGGTATAAGCTGCTGCTTTTTTAAGATATGCAAATCCATATACAATTTCTAAAGGCATGGAGGCAGCAGATCCTATTTTAAAGTTATTTTTTGAACGTTCGGTTTGAGCACCCCAAAGTTTATCATTAGGTACTTTAACGTTGCCCATGGTATCTTTTTCTATTCTGTAAGCCATAGTTGCAATAGATTTATTTGAATTACAAAGTTAAGTGTTTTAAAGTATTTTTGTTTATGTTAAGTGTTAGTTTTTTAAAAGAAATGTTGTTAATAAGTTTTACTTTGAAAAGGTATGAAATTATTGATTTCTTATGATTAAAAATATAACTTCACTTAATTAAAAGGGTGATAAACCGTTAATCGTAAATTGAACAAAAGATCTATTATATATATCATTCATGTTTCAGAAAGTATACTGAACGGAATTATTCGCGATGAAATTATGCGTGAAACATCTACCAAGAGATTTAATCTTTCGGGTGAACACACAAATTTTAGAGGTTTTATAGTTTATAAAACCAAGATGTTTGGATATTCAAACCCATCTACAAATCCTTTCATAAAACTACATATAAGCTGTATTAATGTTGATGATAGTGACCTTAAAAGCAAGTTGATACTTAAAAGAGTTGATGGTGAACCCTTTGAGGTACATCGTGCTATTGCCATAGTTTTTGCAGTTGTAATGGCTATTGTTTCGTCATATCAAATTTTAAATCATGGATTTATGGACTTTGTGGTGTTTTCAATTCTTCCAATTTTTGGAATTATATATTATTTTATTGTTGAATTTATTGCCAAGATATATTTTAATAGTTTATGTAAAAAAGTTGAAGAAATAATGCAAGCAGAGGGAGTAGTTTATAATCAACAATGCTAGATAAAAAAGTGCGGTTCTAAAAATCTTTGAAAGGCTAAGATTATTAGCTTAATATTTATCATTTATTAATCTTAATTATATACAATTTATTTTGTTAACTAATTTCATTTTTCGAGTCTAAAGTATTAAAAATTGACTACCTTATAAAATCGTGCAATAGTAGCGATGTTATCTGCAAATATTTAAATGGTTTCTTTATATAAAGCCTTTTTACTAACAATTAAATATTTAAACAATGGCAACCATTAGATTAGGAGATGAAGCCCCAAACTTTACTGCTATGTCAACCGAAGGAGTTATTAATTTTCATGAATGGTTAGGAAATGGTTGGGGAATATTATTTTCACATCCAGCTGATTATACACCAGTTTGTACAACGGAGCTTGGTACAGTTGCAAAATATAAAGCTGAATTTGACAAGCGTAATGTTAAAGTTGTGGCTTTAAGTATAGACGGTATCGACTCTCATAATGGTTGGATTAGAGATATTAATGAAACACAAAACACAATAGTAAATTTTCCAATTATTGCTGATGAAGATAGAAAAGTATCTATGCTCTATGACATGATTCACCCAAATGCTGATAGTCAATTAACCGTTAGATCTGTATTCGTTATTGGGGCAGATAAGAAAGTCAAACTAACAATTACATATCCAGCGTCAACAGGTCGTAATTTTGATGAACTTTTACGTGTTATTGACTCATTACAATTAACGGCATATCAAAAATTGGCCACACCAGCTAATTGGAATAATGGAGATGATTGTGTTATTGTACCTTCTGTTACTAACGATGAAATACCTGAGCTTTTCCCAATGGGATATAAGGAAGTTAAACCATATTTGAGATTTACACCACAACCAAGTTTAAATTAAAATTAAACTGTTAATAAATCTTAATATAACTATTGTTTAACATAATGGTTTCACTTATCTTTGTGCAAGATTTTTAAAACACTCACAGAATTATGTTTGATTTTAATCAATATTTAGGCTTTTTAGCATTTTTAGCCATTTTTACAATTGGGTTTTGGCTAATGATTTTTTTAATCACTTTTGTTATCCCTTATTGGATAGGAGGTTCTTTATTAGAACGTTTTAAAGAAAATAGAGCAGAGAAAAAAGCGAAGCGTGAAGCATTAACATTATAAATAAATATTTTAGTTTAAAAAAAGGAAGCACATTGTGCTTCCTTTTTTGTTTTATAAAGTTAGATGTTAACTATTTATCCTTCAAATTCAAAATCTCCACCATTTCCATTTCGTTGTCGTTTTTTCTTTTGATTAAAACGATATGTGAATGACAAGTTTGCGCTACGGCCACCACGATATTGAATATCTCTAGTACTAAAAAATGTTTCTGTTTCTACATCTCCTCTAAATTTACCACTATCGAATAAATCTCTAATATTGAATGCAATCGATGCTTTGTCTTTAAATAAATCTCTACTAAACGCCATACTCGCAAAAAAGGTACCTTTCCTTTTGTTTTGAGAATCGTCCCTCGGACCTCTATAACGCATGTTTGTTTGCCAATCTATCTTTCCTGGTAAGGTATATTTATTGTTCAATCGAAAGGACCAACTTACATTATTCGCATTAAAAGAAGTTCCATCAAAAGCGCCATCCGTTTTAGTTTTAAATAAATTGAAATCACTATTAATACGCCATTTTTTAGTTGGATTATAGTTTAAATTAAATTCAAAACCATAACGGTCATCGGTAGCTATATTTATTGGTGTTCTATTAATTACTGGTAAACTTTGACCATTAACATCAACAAATTCTCCTGTAACGATACTTACAAAATTGATAACATTTTTTGTATGTTGGTAATATAAAGAAGAGCTTAACAAAAATTTTCCAAAGCGTTTTAAATAGCCTAAATCGAATTTACCTGAATAACTGGGATCTAAATCCGGATTCCCTTGAAAAACATTTGTAAGACTGGATCTAGAAGGAAAAGGATTTAGAAAAAACCCACGAGGACGTCTTAAACGTCTGCTAAACCCTAAAGTAATACTTTCATTTTCACTAAATTCATAATTCAAATTTACGGTTGGAAATAATTCGGTATAATTTTTCTTTTTAAAATCGCCACTTGTTGGTTGATCGATTATTACTTTTGTGTTTTCTGCGCGAAGACCTAATAAATATGAAAATTTGTTTAGTTTACTTCCAAATTGTGTATATGCTGCGTTTATATAAATATTGAAATTAAAAAGATTAGATAAGTTAGTATCAATTTCAAATTCGTTAGAAGTTTGGTTAAAAAGTTCTACTCTATAATCGGTTGATTTTTTATCGAAATCTCCACGATACCCTAACTCAAATTGACTGTTCTCTCCAATTGGAAGCACGTAATCCGATCGTAATAATAGACTAGTGCCATCTTCCAAAGTTCGATTATTTTCAGAATCCAAATCATTCTCAATAATAAGTGATTTTTCATTTTGGTTATTATCTTCATACTGAAAATCGAAAGTAAGTTTATGACCACTTTTTTTAAAATCTTTAGTAAAATTTAAAGAATATTGAATAGTTTTAAAATCACTTAATTGAGGATCTAGTCGTGTAGTTTCTCCAGTTATAGCTTGATTTTGATCCAACTGTAATAATTTAGTAACCGAATTATTTTCGTTATCACTATTACTATAAACCAGCGATGAAGTAATGGATGCTGAATCATCTAGATACCATTCCAATCCAACATTTGTAGTTAATCCTTTCCTAATTCTTGTCCAATTACTTTTTTCATCAAGAAACGTTCCGTCCGATTTATATCTGGTAAAAGTGTAAGAATGTCCGGGAGATTCTCTATAACTATAAGAAGACGTGTTAAAAAAGTTGATATCGCCAGTTCTGTAATTAATATTTCCCGAAATGCCTGCGGCATCCGGATTACCAATATTACCCGTTAGGGCACCATTTAGTCCTTGTAGTTTACTTCTACGGAGTATAATATTTAATATACCTGCTGTACCTTCAGATTCATAACGAGCAGAAGGAGATGTAATGACTTCCACTTTTTCGATGGCTTCCGCTGGAAGTTGTTGTAATGCGTCGGTAGAATTTAAACCTACCAAGCCAGATGGTTTACCGTTAATTAGAATACGAACATTATCATTGCCGCGCAATGCAATATTGCCTTCGGCATCAACGGAAACAGAAGGCACATTGTCCAGTACGTCACTAACAGTTCCGCCACTAACAGTAAGGTCTTTACCAACATTATATATTTTTTTGTCCAATCTAATTTCTACTGTAGTTCGTTCAGCAATAATTTCAACAGCATCTAAAGCTTCAGCATCAATATCTAAAGAAAACGTCCCGATATTTTCATTAGTAGTAATTTTTTTATTTGTAATATTTTGGGTCTTAAATGAAATGTATTCAATAGCTATATCATATATTCCTGTAGGAACTGAAATGCCAAAATCTCCTTTAATATCTGTAATGCCTCCAGTTATGATTTTATTTTGTTTTTTGCTAAAAAAAGAAATGGTGGCATATTCTAAAGGTTGTTTTGTTTCGTTATCAATTACTTTACCAGATATTGTAACCTCTCTAGGTTCAGGCCCTTGAGCATTTATAGTAGTTATAAATAACCCTATGACAGTTATGGTTAGAAAAAATTTATTCATGTTTATTTTTGGAGATTTGACACCAAAAATATGGTAAGGTTTAAGGTATTTTGGTTAAAGTTCTGTTAAAAGAAAAGATATCAAGTTAAGAGTATAGTTTAAATAATATCAAGAATAGTCTCAGGAGGCCTGCCAATTACAGCTTTATTGCCATTTATTATTATTGGTCGCTCTATAAGTTTAGGGTAAGTAGACATGGCGTCAATTATTTCCATATCAGAAAGGTTTTTACTCTTAAAATTTTCTTTCCAAATAGCTTCATTTTTTCTAACCAGTTGGATAGGTTTAATCCCAAGTAGTTTTATAATAGCTTCCAATTCATTAGTAGTAGGTGGGTCTTCCAAATATTTAATGACTTCAAAAGGTTTCCCCGATTGTTCTAAAATATCTAATCCACAACGGGATTTACTACATCTGTTATTATGGTATATTTTTATCATTATATATAAATTTTAAATTTTTTTAATTGATCGCTAAGAAGTGCGGCCTCTTTAAAATGAATACCATGTATTCCTAATTGATTAGCAGTATTTACATTTATTAAATTGTCATCGATGAATACTGAATTTTTAGCATTAATATTATAGCGTTCCAAGGTAATATTATAAATATCCACAAAAGGTTTTCTGGTTTTTTCTTCACCGGATACTACAATACCTTCAAACCAATGCAAAAACTCGAAACGATTTAAAGCTATTGGGAAGGTTTCATGACTCCAATTTGTCAATGCAACTATTTTGTAACTTTTTGATTTTATAAGTTTATCAAGAATGTCAACAGTTTCAGTTATTTCATCACCTAACATATCAACCCAACGACCATAAAACAGTTTAATTAGATCTTCGTATTCTGGAAAAAGTACAATACGTTCTTGGGTTGCTTTAGCCATTGGATATCCTGCATCCTGATTTTCATTCCATTCATTTGTGCAAATGTTATCAAAAAACCATTGCATTTTTTCTCTATCACCATGAAACACTTCTAAATATACATATTCAGGATTCCAATCAATTAATACACCACCTAGGTCAAAAATTATGGTATCAATTTTATTCATTATAAATTTTTATTTTTGCCCCATCAGCATTAAATACGCTTTTAAAAAGGCTTCAATATGTCCATCCATTACAGCGTCAACATTTCCTGTTTCATACCCAGAGCGCACATCTTTTACTAACTTATAAGGATGCATCACATAATTTCGTATTTGGCTTCCCCATTCAATCTTCATTTTACCAGCTTCAATATCTTCACGTTGCGCTAATTGCTTTTTAAGTTCAATTTCATACAATTGCGATTTAAGCATTTGTAATGCACGTGCTCTATTATCATGCTGTGAGCGTGTTTCAGAACACGAAATTTGTATGCCAGTGGGTTTGTGCGTTAATTGTACTTTGGTTTCTACCTTATTCACATTTTGACCTCCAGCACCACTTGAGCGTGCTGTTACAATTTCAATATCTGCCGGATTAATTTCAATTTCTATGGTATCATCAACAAGAGGATAAACGTAAACTGATGCAAAACTAGTGTGTCGTTTTGCATTACTATCAAAAGGTGAGATTCTAACTAAACGATGAACACCATTTTCTCCCTTTAACCAACCAAAAGCAAAATCGCCTTCAATTTCAATAGTTACGGTTTTAATTCCTGCGGTATCACCTTCTTGATAGTTGAGTTCACGTACTTTGAATTTATTTTTTTCAGCATACATCAAGTACATCCGTAATAACATTTGCGCCCAATCACAACTTTCAGTTCCTCCAGCGCCTGCGGTAATTTGAAGGACTGCACTTAAGCTATCACCTTCATCGGACAACATATTTTTAAACTCTATATCTTCTAAAAGAGCTTTTGTTTTTTGAAACTGTGCTTCAATTTCTTCATCTGTCGATTCACCTTCTTTATAAAAGTCATAAAGTACTTCTAAATCACTGGTAAAATCTTTTAGAGTATTAAAGTCTTCAACCCATTTCTTTTTTGCACGAAGCGATTTCATTATAATTTCAGCAGCTTTGGAGTCATTCCAAAAATTAGGGTCAAACGTTTGCTCCTCTTCGTTTTGTATTTCTATCTCTTTGGCATCAATGTCAAAGATACCTCCTTAACGCACCAAGGCGCTCAATAAGATCTTTAATTTGATCGGATGTTACCATATAATTTGCTTTTAAGCAAAAGTAAAATTTATAATCTTTAGAGAAAATTAATACCCAGTTATTTTATAAAAGTTAAAAAGAAAGAAGCTTGTTCTTAATTCTTTTTTGTAATCATTTATTTATGTAGTTTTATAAGCTAATTCCAAAGAATAATACCAATCAAGATTAATAATATATAGTTATTATCTGTAAACCAATCTAAATGAAAAAATATAATATCATGCCCATTTTATTATTATGGGTTAGTGTTAGTTTTTCGCAATCATTCAGCGAAAAGAAACTAGAAAATTTTAAAGGTTATTTTAACTTCTTTTATGAAGAATCTCAAGATAAAATGTTTCTTGAAGTTAAGAATCTTGACCAAGAATTTTTATATGTAAGTTCATTGTCGAGCGGCATAGGTTCCAACAACATAGGATTAGATAGAGGACAATTAGGAGGGGAACGCGTTGTAAAATTTATCAAAGCCGGAAATAAATTGCTACTTGTACAACCTAACCAAGATTATAGAGCTATTACTAATAATGAGTTAGAACGGAAAAGTATAGAGCAAGCATTTGCCAAATCGGTACTTTTTGGGTTTAAAATTATAGAAACTAAAAATGATAGTTTTATAATAGATATAACACCTTTTTTAATGCAGGATACACATGGCGTTTCTAACCGATTAAAACGTTCTAATGAAGGGATGTACAAATTAGACCTCAGTAAAAGTGCATTGAATATGGAGCGCACCAAAGCGTTTCCAAAAAATGTGGAGTTTGATGTAATCTTAACTTTTAAAGGGCAACCAACAGGGCGCAACTTAAGAAGTGTAACACCAACGGCATCATTAGTAACAGTAACACAACATCATTCGTTTATAGAGCTTCCTGATAATAATTATAAACCTAGAGTTTTTGATGTACGAAGTGGTGCTATTCCGATGTCTTATATGGATTATGCAACGCCTATCCAAGAACAAATACGTAAGCGATTTGTTATACGGCATCGTTTGGAAAAGAAAAACCCTAATGCAGCAATTAGTGAAGCCAAAGAACCTATTATTTATTATTTAGACAATGGTACTCCCGAACCAGTACGTTCTGCATTATTAAAAGGAGCCAGTTGGTGGAATCAAGCTTACGAAGCTATTGGGTTTAAAGATGCTTTTCAGGTAAAAATGCTGCCTGCAGATGCTGATCCTATGGACTGCAGATACAATGTTATTCAATGGGTGCATCGTTCTACTAGAGGCTGGAGTTATGGAGGTAGTGTTGTAGACCCAAGAACAGGAGAAATTATTAAAGGGCATGTTAGTTTAGGGAGTTTACGTGTACGACAAGATTTTTTAATTGCACAAGCTTTGATGAATAAACCATTTGCAGAACGTGACTATAATTACCAACCGATGTTAGAAATGGCATTGGCAAGAATACGTCAATTAGGTGCACACGAAGTCGGTCATACTTTAGGATTTACGCACAACTTTGCTGCAAGTATTAGCAACAGAGCATCAGTAATGGATTATCCACATCCATTAATTACATTAGAAGGAAATAAAATAGATTTAAGCAATGCTTATGCAACAGGTATTGGTGATTGGGATAAAGTAACAGTGGCTTATAGTTATTCAGAATTTGATAAAAATGAAAATGAAAGAGCCGAACTCAATAAAATACTTGATAAAGCTAAGAATGATGGATTGCGTTTTATTGCAGATAGTGATGCACGCCCGCAAGGAGGAGCACATGCTTTGGCTCACCTTTGGGATAATGGTAAAACGGCTTCTGAAGGATTAGAGGCGGTTTTAAAAGTGAGAGCAATAGCCATTTCAAATTTCTCAAAAGATAACATTCGCACTAACGAACCATACTCAGTTTTAGAAGATGTGTTTGTGCCATTGTATTTCTTTCATCGTTATCAAACTGAAGCAGCAACAAAAGTGGTTGGTGGATTAGATTATAACTATGCGGTTAAAGGAGACGGACAGTTTACCACAAAACTTGTAGATGTTAAAGAACAACGCAAAACACTTAAAACAGTTTTAAAAACACTAGATGCTGAAGTATTGGCTATTCCGAAAAATAAACTAGATTTATTTCCACCACGAGCTTTTGCATATCCAAGAACAAGAGAATCTTTTAAAGGCAAAACAGGTGTTGGTTTTGATGCCTTAAGTGTGGTATCTACCGCAAGTGATATGACTTTGAGCTTATTGTTGCATCCGCAACGTGCCAATCGTTTGTTACAGCAAAAGAGTATTGATAGCAATCAATTAAGTTTAGATGAAGTGTTGCAAACTATTATTAATCAAACGTTTAATAAAAATTATAAAGATGCATATTTAAATGAAGTTCAACAAATGATAAATCAAAATGTGCTAAAATACATTATGAATTTAGCGGTTAATGATAATGCGTATTTTCAAGTGAATGCGATAGCAAACAAAGCCATAAAATCAATTTATGAAGGCTTAGATAATTCAGATTATTCCAATCAATATAAGCGATTAATAAAACGCTTTAATGAAGAACCAGAAGAGTTCAAACTAGAGGCGTCACCAAAAATCCCTGATGGTTCACCAATTGGAAGTGATATTTGTAGTTATACCTCAAATTGATTTAAGTGTCAGGTTGAGCGCAGTCGAAACCTTAAGAAATAAAATTATTAACTAAAAAAGATTTCTCCCGATAGCTATCGGGATTAATGGGAAATGAATATGATAATAGATTTAAGAAGCGATACCGTAACCAAGCCAACACAAGGCATGTTGGATGCCATGATGAGTGCACAAGTTGGTGACGATGTTTTTAAAGAAGACCCAACCGTTAATGCTCTAGAAGAAAAAATAGCCAACATGTTTGGTAAAAGCAACGCCTTGTTTTTTCCTAGCGGGAGTATGGCAAATCAAACCGCTATAAAGCTGCATACAAATCCGAGTGAGCAGGTGATTTGCGATAAATATGCGCACATTTACAATTATGAAGCTGGAGGTGTTTCTGCTAATAGTGGAGCGTCTTGTAATCTTATTGATGGTAATCGTGGTATGTTTACTGCAAATCAAGTTATAGAGGCTATTAATCCAGATGCGTTTTATTACAGCCAAACCAGTTTGGTAGCAGTTGAAAATACCACCAATAAAGGAGGAGGAGCGTGTTGGGATTTTACTGAGATTTTAAAAATTCGAAAAGTATGTGACGATAATAATTTAGGTTACCATTTAGATGGCGCACGTATTTGGAATGCTTTAGTTGCTAATAATGAAACGGCATTGCAATATGGTGAGGTATTCGATACCATTTCGGTATGTTTAAGTAAAGGCTTGGGTTGTCCTATAGGTTCGGTTTTGGTGGGTGACGAAGAGATTATGAAAAACGCCATTCGCGTTCGAAAGATATTTGGTGGTAATTTAAGGCAAGTGGGTTATCTTGCAGCAGCAGGGCTGTATGCTTTAGATAATAATATTGAAAGACTTGTTGATGACCATAAAAAAGCCAAAGAAATAGGAGACGTTTTAAGCCAGTTACCGCTAATAAAAACCGTTGAACCTATTGAAACCAATATCATTATTTTTGAGTTAAATGACGATGTAGATGAAGCTGCTTTTGTACAAAATCTTGCAGATGAAAATATTAAAATTATTGGAATGGGAGGCGGAAAGCTACGCATTGTAACACACTTGGATTATACAGATGCCATGCATGAGAGGGTTTTAGGTGTTTTAAATAAAATATAATAGCAATCCATTATTTTTTTCTTTCGTCATTGCGAACACAGTGAAGCAATCTCATGATTAAAACTCTAATTAAACAGATTACCACGTCACTACGTTCCTCGTAATGACGTTAACACATTACTTGATTTCTTTAGGCTGTTAGCACAGGACTACTTTTTCTTTTCTTTTCTCTTTTTTCATTTCTCTAATTCTATTAAATAATAATCTTATTTTTGCGTACTCAATAAGATTCATATATGAGCAAACCTATAAATCCTCCCAAAGCTAAAATCGTCCCAAAGCAACTAAAAATACATGACGACATTCGCATAGACAATTATTACTGGCTCAACGATAGAGAAAATCCGGAAGTGATTGATTACTTAGAGCACGAGAATACCTATTGCGACGCAATGCTAAAACATACTAAAGATTTTCAAACCAATTTGTTTGAAGAAATGAAGGCACGTATTAAGGAAAATGATAGCTCAGTACCTTATAAATACAATGACTATTGGTATATTGTTAAGTTTGAAAAAGGAAAAGATTACCCTATTTACACACGGAAGAAAGCCATATTAGATGCCACGGAAGAAATTTTGTTCGATTGTAACGAGATGGCAAAAGGACATACATATTTTAAATTAACTGGAATAAATATAAGTCCTGATAATACTTTAGTGTCCTACGGAATAGATACTGTGAGTCGCAGACAATATACGATTCATATTAAAAATTTGGTGACTGGTAAAATTTATAAAAAAGCTATAAAGAACACTACAGGAGGAGCCACTTGGGCAAACGATAATAAAACGCTCTTTTACACATCTAAAAATGAGCAGACTTTACGTTCAGATAAAATATATAAACACAAATTGGGTGATGAAGTTGTAAATGATACGCTTATTTTTACTGAAACCGACGATACATTTGGTGTTACTGTTTCAAAAACAAAATCAAAAAAATATATTGTAATTGCAAGTTATAGCACGCTAACTACTGAATATCAAATTTTAAATGCTAATACTCCAAATGACGAGTTTAGAATATTTCAACCCAGAGTTAGAGGTTTAGAATACAGTATCAATCATTTTGAAAATGATTTTTATATCGTTACAAATGCAGATAAGGCGACCAATTTTAAGCTCATGAAGACCAATGAAAATACGACAGAAATTGAACATTGGCAAGAAGTTATTGCACATAGAGAAGAAGTGATGTTAGAAGGGATAGATATTTTTAAAGCATTTTTGGTAATAAGCGAACGTCGCAATGGGTTAAACGAAATTAGAATTAAACCTTGGGATAATTCAGAAGAGTACTATTTACCATTTAACAACGAAACTTATACAGCTTATACCACAACAAATGTAGATTTTGATACCACTATCCTTCGCTATAGTTACCATTCGTTAACCACACCTGCATCGGTTATAGATTTCGACATGCGAACTAAAACCAAAGAAATCAAAAAAGAACAAGAAGTATTAGGAGGGAAGTTCAAAAAAGAAAATTATGTATCTGAGCGTATTTGGGCAACAGCAGACGATGGCACAAAAGTTCCCATTTCTTTGGTACATCACATTGATACTAAAAAAAGTAAAGAAACACCTTTGCTACTCTATGCTTATGGTTCTTACGGTTCAACTATAGATCCATATTTTTCAACCATAAGACTGAGTTTGTTGGATAGAGGTTTTATATACGCTATTGCACATGTACGTGGTGGCGAGTATTTGGGAAGACAATGGTATGATAATGGAAAATTGCTTCACAAGAAAAACACATTTACCGATTTTATAGCCTGTTCTAATTTCTTAATTGAAGAAGGTTATACTTCTGCAAAACACCATTATGCTATGGGAGGAAGCGCAGGTGGTTTGTTAATAGGAGTTATCGTTAATTGGGCTTCTCAGCTTTATAATGGCATTGTAGCACAAGTCCCTTTTGTAGATGTTATTACTACGATGCTAGACGATAGTATTCCGTTAACAACAGGAGAGTATGACGAATGGGGAAATCCAAATGATGAGTTGTATTACGATTATATAAAATCATATTCTCCCTACGATAATGTAGGCTCTGAAGCATATCCAAACCTCTTAATTACAGCAGGTTTGCACGATTCGCAAGTACAATATTGGGAACCAGCAAAATGGGTTGCTAAACTAAGAAACATTAAAAGAGTAAATAATATTTTATTATTAAAAACTAACATGGAAGCTGGTCATGGCGGTGCTTCCGGACGTTTTGAATCACTAAAAGAGGATGCATTAGAATATGCTTTTTTGTTAGATTTGGAAGGAAAAAACACATAAATTCCAAAAATTATTATATTTTTGCCAAGTTAAAAGTTACATTTAATACATGTAACTCATAATATTATTTTATGAAACACAGTAAAAAAGTATTTGATAATGTGTTAGACCTTATTGGAAAAACACCGCTTATTAGACTTCAAAAATTAACCTCAGATTTTAAAGGTGAATATTTAGCAAAAGTAGAAGCTTTTAATCCTGGACACTCCACAAAAGATAGAATAGCACTTTACATTATTGAAGAAGCCGAGAAAAGAGGAATCCTTTCTCCGGGAGATACTATTATTGAGACAACGTCCGGAAATACTGGATTTAGTATTGCAATGGTGAGTATTATTAAAGGGTACGAATGCATTTTAGCCGTATCTTCTAAATCATCAGCCGATAAGATAGACATGCTTAAAACCATGGGAGCCAAGGTATATGTATGTCCTGCTCATGTTAGTGCAGACGATCCAAGATCGTATTACCAAGTTGCTAAACGATTGCATGAAGAAATAAAAGGTTCAGTGTATATCAATCAGTATTTTAATGAGTTAAATATTGAAGCACATTATAAAACTACAGGTCCTGAAATTTGGGAACAAACCGATGGAGAAATTACACATTTAGTAGCATGTAGCGGAACTGGTGGAACTATTTCAGGAACAGCAAAATATTTAAAAGAACAAAACCCAGATATTAAAATTATTGGAGTAGATGCTTTTGGTTCTGTTTTACAAAAATACCACGAGACACGTGAGTTTGATGCTAATGAAATTTATCCATATAGAATTGAAGGATTAGGTAAAAATTTAATCCCAACAGCAACCGATTTTGATGTTATAGATAAGTTTATCAAAGTAACTGATGAAGAAAGTGCACATACTTCGAGAGAAATTGCAAGAACAGAGGGCTTATTTGTTGGCTATACAAGTGGTGCAGCATTTCAAGCAATTAAGCAATTAAATGAAGAAGGAGAATTTAAAAAAGGAAATAAAATTGTAGTTATATTTCCAGACCATGGATCCCGTTATATGAGTAAAGTATATAGCGATAAGTGGATGGAAGAACAAGGCTTTTTTGATAGTAAGAATGAAGCTACAATAAAAAAAATTCAGTATATAGATTAAGATTATATATTAATAATATTTACCTGTAACATTGATTATTATTGATGTTGCAGGTTTTTTTTATGGTTAGGAATTTGTAAATAAGTGCAAATAAAATTATTGTGTTGTGAAAATTTAATTGATTAAATTTGCTGCAACTAAACTAATGACGTATTACAGATGAAGGATTTATTTGAAAAGATATATAGAGATAAAGGACCATTAGGAAAATGGGCTTCTCACGCAGAAGGTTATTTTGTTTTTCCAAAGTTAGAAGGTGAAATTTCCAATCGGATGAAGTTTCAAGGAAAAGATGTAATTACTTGGAGTATTAATGATTACTTAGGATTAGCAAATCATCCAGAAGTTCGTAAAGTTGATGGAGAAGCTGGAATTAAATATGGTTCAGCATATCCTATGGGTGCTCGTATGATGTCTGGTCACACATCTTTACACGAACAGTTACAAGATGAACTGTCAGAATTTGTAAATAAAGAATCAGCATACTTACTAAATTTTGGTTACCAAGGAATGCTTTCTACTATTGATGCATTGGTTACAAAACATGATGTTATTGTGTACGATGTTGATGCACATGCTTGTATTATCGATGGTGTGCGTTTACATATGGGAAAACGATTTACTTATAAGCATAATGATGTTGAGAGTTTAGAAAAAAACTTAGAAAGAGCTACTAAAATGGCTGAGCATACAGGAGGAGGTGTTTTGGTTATAACTGAGGGTGTTTTTGGTATGCGAGGCGAGCAAGGAAGATTGAAAGAGATTGTTGCTCTTAAAAAAGATTATAACTTTAGATTACTTGTAGATGATGCTCATGGTTTTGGTACTTTAGGTAAAACAGGTGCTGGAGCAGGCGAAGAACAAGGTGTACAAAAAGATATTGATGTGTATTTTGCCACTTTTGCAAAATCAATGGCAGGAACTGGTGCTTTTATTGCTGCAGATAAAGAGGTTATTGATTATTTGAAATATAATCTACGTTCACAAATGTTTGCCAAATCATTACAAATGCAACTCGTAGTAGGTGCATTAAAACGTTTGGACATGTTACGTACAATGCCAGAATTAAAGGAAAATCTTTGGAAAATTGTAAAGGCATTACAATCTGGTTTAAAAGAACGTGGTTTTGATATTGGTAACACACAAAGTTGTGTAACTCCTGTGTATTTACAAGGTAGTGTTCCAGAGGCAATGGCATTGGTACGAGATTTAAGAGAAAAACACGGAATTTTCTGTTCTATTGTAGTATATCCTGTAGTTCCAAAAGGAGTGATTTTATTGCGAATGATACCTACAGCTACACATACTCTAAAAGATGTTGAAGAAACATTAATCGCTTTTTCTGCAATTAGAGAACGTTTAGAAAATGGTACTTATAAAAGATTATCAGCTGCTGTAGTTGCTGAATTAGGAGAATAATTTTTAACGTATAGAATAATAAAAAAGCCACTCATTCGAGCGACTTTTTTTATTGTATTTCTTTTTTAAAAGTACATCGTCTTTTGTGGGTAACAGGTTTAAAATTTTTCCATAACTGATGTATGGCTGTATTATCATCTAACTCTGGACCTCTAATACACATTTTAATACCTTTTTGGGTAAATGTTTTATGAAATTCATGAAAAATAATTGCAGTAACACCTTTGTTCTGGTATTCTGGCAAAACTCCAATTAAATAAAAGGTTATAGTTTTACTATACTTTTTAGCATGAAGCAAATGCTTAATTCCAAATGGAAAAAGCTTACCATTAATTTTCTGCAATGCTTTAGCATACGATGGTGTTACAATACCAAAGCCAACTAATTTATCATCTTTATCTAAAATAAACTTAACATATTCAGGATTGAGAAAGCCTATAAACTTTTTCTTGAAATACTCACGTTGTTCATCATTAATTTCAACAAAAGATGAGAGTACAGCATACGAACTAGAAAAAACATCAAACATTTCATCTGTGTATGGCAGGATATGTTTATTATTGGTAAAATTTAAAGCTTTTAATTGATATCTCTTTTTAATAAGGGCTTGCACTCTTGAGAAAAACTGAGGTTTGATATCTTCAAACTTCATTTTATTTTCAGAATATTTCTTTCCTATTTCAAAACCAAGATCTTTAAAATGCTTTGCATAATATGGATGGTTATGCCAAGTAATCATACTTCCAATTTCATCAAACCCATCGGTAAGTACACCAACTTTATCTAAGTTAGAAAACCCAAGCGGACCTTCCATATGATTCAAATCGTTGGCTTTACCAATATCATGAACTTTTTCTAATAAAGCTTTGGTAACTTCAATATCATCAATAACATCAAACCAACCAAAGCGCATTTTTTTAACTCCTTGGCCGTCAACTTCTAATCGATTTATAATAGCAGCTATGCGCCCAACGATTTTAGATTTGCGATAAGCTAAAAAAAGCTGAGCTTCTGCATCTTTAAAAACAGGGTTTATTTTTTTATCGAAAGTTTTTATTTCCTCACTAATAATAGGAGGCACCCAGTATTTAGATTTTTTATATAGCGCAAAAGGAAACTTAACAAATGCTTTAGTATCCTTTTTAGAAAGTACTTCTTTAATTTCAACCCTATTCATTCACCTTGTCTTTATGAAAATCTAAACGATATGAAGCTCCAAAATTAACACTAAAAACGGAAGGTGTATCTTTTGTATTAAATGTTAGTGCAGTATCAAATTGTAAATCTTTGCTCAATAAATAAGCACCTCCAAATCGAAATAAATTATCAGCATAAAAATCACTTTTTATACCCTGTGCTTCTCCAAAAATAACCCATTTTGGATTAAATGAATGTGTTAATGTGAGTATATATTGAAAATCGGATTGATCACTACCAATTCTATCCTTTATAAAATTCATTACAAAAACCCATCCACCTGCAAAATTGTTTTGTGTGGCTATCATAACTCTTGGGCTAATCCCTTTAACTCCAGCTGCAGTATATGGATTATTGTCTGCATCAAAATTTACACCAGCAGCAATTGCAACAGCTGGAATTAATGATTTCCATTTAAAACTATGATTGGCTTTCCAACTGTATAAATTGGGTTTATCTTCTCCTGCATTTTTATTCGGATCGTAAACCAAGTATTTTGCACCAATAGAAACAGTTTTGAAATTACTTCTTTTTTGTTCAAAGTTAGTAGAAGAAAATAATGTTTTAGTATCATTTTGGTAGGTGCCTTCAATGTTGAGTTCTAAGGCTTCAAGAAGTAAACCATATCGCGTCGCAAAGTCAACACCAAATCCAGAAACTTCATATCTTGTTGCTGGAGTACGTTTTTCATTTATAATATAAGGGCCAATTTCAAATTGTACAACATTTGTTCCAACTGAAAAAGCACTACTTGAAACACCTGGTCTATTGGAGTTAATAACTTCAGTATATTGACCAAATGCTGTTGTTGAAAAGACAAGGCAAGTTAATAGTAGAAAATAGGCTTTGTTTAATTTCATTATAGTTTTGTTAGTTATCAAATATATAGATTTTATATTTTTTTTATGACCTATAAACGGAATTTAAATTGGAAGAATTGTATTTTTGATTAAAATTTTAATTTATGTTGCAGTTTGCTTCACTTACTGGCTTTGTAAGAACAATTTTAATAATACTTTTAATTTGGTATGGCGTAAAAATACTATCTAGGGTTTTTGCACCTTTATTAATGCGCTATGTTGCTAAAAAAACTCAGCAAAAGTTTGGGCAACAGTTTAATCAATATCAAAAACCACCACCATCTACAAAGAATGAAGGTGAAATTTCCATTGATAAGATGCCTAATAAAAATGAAACTTCAAATAAAGATGCTGGTGAATATGTAGATTACGAAGAAATTGATTAATTTTCTAGAAAATATTTTCAGTTATAATCCATGCAATTTTCATTTAAAAAAATTCTTCCACACGCTTTAATTATAGTAGGCTTTGTGGCTGCTTCTTTATTGTATTTTAATCCTGTACTTAAAGGAAAACAGATTTTCCAGAGTGATATTATGCAATATACTGGAATGGCGAAGCAACAAAACGATTTTAGAGCTGAAACTGGTAAAGAAACCTATTGGACTAATGGTGCTTTTGGAGGTATGCCAACGTATTTATTGGGTGCGAAATATCCTCATAACTATATTAAAAAACTAGATTTATCCCTTCGGTTTTTACCGCGACCTGCCGATTATTTATTCCTTTATTTTATTGGGTTTTATATATTACTCTTGGTATTAAAGGTTGATTTTAAATTAGCAGCACTTGGCGCCTTGGCTTTTGGTTTTTCAACCTATTTAATCATTCTACTTGGTGTTGGACATAACAGTAAAGCACATGCCATTGCATATATGCCTTTGGTGTTATCTGGTATATTGCTCACTTTTCAACGTAAATACATATTTGGGTTTTTGTTAACCGTAATTGCCATGTCACTGGAAATTGTGGCAAATCACTTTCAAATGACCTATTATCTACTCTTATTGGTTATTGTTTTAGGAATTGCTTATTTAATTGATGCTTATAGAAAACAACAATTGCCGCATTTTTTTAAATCTGTTGGAATTTTAACAGTTGCTGTGATTCTTTCTATTGGTTTAAATGCTACCAATATTATGGCAACTCAAGAATACGTAGGAGAAAGTTATCGTGGAAAAAGCGAGTTGACCATTAATCCTGATGGTTCAGCAAAAGAGGTTACAAATGGTTTAGATAAAGAATATATAACTGAATATAGTTATGGGATTATAGAGAGCTTTAATTTGTTTATTCCACGATTTATGGGTGGAAGCACTTATGAAAATGTTGGAAGGGACTCTAATGTGTACGACGCTTTTATTAGCTTGGGAGCTATGCCTATACAGGCCTTAAACGAAGTGAAACAAGCACCAACATATTGGGGAGATCAACCAATTGTAGAAGCACCAGCTTATGTAGGTGCAGTCACTATCTTTTTGTTTGTTTTGGGACTGTTTTTGGTAAAAGGCCGTTTAAAATGGTGGCTTGTTGGTGGTGTTATTTTGTCTTGGCTTTTATCACTTGGAAAGAATTTTGGACTGTTAACCGATGTGTTTATAGACTACGTTCCATTATATAATAAGTTTAGAGCAGTAAGTTCCATTCAAGTTATTTTAGAATTGTGTATTCCTGTGCTTGGTATTTTTGCTTTAGCAAGATTATTTAACGATTTTGATAAAAAAGACACAAAACTAAAGGCATTAAAATATACAACTGCTATTACAGCTGGTATAGCACTTATATTCCTGTTATTTAAAGGAAGTTTATTTGATTTCTCTGGTATAAGAGATGGACAATATCTTCAAGCTTACGGGCAATCATTTATAGATGCTCTAAAAGCAGATAGGAAAGGCATTTTTAATGCTGATACTATTCGTTCGTTGGTATTGGTATTGATTTCAGCTGGTGTTATTTGGCTATTTTTAAAAGATAAACTATCTGAAAAACTGGTTGTTATTGCTTTTGCTGTTTTGATTGTGTTAGATTTGGTAGGTGTTGATAGGCGCTATGTAAATAACGACGATTTCGTCTCTGCTATTCAAGTGCAGAAACCATACCAAGCCAATGCAGCCGACCAAGAAATTAAAAAAGACAATTCGCATTATAGAGTGTACGATTTAACCACTGGAAACACAAAACCATCTTATTTTCATAATTCATTAAATGGCTATACAGCTGCACGTATGAAACGATATAATGAACTCTTCGATTTTTACATTAGAAGAAATCATTTGGAAGTACTTAATATGTTAAATACTAAATATATTATTGCTCCAGCCGAAAATGGTCAGCCACAAGTATTCACAAATACTGACGCTAATGGAAATGCTTGGTTTATTGGTTCTTTTAAAGCAGTAAACACAGCAAATAATGAAATACTTGCCTTAGATAGCTTAAACACAAAGCATATAGCGGTTCTAAATAAATCTCAATTTAATTTGGCTTCAAATACAACATATCAAGTAGATTCACTAGCAAATATAAAGTTGGTAGATTACAAACCAAACTATTTAAAATACGAATCAAACAACACTAATAGTGGTTTTGCAGTTTTCTCCGAGAATTATTACCAAGAAGGTTGGCAAGCCTATATTGATGGTGTAGAAGCAGCACATGTAAGAGTAAACTATGTGCTTAGAGGTATGGATATACCTGCAGGAAACCATGCTATAGAGTTTAAATTTGAGCCACAAATTATAAAGACAGGGAGTGGTATTGCGTTAGTGAGTACTATAATTTTAGTTTTATTAATAATGGGAGGATTGTTTTATGAGTTTAAAAAGAAGTAACTTGTAGTTCTTATAATTATTAAGTGTCAATTAATAAGATTTCTGTGTGTGCAGGAATTAAAACATGAAAAAAGTACTCATCATAACATATTATTGGCCACCAGCAGGAGGTCCTGGAGTACAGCGTTGGTTAAAATTTGTTAAGTATCTTAAAAACTTTAATGTTGAACCCATTGTATATATTCCGGAGAATCCATGTTATCCTATATTAGATGAGAGTTTAATAGGTGAGATTTCAAAAAATATTACTATTTTAAAACAACCAATTAAAGAGCCTTATAAAGTAGCTGCAACTTTCTCAAATAAGCAATCAAGGACTATAAGTAAGGGTATTATTTCAGAGAAGAAAAAACAAAATATCATTGAGAAGTTATTGCTTTTTATTCGTGGTAATTTCTATATTCCTGATGCACGTAAAAATTGGATAAAACCTTCAGTAAGTTTTCTTTCAAGCTATATTAAAGAGCATAATATTAATACTATTATTACAACAGGACCACCTCATAGTATGCACCTTATAGGTTTAAATTTAAAGCAAAACTTTAGTTTAAAATGGATAGCTGATTTTAGAGATCCTTGGACAACTATTGGCTATCATAAAAAGCTAAAGCTTTTAAGATTCGCTCGATTGAAACATAAAAAGTTAGAATCTGAAGTACTTAACAACGCAGATCAAATTGTTGTAACGAGCCCGACAACAAAGCGAGAATTTGAAGCAATAACAAATAAGCCTATTACAGTAATCACTAATGGTTATGATACAAATACAGTAGAGGAGACTGTTTTAGATACTAAGTTTTCTTTTGCACATATTGGGTCGTTGTTGTCTGAAAGAAACCCAGAGGTTTTATGGCAAGTTTTGAGTGATATCGTTAGAGATGATAAAGTATTTCAATCACAGTTTCAGTTAAACTTGGTTGGTGCTGTAAGCAAAGAGGTTTTAGGAAGTCTCGATGCTCATAACCTTTCTCAGTTTGTAAACTTGGTAGGTTATGTATCTCATGATGACGCTATACGCTATCAAAAGCAGTCGCAAGTCTTGTTGTTAATTAAAATAGATTCTGAAGACACCAAATGCATTATCCCAGGAAAACTATTTGAGTATATGGTATCCAATAGACCAATTTTAGCTTTAGGACCTAAAGACTCTGATGTAGCGCAAATAATTGCATCAACTAATACAGGAGATTACTTTGATTATTCAGAATATGAAAATTTAAAGCACAAGATATTACAACACTTCAATGCGTTTAGGCATCATAATTTACAAAGTCATGGTATTGGTTTACAACAATATAGTAGAAAAGAGCTAACTAAAAAACTTTCAGATTTAATAGCATAATCAATCTATGGGAATAGTTCAAAATCAGTCATTTAAAAACACCATTATAACCTACTTAGGGTTTGGTATAGGCGCTATTAATGTGCTGTTTTTATTTACTAAGTTCCTCCCTAATGATTATCATGGTTTGGTAGCTTTTGTGCTCTCTACAGCAAATATTATGATGCCGCTTTTTGCATTGGGAGTACATAATACAATTATTAAGTTTTACTCTTCATTTAAAACGCGCAATAGCATCAATAGTTTTTTAACCTTAATGTTAATATTGCCTCTGTTAATTGTGATTCCCTTTGGATTAATTGGGTATTTGTCTTTCGATTTTATTGCAAATCTGCTTTCAGAAGAAAACGCGATTATAGAAAATTATGTAGTACTCATCTTTATTGCAGCGATATGCTTTTCATATTTCGAAATCTTTTATTCATGGGCAAAAGTACAAATGCAGAGTGTATTTGGAAATTTTATGAAAGAGGTGTTTCATAGAGTTGGAGTACTGCTATTATTTGTATTCATATCTTTTGATTGGCTTACAATAGATCAATTTATATATGGTGTGGTTACCGTTTACATTATTAGAACCGTAATAATGATGCTCTATGCGTTTAGGATTAAACGACTTACTATAAAGTTTGCTAAAATACCAAATCTTTCAGCTATTATTAAGTACACATTACTTATCATAATTGCCGGTTCTGTGGCAAATATTATTTTAGAAATAGATAAGTTTATGATTGGGCAATACATTCAAATAGAAAAAGTTGCTTTTTATGGTGTTGCTATTTATATAGCTACCGTTGTCGGTGTTCCTGCACGCGCAATGCATCAAATAACAAACCCAATAACTGCAGTTTTCTTAAATAATAAAGACACCAATGGTCTTAAGGTTTTATATAAAAAGAGCTCGTTAAACTTATTTATTATTAGCGGATTTATTTTTTTGCTTATTGTTTTAAATATTAATGAACTCTATAAATTAATAGCTCCTGAGTTTAGCAATGGATTAATCGTTGTGTTTTTAGTTAGTATAGCAAAGCTTTCCGATAATCTTATAGGTAACAATAATGCCATTTTATTTAATAGTGATTATTACAGAATAGTCTTGTTACTAGGCGTATTATTAGCAGTAATAGCAATACTATTAAATATTGTCCTTATCCCTAATTATGGTATTAATGGCGCAGCGTTTGCGACGTTTATTTCCATTATAATTTATAATATTGCAAAAGTGAGTTTTGTCTGGATAAAGTTTAAAATGATACCATTTACTGGGAATACGGTAAAAATACTAGCCCTTATTTTAGTGTTGATTGGTGTATTCTATTTCTGGGAATTTCCATTTCACCCTATTATTAATATTGCACTTAAATCAATAATTATTGGCCTATGTTATGGATTGGTTGTTTATTTTTTAGATCTTTCAGAAGATATTACAGCAATTATAAATAAGCTTTTTAGAATTACACGTTAAAAACGAAAACCCTATAAGGTGCTTTGAGGCAAACGGCTTACAGGGTTTTCCAACTAACTAACCAAAAATTATCTTAACCACGTCGTTTACTAGTTCTAGATTTTGAAGGTTTACTAGTACTTGCTCTCGATTTATGTCTTAATCGTTCCGAAACACGTCCTTGACTTGATTGAGAGCTTTTACTTCTTTGAGAACGTTGCATAACGGTATTTGTTTTACGTCTCGTTTGTGTATTAGCAACTCTAGGTTTAGATGTTGTTCTAGATTTAGAGATTGCTCTTGGCTTTGTACTATTATTTCTATTAACAGTTCTTGGACGCTTTTGTGTCGTTCTTGTTTTCACGGTATTTGTACCTCTAGGTCTGGATGTTGTTCTAGGTTTAGAGTTTACTTTATTTCTTGAACTAAGCTGTCTGTCTCCATTACGAGTAAGTTGTCTATCTCCAGAGCGTACGGTTCGGTCTACGCTTGTTACTCTACGCCCTCTTGTTAAATCGTTATCTCTTTTATCTGAGCGACTTTGTCTATATCTATCATTTCTGTTTGTATTATATGCTACAGAACCTCTACGACTTGCACTATATGAAACACTTGGTCTGTAATTATCTCTATACGGTTTGTAATAGGTATATCTTGCAGGCTCGTAATAACGTCTGTAAGGTTTATTAAATACAACACATAAGTTTACAAATGGAATAGCATAATAATCATGCCAAGGTCTATACACATAATATCTATTGTAACTATTTATATAACCCGAACTATAAGCATATCTATTGTAGTGGTTATAATATATATGTAAGCCACCTACACGCGTTACATAACCATGGTGATTATAATTAATACGTACATTTCCAGCTTGTATGATGCGTCCGTAATAATCGTAATATATTGGTACATTCTCAATTTGTATTACAGCACCATAATCATCATACTGCACATAAGCGTCGTAGCTATAACCTGTATTAAAACTGGTACTTGCACCACCAAAATTTGCGTTAACTCCAAAGTTTGGACCATAGTTGTTTACATTAAAATCAAACTGTCCGTCAGGGAAAATAGCAAATTCTACACCTTGCTCAACAAAAATGAAAGAGTTACCATAACCTCTTACAAAATTATGCGCATACATTGTGTTTTTAGAACTGTTGCTGGTTGTGGTTGCGAAAGCAGTTATTCCAATAAGGAAGAAAGCTGCTATAAAGTATCTTACATTTTTCATAATTGTACGTTTTTAATTGAACATATTTAGCTAATACCAAACAGCGTGCCAAGAATTTGAAAGATGATAAAAGTATCTGATTATGAGTAAGATAAATTAATATTGAATTAGAACCATGTTAATAAGTTTTAAAATTAATTGATGAAAAGTGCTTAGATTACTTCTTTATTTTATGAAATTTGATTTAATATAAGATAAATAGAAAATACATGAATATTAAATTGAAACAGTATTTAGAATTTTTGCCTATAGTAAGCCTTGGAGCTTTAAGTATTGGCTATTATTATATTTTTGTATTTTATTCAAAAATAAATATTGATATTTTTTCATTTATATCTACTTCGGAAATTTTTCTTGCTTTTGTACCACATTTACCGTTTATATTAGTAACAGCATTAGCAACAACCCTAGCTTTCGGATTCAGTTATGCCATTGAAGATCATTTTGATAATTTAATAAAGAAGTTTAATAGTAAATTAATGAAAGTCATTTTACATCTTCTAACATTCATAATAATTATGGCTGTAGGTTCAGTATATATGTATTTGCCGACTATGAAAAATACTAATATTCAAATCCTTGTGTCAATAATTTTTATTGCAATAGTCTTAATATCCATATATTCAAATAAAGGTATTAAATCTAATTTTATTGTAAAAAAAAATTGTAATTATAGTATAAATAATATGTTAATAAACACAAAACTAAGCCAAGCTTATTATCATGAAAAAACCAACTCCAAACAAACTGATGCTTTATGGTAGTATCGTGTCTTTAGTTTACTTTCTTACAGTAATTGTATTTTATTATTTCGAAATTTATAACGTGATTATTGGCGTATTTAGGGAGTTATTAACCATTCCTTTTCTCCTTTTTGTATTATTTATTACGGTCGTGTCTATTAAAAAAATTATTAAAGAAAGAACAGTAGTTGCATCTAGCCCTTTTATTTCACTTATTTTATCATTGATTACAATTACAATATTGATAATAGCTACTGTAATAACTTAATATATTTCCTGCATAATTTTTTTGGCCCACCTAAACTTACAAATTTTGTTTACATTTAGAGCGCTAAACTAATCAAACTAATGGGAACCGACATAGACATTAATAATCCTGAAAAGGGTGATGCTGTAGATTTTACTTTAGAACCCGACAAGACTACCTGTAAAAATTGCGAACAGGTGCATGAAACGGGTTTTGAGTTTTGTCCGCATTGCGGCCAAAAAACCAATGAAGACCTTACTGTTGGCGTATTGTTTTATAATACGATAAGCAATTATTTTTCGTTTGATGCACGCTTTTTTAAAAGTTTTATTCCTTTAATGTTTAGACCTGGACTTCTGGCAAAGCGGTTTATTGAAGGCAAACGTTTGCTATATCTACATCCTGCGCAAATGTATTTATTTATTTCGGTAGTGTTTTTCTTTTTGTACTCTTTTAAAGTTAGAGAAGCATCACAAAAAATAGATAAAGCATTACAAGAAATTGATATGACCTCTAATGACAGCACCAACATAATACCCAATACTGCTGTTTTTGATTCTGTCGCTGCTAGTAAACTTTCAGAACAGTTAAAAGAAAATCAAGTTTTTACAGGTATGAATGGCGAAGATGTACAGAAATTAGATTCTCTTATTAATAACAATGCAAATCAAGATAAAGTAAACAAGTCTTTAAATTTTGATTTTAGCCAAAAAAGGGTTGACTCATTAATCGCCTTAGGAGAAAGTGACGAAACTATTTATAAAGAAATGGGAATGAGTGATAATCCCAATTTTATTACTAAACAATTCTATTCCCAAATGCTTAAATTTTATAGAAATAAGGAAGGTGGAAGTATTTTGCAATCGCTATATGATACTATTCCAATTGCTTTATTCATTTTATTACCAATTTTTGCATTTTTATTGAAACTCCTTTTTTATAGAAGAGGTCCTTTTTCACATCACTTGGTATTTAGCTTTTATTTCTTTTCGTTCTTATTTACGGTGTTTAGTATTATACTTGGTGTTAACTATCTCTGGGAAGTTCCGGATTCGTTAGATACAATCTTAGTATTATGCACATTCTTCTATCTGTTTTTTGCCATTAAACGCTTTTATGAACAAGGATGGTTTTTGAGTTTCTTTAAAACTTGTGTTACCACAGGAATCTATTTGATATTTGTAGCGCCAATAGCCTTTGTGATTATTTTAGGAATTGCATTTTTGTTTTATTAGAAGATTTATTTTTTCAATTTAGAAAGCACACTATATCCCATAAGTTTCCCTTTTTTGTTATAAGATTCCGAACGTACCAAACCAATATTTTCAGCATACCATTCTTTTGAAGCACCTTGTACTTTTATCATCATTTTGGTGCTCACCTTTTGAGATAACACAATACAATTAAAACGCCCTGCAGGAGTGCTAATTTCTTCTATAGCTTCAACAATTCTATCTGTAACTAAAACGGTCATTTTAAACATAGACACACTACTTGTGCCAACTTTTATGTCAAGAGTACCATCATCTAATTTAGTGCCAGAAGAGACATCAAAAGAAGGAATTTCAAATTTTGAAGCATCAACCTGTACATCCATGTTTTCGTATGCCCTTAAGGCATTGCCATCCATTTTAAATGCCATATCAAAGTCAAATTCACCATCAATACATTTCGCTTCAAATATATTTGAATACACTTCTATTCCTTTTTTATCGTAGGTGACAGTCTTTATTTTAAAAGTAATATCATTGCCATTTTCAACTTTATCAATAAGTTCGTATGCGATTTTGCCAGTTGCCTTACCTTTTGCAGTATAGTTAGTAATTTCCCAAGTAGCACCCTTTGTTATTGGTACATAAGGGTTACAATCATTTTGTGAATATCCTAAATGTATTGTTAGAATAAAAATGAAATAAATTTTGAACAGTTTCATGATGTATGTGTTTTAATCTCCTAAATATAAGACTATTACATATATTTTACACTATTCACTAGCTGCTTTTTATAGCTATTTTATGAATACTGTAATTTTTCAGCTAAATATTTCCCAGTATAAGAGGCCTTGTTTTTAGCAAGTTCTTCAGGAGTACCTTGTGCAATAAGATGTCCACCATTTTCGCCACCATCAGGACCAAGATCTATAATGTAATCGGCGCATTTTATAAGCTCTAAATTGTGTTCTATTACTAGTATAGAATGCCCTTTTTCAATCAACGCATCAAACGATTTTAATAATTTCTTAATATCATGAAAATGTAGACCAGTTGTAGGTTCATCAAAGATAAACAAGGCTTTATCCTTAGTATTACCTTTACCTAAAAATGATGCTAGTTTAATACGCTGTGCTTCACCGCCAGAAAGGGTAGAAGAGCTTTGTCCCAAAGTAACGTAACCCAAACCAACATCTTGCAAAGGTTGTAGTTTGTTTTTAATTTTTGTTTGGTTGTGTGTGTCAAAAAATGCAATAGCATCATCGATGGTCATGCTTAAAATATCGTGAATACTTTTATTTTCGAAGGTAGCTTCAAGCACCTCTTTTTTAAAACGCTTGCCTTTACAGGTTTCACATTCTAAATGAACGTCTGCCATAAATTGCATTTCAATAGTAACTTCACCTTCTCCTTTGCAAATTTCGCAACGGCCACCATCAACATTAAATGAGAAATGTTTGGGTTGATACCCACGTATGAGACTCAGTTTTTGTTTAGAGTATAATGCTCTAATATCGTCATACGCCTTAATGTAGGTCACAGGATTAGATCGTGAGGAGCGTCCTATGGGGTTTTGATCTACAAACTCGATGTGTTTTACATTGCTAAAGTTGCCTTCAATTGAGGTGAACTCTCCAGCACTATCTCCATAACCTCCAATTTCTTTAAGTAGAGCTGGATAGAGTATTTTTTTAACTAAGGTGCTTTTTCCACTTCCTGAAACACCTGTTAGCATTGTGAGCATTCCCAGAGGAAGGGTAATGTCTATATTTTTGAGATTGTGTTCTCTGGCACCGCTAATTGTAACATTATATTTTGAAATACGCCTAGCTTTTGGAACTTCAATATTGAGTGTTCCATTCAAATACTTTGCAGTTAACGAATCGGAAGCCAATATATCGTTGTAAGTTCCAGTAGCAACTACATG
>CAYQME010000022.1:0-35800 GCA_964418645.1 uncultured Flavobacteriaceae bacterium
TGAAAACAAAGTTTAGTGGAATTTTAACGCTATTACTAGCGTTTGTTGTGCAATTATCCTTTGCACAGGAAAAAACAATTTCAGGAACAATTTCGGATGAATCTGGAATGCCTCTTCCTGGGGTTAATATTATTGTAAAAGGTACAACCAATGGTACACAATCTGATTTTGATGGTAATTATAGCATCAATGTCAGTGTTGGTAGTGTTTTAACTTTTACTTATGTAGGGCTTGTAACTCAAGAAATTACAGTTGGAGCTTCTAATACGATCAACGTTACAATGGCAGAAGATGTTTCTATTCTTGATGAGGTTGTCGTAACGGCACAAGGTATTAAGCGAGAGAAGAAAGCTCTTGGATATGCTGTAAGTGAAGTTAAAGCTGAAGAATTAGAGCAACGTACCGAAGGTGATGTTGCCCGAGTCCTATCAGGAAAAGCTTCAGGGGTACAAATTACTTCACAAAGTGGATCTTCTGGATCTGCAACCAATGTTGTAATTAGAGGGTACTCATCTATTAATGGTAGTAACCAAGCGTTATTTATTGTTGATGGTGTTCCTTTTAGTAGTGATAACAATACAACTGGTAGTTTTGCAAGTGGTAACGTTGGATCTTCTAGATTTTTAGATTTAGACCCTAACAATATTGAAAGTGTAAACGTTCTTAAAGGTTTAGCTGCTGCTACATTATATGGAACTGCTGGTAGAAATGGTGTAATAGTAATTACAACAAAATCTGGTTCTGCATCAGGTGCTGGCCCTAAGAAAACAGAAATCACTTTAAATCAATCTTATTTTGTAAATGAAATTGCTTCGTTACCAAATTATCAAGATTTATATGGTGGTGGGTTCAATCAATCATTTGGTTGGTTCTTTAGTAACTGGGGTCCTGCTTTTGCAGCTGATGGTGTTGATGGATATCTTAATGATCCTGCACAATTGATTGACGCTAATGGAACGGTAGAACATCCTTATTCTTCTTCAGCATTCTTAAATAATTTTAATGGCGGAAACAATGCTTTACGTAATGAGTTTTTAGGAACACGATATGAATGGAGGCCTTACAATAGTGTACCAGATTTCTTTAGAACTGGTGGTGTAAGTAATACATCTTTAAACATTAGAGGTGCCTCTTCAGACGGTAATATTTCTTATAATGTAAGTTATGGTAACTTAGATGAAAAAGGATTTACACCTGGAAATTCTTTAAGAAGAAATAACTTTTCTGTAGGTGGTCGTGCAAAACTTAGTAATAAATTTACTATTAATGCGTCCTTAAACTATACAAGAACAGATTTTAACACGCCTCCAGTATCTGCCTCTCAAGGTAATGGTACAACTGGATGGTCTGTGTTAGGTAATATATTCTTTACGCCTAGAAATGTTAATCTACAAGGATTACCTTTTGAACTTCCAGAAAATGGTGGTAGTATTTATTATCGTAATGGTAACGATATTATTAATCCTCTTTGGACAGTTAAAAATGCCGGAACCAATCAATTAACTAATAGAATTTTTGGTACAGCTAATTTAACGTTTGATTTTAATGATAATTTAAATCTTACATATAGAGCAGGTATCGATTTTTACAATGAAAGAGTTACAGAGTCTTCTAATAAAAACGGTGTAAACTTTAACGCGGCTATATTTGGTTTCTTAAATACTATGGATAATAACAATAGGATTTGGGATCACTATCTTGCTGTAAATGGTAATTATGAATTAACTGAAGATATCGGTTTAAATTTTGTAGTTGGTGGTACTAGCCGTTCTACAGAATTTGACCAACAAGGTGTTGCAAGTACAGGACAATTAGTGTTTGGAGTTAAAAAACACTTTAACTATGCTAACCAATCACCTATTCAGTTTACAACCTTTAGAAATATTATTGGTGTATTTGGTGAAGCTTCTTTTGACTATTCTGATTTTGCTTTCCTTTCAGTTTCTGCTAGACAGGATTGGGTATCAAACTTACCGTCTGTAAATAACAGTCAGTTTTACCCAAGTGTTAGTTTCTCGTTTTTACCAACCTCTGCTTTTGAAGGATTCAAATCAGCAAGTGGTCATGGTCTTAACTATTTAAAACTTAGAGCTGGTCTTGGGCAATCTGCAGGATTCCCTTCTGGATTCCCAACAGTTAATACTGTTAACCAATTTACACAGCAAAATGGTGGTGGTATAGGAGGCTCAGGTGGTATTATTACGAATAGTATTAGTAACTTCTTGGCTAACCCTGATTTAAAACCTGAGTTAATTAGTGAAATTGAATTTGGATTTGATGCTAGATTATGGGATAATAGAATAGATTTACAAGTGTCTTATTTTGATAGACAAACAAAAGATTTAATTGTATTTAAACCGTTAGCACCATCTTCTGGATTTACAAATACTCAAGATAATATTGGTAAAGTTGAAGGTAATGGATGGGAAGTTGATTTAGGCGTAGATATATTCCAAAATGATGGCGATGGTTTTAACTGGAACTCTAGAGTTAACTTTACACAAAGTGATCAAATCGTAACTGAACAAGATGATGATATGATTGTTTATGCTGGTTTTACAAATCAAGGTAATGCTGCTATTCGTGGCGAACAATTGGGTGTTATTGTAGGTAGTAGAATAAAAAGAGATGCCAACGATAACTTTTTAGTAAATAGTGCTGGTAACTATGTTAACGAAAGCCAAATTACTTTGGATGATGGTAGATCTATTGCGCCAATTATTGGTAATCCAAATCCTGATTATGTAATGAACTTTATCAATACATTATCTTACAAAAACTTTAATTTAGGATTCCAAGTAAGCCATACTGCTGGTGGAGATATTTATACTTCTACTGTATCGACATTATTAGGTCGTGGTTTAATTGTAAAAGACAGAAAGAACACATTTATTTTACCAGGTGTTCAAGAAAGTACAGGACAGCCTAACCAAGTGCAAATAAATAATTCATCTTATTATTTCAATAATGTATTATTTGGTCCTTCAGAATTACAAGTATATGATGGTTCAGTAATAAGATTACAAGAAATTTCTTTTGGATATTCATTCCCAGAAAAATTCTTAGAAAAAACACCATTTGGTTCACTAACTGTTACAGCTACTGGATTTAACTTATGGTTTGATGCATATAATACCCCTGACGACGCTAATTTCGACCCTAACGTAGCTGGTGTTGGTGTTGGTAACGGTAGAGGTTTTGACTATTTAAATGGTCCTAGTTCTAAAAGATATGGTTTAAGTATTAAAGCATCATTTTAATTAAAAAAAATTGAAACTAAGACGCAACCTTTTTATAACTTTTGCATCTTAGTATTAAATACACAAGAATTATGAAAAAAATATATAAATATTTATTATTAACAATGCTTACCACAGGTACATTGTTTTATTCCTGTGAGACAGTTGAGCTAGAACAATTGACTAGCCCAAATGCATTGTCTCCAACTCAAGCGGATGTTAATTTGCTACTCAACAGAGTGCAAATGGAATATGTGTTTTCAATGTCAACCTTTAATGATAGAGGTGCTGATTTAGGACGTATAGACTATATGTTTGGATTAAATTATTTCGATAATTTTGGCTCCGGTACAGTTCAAGGACCTTGGACCAATTTGTATGGTGATATGATTCCTGATATTGCTGCTATTGAAGCACAACATTCTGCAGATAATGATTTATCATTTCACTTAGGTGTTTCTAAAGTATTACAAGCTCATATTATGATGCTTTTAGTTGACTTTTTAGGAGACATCGTATATACAGAATCTAATAATCCTACAGAATTTCCTACTCCTAATTTAGATGACGATCAGGCTGTTTATACTGCCGCTTTAGCGTTACTTGATGAAGCTATAGGTTATTTAAATGCTGCAGGTGGTGCAGGTACTGCTACAGATTTGTTTTATGGTGGAGACACTTCTAAATGGGTGAAATTAGCAAATACGCTTAAAATGCGTGCTAATTTAACAACGGGTAATTACGCAGCTGTTCTTGCAGCAACTAACGTAATTTCTAGTACTGCTGATGATTTTGAGTTTTCTTATGGAACTAATGAGTTACAACCAGATAACCGTCATCCTGATTATAATACAGATTACAGATCAGATGGAGCAAATATTTACCAGTCTAACTGGTTAATGGACTTTATGGTTGGTGAATTTGGTGACTATACTATAGCTTTTGGTGGTGAAGGTCTTACTGATCCAAGAAGACGTTATTATTTTGTACGTCAAAACTGGAGAACTCCAAGTAGTTATGCTATGTTCCAAGATATTCTTGGTCTTTTTGGTCCTGCTGGATTAATCTATTTATCAAATGGCTCTGAGGATGTACAAACCCTTGAATGTTCTGGTAATGCAATACCTCCACATTTAGAGTTTACTCCTAACGAAGCCTATTGGTGTGCAGTTAAATTAGGGTATTGGGGTAGAAATCATGGTAATGATGAAGGTATCCCACCTGATAACTTTACAAGAACGGCTTCAGGTGTTTATCCTGCAGGAGGTTTATTTGATGGTAGAAATGATGCATTTCCATACGTTGGTGAATCAATTGGTTCAACTTTTGGACAAAAAGTTGGTTTAGGAAAAGGTGGCGGTGGTGCTGGTATTGAGCCTTACATCTTATCTTCTTATGTGCATTTTTGGATGGCAGAAGCAGCTTTAGCTACTGGCGATGCTGCTGGTGCATCTACTGAAATGGAAACTGCTTTAGGACAGTCTATTGCTAAAGTAATGAGTTTTGGTTCTTTAGATAGTAGTGCCGATATGTCTAATGCACCAGACGCTGCAACCGTTGCTAATTTTATTGCAACTAAAAAAGCTGAGTTTGATGCTGCTGCTACAAGTACTGCAGTAGATGGTCAAGGTTATCCTGTTACTAAAGATAAAATGGATATTTTAGGAGAAGAATTTTTTGTAACTATGTATGGTGGTGGTGCTGATGCTTTTAACTTTATTAGAAGAACTGGATACCCAAGAACAATAGCAAGAAGCTGGGAACCAAATCCTGGTAATTTCCCTAGAACCGTACTTTACCCAGGCAACGAGGTTGGGTCAAATCCAAATGTTCAACAAAGAACTGATCTTAATACATTAGTATTTTGGGATTCTGGAGTAACTAATCCAGCTAATTAATAAAAAAATTAAAATGAATATTATGAAAAAAATAGTAAAAATTCTATTATCATTAGTAATCATTAGCTCTATTAACTCTTGTAGTAATAGTAATAATGTTATTGATGAGGTATTAAATATTGAAAGTGGTGCTATTCTAAGAACTCTTGAAGTTATTAGTAATACGCTTAACTCCAGTGATAATTCATCACAATTTTCAGTATCGGTTGAAGAACAAGATAGGGAAGATGGTGCATTATTTCAGAGTGTTGATATCTATGCATCAATTAAGGATTTATCACCTGACAATGGTACTACTGTTGCAAATGATATATTAGTTAAAACTATTGATGCATCTACATTCTCTCCTGGACCTCATGGGTTACCTAGAGGAGTATTATCAGCTACTTTTGGCGAAACAGCAGCAGCAATGGGTTTAGGAGCTAACGACCATGCTCCTGGAGATCTTTTTATTTATGAATTAAGACTTAATTTAACTGATGGTAGAGTATTTGGTGCTGCCGAAGCTGGTAGTTCGGTTACTGGTGGTTTCTTTGATGCTCCTCATAGATACAATGCATTAATATTATGTTCTCCAGAGCCTGGAGATTATCAAGTAGATATGCACGATTCTTATGGTGATGGTTGGCAAACCACTACTGGAGCTGGTGGAGATGGAATTCAAGTTACCGTTGATGGTACAGTAATAGAAGTTGGTATGTGCTCTCCTTATGGTGGAAGTAATGTAGGAACATTTTTAGACGCAAATGGTGGTACAGCTTGTACACAAAATAATGGTTCTGACGCTACTGCTTTTGTAACGATACCTGTTGGAGCTCAAGAAGCTACTTGGTTCTTCCCAGGAGATACTTATGGTGAAATCTTTTTTGAAGTATATGCACCTAATGGTGCCCTTGCTTTTGCAAGTGGAGGTCCTGGTGATACTTCTGGTGGTTTATTACCTATTGCAGTTTGTGCAACTAATTAACAAAGAATATTATTTAAAAAAAGAGCTTTATAAAATAAAGCTCTTTTTTTTTCTCTAATTTTAAAATATCTATAGTAGTCTTATAAATACAGAAATTTGGCCTCCTAATTCAATAACCCTTCTGTTAAACTTAACTCTTTTATTATACTAAAAAATATCCACTTCAGAATAAGTCATATTCATAATATTAAAAGACTATTTTGTCCTATTTTAATATATGTTTTTCATATCTTTACGAAAATTTTAATTTACAGTTGTTATGCATAATCTAAAAATTATTTTGACTACTTTTTTAATTATTTTTCTATTTAATTCTTGCAAAAATGATTTCAATAAAGAATCTAATAATATAGAGGGAGACCAAAAAAAGCCTAAAAACTTAACTCTCTCCCCTAACTTTTTAAAGATTAATTCTGAAACAAGCGGTTTATTTTTTAATAACAAAATTACTCCTGATTTAACTTCAAAAGCCAATCTATTTGATTATGACTTCTTTTATAATGGTGCAGGTATTGGTATTGAAGATTTGAACAATGACGGACTAAAAGATATCTTTTTTTGTGGAAATCAAGTCCCTAATAAGCTTTATATAAATAAAGGCAATTTAATTTTTGAAGATGTTTCTGAATTAGCTAATGTTAATACGAATAAAAATTGGTCAAATGGTGTAACATTTGTCGATATAAATAATGATGGGTGGATGGACATATATGTCTCACAAGGAGGTCCAGAAAATAAAGAGAAACGGAAAAATTTACTATTTATTAACCAAAAAGACTTAACCTTTAAAGAAGAAGCTTCAAATTATGGTTTAGATGATATGGGTATAAGTACCCAATCTGCCTTTTTTGATTATGATAAAGATGGTGACTTGGATTGTATTGTGATGAATGAAAATAATTATTATGGTGTGGATCCTTCAACGTTTTATTCCATATTAAAAAATAAACAAATCCTTAAAAATAATTCTAGCCATCTTTATAAAAATGACAATGGGAAGTTTATAGATGTAACTGCAAAAGCTGGTTTATTAAGACCTTCTTTTGGATTAGGACTGTGTGTAAGCGATATTAACAATGATAGTTGGTTAGATATATATATGGCCAATGATTATTATGTCCCAGATGTTTTATTTATTAACAACAAAAACGGCACATTCTCAGATCAAATTAAAACATTTACTAATCAGATTTCATTTTATGGAATGGGCATTGATATTGCTGATATTAATAACGATAATCTCAAAGATATTTTTGTTTTAGACATGGCTTCTAGTGATCACATAAGATCTAAGACATTAATGGCTTCAATGAATGTGCCTAAGTTTGATTTATTAATTAATACTTTAGGATTACAATATCAATACATGTATAATTCGTTACAGTTAAACATGGGGGAAAATAAGTTTCACAATGTGTCACAATTGACAGGTGTTTCAAAAACAGATTGGAGTTGGTCAGGTCTTATTTTTGATACAGATAACGATGAAAATGAAGATATATATGTAACTAACGGGTATAGAAAATATGCTTCAGACAATGATGAAAGAACTAAAATAGCAAAAGCAAAACAACAATATAGAGGTAAAGTCCCTTTAACTGTTAAAGAAGAATTATATAACAGTTTACCTTCTGAAAAGCTAGCCAATATCTTATTTAAAAATAATGGAGATTTACATTTTGATAATGTAACCTCATTATCAGAATTAAACGAACCTTCGTTCTCCAACGGTGCTGCATATTCCGATTTAGATAATGATGGAGACTTAGACATTGTAGTTAATAATATGGACGACAACGCCTTTTTATTTAAAAATATGTCTGTTGAAAATGGAAACGCTAATTATATAAAAATAGTCACTAAAGGTTTAAACTCTGAAGATTTTGCAAAGGTATCTATTACTTATAATGGAAAAACAAGAACAAAAGAGTCTAAAAGAGTTAGAGGTTATAGATCTGCTGTTGATAATACAATACATTTTGGATTAGGAAATAATGGAATCATTGATACCTTAAAAATTATTTGGCCTTCTGGGAAGCAGATATTACAATATAATGTAAAAGCAAATACTACACTTTCCTTTGAAGAGGCAAAAACTAAAGAATATAATACTCAAAACAGTAACACTAAAGAAAGTTGGTTTAAAAAAACAAATAGCACCTTAAATTTTTCACATGTAGAAAATAAGTTCAACGATTTTAGTAAAGAAATACTACTGCCGTATAAACAATCTACTTTGGGACCTTATATTTCTAAAGGCGATGTAAATGGAGATGGAATAAATGATATTTACATTGGAGGAGCATTAGGTCAAGCTGGGCAGTTATTTGTACAGAATAATAATGGAAGCTTTTCAAAAACTAAAAATTTAGTATTTGAAGAAGACGCTAATTATGAAGATATGGAAGCTTTATTCATTGATATTGATAATGATGGTGATAACGATTTGTATATTGTTAGTGGAGGAAGTGAATTTAAGGAACGATCACAAAATCTAAAAGATAGGATATACTTAAATGATGGAAAAGGTTACTTCTCTAAAATTACTGGCCAAGAAATTGACAACTATACTATTAGTGGAAAAACTGTTGCAAAAATTGATTATGATAAAGATGGTGACTTTGACATTATCGTTGGAAATCGTATAAAACCACAAAAATATCCTTTGCATGAACCTTCCCTAATTTATGAAAATGTAAATGGCAATTTTACAAATGTAACAACTACGGTTGCTCCAGATTTCGAAGATTTTGGGATTATAAACAAGGTCATTGCAACAGACTTTAACAATGATGGCTGGGAAGATTTTATTGCTGTTGGAGAATGGACCCATGTTGGTTTGTTTTTAAATGAGAATGGTGTTTTTAAGGATATTTCCAATAAAAGTAAATTAGATAATGAAAAGGGTTGGTGGTTTAGTATCACTGAAACAGATATAAACAATGATGGTAACAAAGATTATCTTATAGGAAATGTTGGTAAAAATATAAAGTTCAAGGTCAGTCCAGAAAAACCATTGCGTATATATGCTGCCGATTTTGATTCAAATGGAACCCATGATGTGGTTTTAAGTTATAAATATCATGGTGTCTTTGTTCCCGCTAGAGGTAAAGAGTGTTCAACACAACAAATGCCTTTTATTGCTAAAAAAATACCTACATATAATGAATTTGCTAATTCTAATTTAGAAGACATTTATGGTCAAGAAATAAACAGTGCATATCATAGAGAGGTCAATCAATTTAAAACTATCCTTTTAATTAATGATGGTAACGGTGTATTTAAAAAAGTAGAACTTCCTGTTATGGCGCAAACCATTCCTATTCTTGATGGGGATTCATCAGATTTTAATAACGATGGTTTTGAAGACATAATAGTTGTTGGGAATATCTATAACACAGAAGTGGAAACACCAAGACTTGACAATCCTTTTGGGCTAGTACTAATTTCGAATGGTAAAGATAATTATGATGTTATAGAACCTTCAAAAACTGGATTATACCTTAGTGGTAATGCAAAATCTGTTAAAGTTATTGAGAGAGATGATGAATCTAAACTAATTGTTGTGGGTAATAACAACGGTAAAATTGAAACTTTTAAATTTAAGCCTAAAAAATAATTTCAATATTAATACTGTTATAGTTTTCCGTTACTCCACTTGACCAAACAATTTTCATATTACTTATAGTTGTTGCATCCCCAAGTCCAAATTCAACTGGTAAACTATTAAAAGACCCTCTACCTGCACCTCCACTAACCTATTTTACTATAGTTATAGCATATCTGCTGTAACTTCAATTCTGGCACCAATTGCACTTCTATTGGAAGTTACGCCCTATAAATTAAAACTTACCCAATTATTAGAATTTGTTGAGTCATTTCTCCATAATAAAGTATCAACTCCTGTATCTCCTGTATCTCCTGTAAGGCAAATATCCATATCGCCATCGTTATTATAATCTCCCCATGCTAAAGACCCAACTGGTTCTATATTAAATGTAATACTAGCGGTTGCAGTAACATTTGTAAAAGCAACTTGAGATTGAAGTTCTATAAAATTAAAAATAACTATTTCTGCTTCATTTGTAGCTTCGATTTGTAAAATTATAGCGTACTTTTATTGATAAGACTTGGATATTAATCATAAACAGATTTAAACTGTTATATAATAAATTTATGTCTCCCTTCTATATAAAAACTTATAGTATAAGCATAAAAAAAAATCAACTAAAGAAGTAGTGCTTTTATTAATGCTTATTTTTGCTGTATGGAAAAAGAGACTAAAATATTTGGAATTAGAGCTGTTATTGAAGCTATAAATTCTGAAAAAACAATAGATAAAGTATTTCTTCAAAAAGGTTTGCACAGTGAACTATTTAACGAATTAGAAAGTCTTGTACGAAAACATTCTATCAATGTTTCATATGTACCTGTTGAAAAATTAAATAGACTTTCTAATAAAAATCATCAAGGAGTCGTGGCTCAAATTTCTCCTATAGATTTCTACGAAATTGATAGCTTAGTGTTGCGAGTTATTGAATCTAGGAAGACGCCCTTATTTTTACTTTTGGATCAAATAAGTGATGTTCGGAATTTTGGAGCTATCATTAGAACAGCCGAATGTACAGGCGTTGACGGTATTATCATTCAAAAAAAAGGCGGTGCTCCTATAAATGGAGATACTGTAAAAACTAGTGCTGGTGCGGTATTTAAAATTCCTGTTTGTAAAGTAGATCATATTAAAGATGCTATGTTCCATTTACAAGCATCTGGCATAAAAGTTATTGCAGCCACAGAGAAAACCGATAATACCATTTATGATGTGTCCTTTTCTGAACCTTGTGCAATAATTATGGGGTCAGAAGGTAAAGGTATTTCACCTTCTATTATAAAATTAGCTGATGACAGAGCGAAACTACCAATGTTTGGCGATATTGGGTCACTTAACGTTTCTGTAGCTTGTGGTGCATTTTTATATGAAGCTGTAAGACAGCGTCTTTAATAATCTTTCTTTTTATTTTTAAAATGATAAGTAATTGTTATGGATTTCCGTTTAGGTAACTCCTGCTCTAGCTCTTCAAGGCTATCTATATTTTCAATAAAATTTCCGTCAACATCAAAATGCTTTAAAAAAGGGTCATCATCTTCATTATAATCTTCATGTTCCCAAGCATATCTTTTTGGCTTAGCTATGGAATTTTTAAAAATTATAGCAAAAAATAATCCTACTAAAAGACCAGACAAATGTCCTTCCCAAGAAATCTCTGATTTTACTGGAAAGACATACCAAATCATACTTCCATAAAGGAAAACTATTAAAAGAGACAACGCAATTAATCTAAAATGTTTTGCTAAAATACCTTTAAATAAAGTGAAACTCATTAAAACATAGATTAAACCACTAATACCAATATGGTATGCAGGTCTTCCAATACCCCAAGTTAAGAACCCTGAAAGAAGAATACCATAAAAAATGACTTTCCAAGCTATGGCTCTATAGAAATAAAATAAAGCCATCGAAAGCACAAATAATGGAATAGTATTGTGGTACAGATGCTCAATATCTCCATGAATAAATGGGCTAAAAACAACTCCTCTTAAGCCCATTAAAGTTCTAGGATATATCCCTAAAAATGTAAAATCAAATCCAAAACGTACCTCAAACCAAAAGACAATCCAAATAACAAGAATAAACAAAATTGGATATCCTATTACTCCAGTCGAATACTTAAATTGGTCTTGATTATTCATTTACTTAAAATTATGTAAAAGATTGCAAATAACTAACCATTAATTGTTTTTATGATAAATTGTCATAACCTATATTATGTCTACAGTTAATTAGAACTCTGTTTTACTAGCAAAACACATATAACAGTTTTGTGATGATGAAACTTAGATTTCAAAAGAATTTACCTTAATTTTACACTATGAATGAGCCATTAGCTGAGCGTTTACGCCCTAAAATTTTAGATGAATTTATGAGTCAATCACACTTGATTGGCCCAAAAGGTGCTTTAACACAACATATTAAGCAAGGCCTCATTCCTTCGTTGATTTTTTGGGGACCACCAGGGACTGGAAAAACGACTTTGGCTCATATTATTGCAACTACTTCAAAACGTCCCTTTTATGCGTTAAGTGCTATTAACTCTGGCGTAAAAGACATTCGTGATGTTATTGAAAAAGCAAAACAAAGTGGTGGTTTGTTTACAACTAAAAATCCTATTTTGTTTATTGATGAAATTCATAGATTTAGTAAATCTCAGCAAGATTCATTATTACAAGCTGTTGAAAAAGGTTGGGTAACACTAATTGGAGCTACTACTGAAAATCCTAGTTTTGAAGTTATTCCTGCATTACTATCTCGTTGTCAAGTCTATATTTTAAATCCATTTGATAAGACCGATTTAGAAGCCCTTTTAAAACGTGCTATTGAAAAAGATGACATAATCTCCAAAAAGAATATAAAACTCGATGAAACGGAAGCTCTTTTAAGGCTTTCAGGTGGTGATGCCAGAAAATTATTGAATATTTTTGAGTTGATTGTTAACTCCTACAATTCTGAAAAAATAATAATCACCAACGATGCCGTATTAAAAAGAATTCAAAATAATACTGTACGTTATGACAAAACTGGAGAGCAACATTATGATATTATTTCGGCATTTATTAAATCTATACGTGGTAGCGACCCTAACGCTGCGGTGTATTGGTTAGCCAGAATGATTGAAGGTGGTGAAGATGTAAAATTTATTGCACGCCGATTGCTAATTCTAGCAAGTGAAGATATTGGCAATGCCAACCCAACAGCATTGGTTATTGCTAATAGTACATTTCAATCGGTTACAACAATTGGGTATCCAGAATCAAGAATTATTTTAAGTCAATGTGCAACATATTTAGCATGTTCTCCTAAAAGTAATACATCTTATCAAGCTATTAAAAATGCACAACAATTAGTTAAAGATACTGGAGATTTAAGTGTGCCACTGTCTATTAGAAACGCGCCGACAAAATTGATGAAAGAACTGGGCTATGCTGAAAATTATAAATATGCACACAACCATGAAAATAATTTTGCAATCCATGAGTTTTTACCTGATGCGATTAAAAGCACAAAACTCTATAATCCTGGAAATAATCCTCGTGAAAATGGGTTCCGTGAATTTTTAAAACAACGCTGGAAGGATAAGTATAATTATTAAAATTTAATGTCTAATGTCTTAGTAACAGATTTGCCTTCAACTGAGTATTCCATAATCCAAACCTTTTTCTTTTTATAAATAATCCCTTTTTCATCTTTAATCGTATAAACATCTTTCATTCCCGTTTTTTGAATTACATATTCAATTTTATTAGTATTGCTATTAATTAATTCATAGCCATTAATAATTGATTTAGCTTTTAAAAAACTTTCAGTTTCATTATTGTTTTTAACTGCTTCTGGGAAAGGGTATTCACTAATCTCTTCCTTTTTTTTAACAATATCCGCTTTTTCTTTATCTTCTTTTAATTCCTTTAATTTTGCTTTTAATTTTTCAACTTCTGCTTTAGCAGCAACAACTTTAGCCTCAGATACTTTATCATCAGCTCTTGAGATAATATCTTTATTAGGTGTGTAATGATAGTTTATGCCATCAAAAGATTCAAAAGCTTTATTTAATGCTTCTTTATAAGCAATATTATATTCCTTAACCTTAGATTCTCCAATTTTAGATTCAAAAATGATATTTCCATCGCAGTTTTTTAATATCACTTTTAATTTTGTTTTTAGCATACTATTTATATTTACCACATCCGCTTTCAATGCAAGGCAATTGTTACTTTTATAATCACGCTCTTTTATTTCCTCTTGCATAAACGCATTTAATCCTTTTTTTCTTAAAAGAAATCTTGTAATCGTGTTTAATCTATAAGCGTCTTTTCCTTTTATAAATTCATAAAAATGTGGTACAACTACATACTTATAATTGTTTATACTAGACTGTGCTTTCGCAAAAAAAACAGGTCCTAAAACTAGAATTAATGTAACAACAGTTTTTTTCATTAGTTTCTATTTATTGCTATTAGTTGAGAATTGTAAATATACATTTTGTTTCTATAAATATTGTTTTAACTCAAGCAGATTATCTACCTGCTTAACACCAGTATCCAAGATCTCATTATGGTAATTAAAACAAATGGCGTCTAAACCTATATTTAAAGCCCCTTGCACATCGGCTTCTAAATTATCTCCTATCATGATACTATTTTTTGTGTTTGCTTTTGCTACGCTTAAGGCATGGTTAAATATTTTAGGATTTGGCTTTTTTACACCAACCATTTCAGAGTTAGTTACCGTACTAAAAAAACGATTAATGTTTGAGTTGTTTAATTTACCATGTTGTACTTCTTTAAAACCATTGGTAATAATATGAAGCTGGTATTTTTGATGTAAATATTCTAATATCTCCATAGTACCTTCAAACAAATTATTAAATGTGCATAAGTATGTTATATAATCGTCAGAAAGTTTATAAATCATACTCCGCTTCACTTTAATTTGCAATATATTAAAAGCATCGTCAAGGCGTCCATAACGCAATTTGTCTTTGTCAATTTTCTCTTCTCTATATAGTTTCCAATACCTAACGTTAATAGGCACATAAACCTCCAAAAAAGCATCAATATTAATCTCTAAATTATTGATATTAAATATTTTCTCGAATGTTAATGCTGAGTTTTTATCAAAATCCCAAAGTGTGTGGTCTAAATCAAAAAAAATGTGAGAAATATTATTAATCTTCATTTGTAGAATCTAAAATTAAAGTAAATAACTCTTTAAAACCTTTCCAACGCTTTTCATCACTAAATGTATAGTTATGAAAAACTGGTGTGAAAGTACCATTTACTTGTTTTACTTCATTTATAATTTTAAGGAGTGTTTCCTTTTTATCTAATAACGACTTTTGCTTAAGTAGCACAAAATCCATGACTTGAAATGTGTTTATGAGTAATGGGGTTTGTATTTCATAATCTATGTCATAAAACAAAAAAGGAGTACATGTTCCTGCTCTAAACCCAATGGCATTAATATAACCCATTGTATAATCTTCTTTAATCTCTAACTCGATTAAATTGCGATACATATATGGTAAATTTAATTTTGAAAACGAATTTCTAGAAGCTTCTAAAGAGGTGTTAATTATACCTTCCATGTTTGTTTTTTCTTCTTTTAAAATACTAAAGTCTTCTAAAGCAAAATAAGATGCCTTTAACCCTACTCTACAATAATCTGCTACCAATTTAATTAAAGACACAAACTTTTTCTTATTGACATTTATATTTTTATCATAAGTGGTAAAATCGCCAATTAGAAAGAAAACCGTAAACTTACTCTTTGTATGTTTTTGCATATTGGTTAACCACTTAAACGTGTCATAAGGGTCTCTTTTAAACCGCAACAATACAAGAAAGCGTTGGTATAACTGTTTTATTTTAAACCTGAATATATCGCTTAAAGTCCCTCCGATGGTTCGCATTAACCCTTTTTGCTTAAAATAATATGCTGTGGGTACATCAATTACAGGTTTTATATTATATCTTCTGGTATTGAATTTAAAATCTGGAAATTGTTGTTGTAAGGCAGCTTTAAATTTTTGAGCCCAAATATCGACTACTGGTTGGTGTAAAAAATCATGCTTAAAGGCCAAACTATCGTTGGGGGTAAAACGCCCATACTCATCCTTAACATGAGGCAAATACTCCTCATATCGGCTCAATAAATAAAAAGATGCTGCAAAAATATCAAACGGAATTGCGCTCTTTTCTCCATTATAAAAAAAGCATTTGGTATGTTCCCATTCTTGCACTTGAATACTAACATCAGACAAACCCTGCTCAAACAAAATATCATGACTTTTTACATGAAACTCGTTTCCTAACGCTTGCCTTGAATAAGACATTTTTAAACTATCATGTGCAATAAATTCTTCAACAGTAGTTGTAAAAGATACTGGAACATCTAAAATTCGTTTACATATATGCTTGAAAATGTAATTTAACCGAGGTGTTATTTTATGAGTATAAACTAATAGCATTAACTTAAATAAATTCCAAAGTTTAAAAATACAAATTCCAAAGTGCTTATATCTTTAATTCATTAAAATAAATAATTGAGATTTGTTGGGTTTAATCTGTGATTTTATATTAACCCTTTGTCTGCAAAGCTAAAGTATGCTTTTTCTGTGACGATTAAATGATCCAACACTTTTATATCTAAACTTTCTCCTGCAGCTTTTAATTTTTGAGTTAATTGCTTATCAGCTTCACTTAGTTTCAAGGTTCCTGAAGGATGGTTATGCACCAAAATAATTCCTGTAGCTCCAACTTCTAAAGCTTTTTTTAAGACTAACCTTACATCTACTAATGTTCCTGTAATTCCGCCTTTACTAAGCTGGTCTTTTTGAATAACCTTATTGGAGTTATTCATATAAATAATCCAGAACTCTTCATGAGGTAATTCACCCAAAATGGGTTGCATCAATTCAAAAACAGACTTGCTCGAGGTTATTTTTTGTTGGTACAATGCATCTTCTCCTCGCCTACGTCGTCCCAACTCCATAGCCGCAACAATAGTAATGGCTTTAGCTTCACCAATACCTTTAAAATCCATGAGCTGCTTTATGGAGAGCTTTCCCAACGCATTTAAGTTGTTATCAACACTCGCTAAAACTCGCTTACATAAATCTACGGCACTTTCTTGCCTATTACCAGAACCAATTAAAATAGCCACAAGTTCAGCATCACTTAAGGCAGCTTTCCCTTTATCTCTCAATTTTTCACGTGGTTGATCGTCTTGCGACCAGTTTTTTATTGAAAACGATGTTGGTTTTTCTGACATTTAGTAAATATAATTATTGTAAATTTCAGAAGCAAAAAAACTGTATATGAAATCATTATTTGAACCTGAAACACACCAAGACATTTTAATTAGAATTGAAAAATTAAACGAAAACACACAAGCACAATGGGGAAAAATGGATGTTGCCCAAATGCTTAAACATTGTCAATTAACTTTGGAGATTGCAAATGGAAAACGACAAATGAAAGCAACAGGAGGTTTTTTTTTAAAAAAAATGGTCTTTAAGGCTATTAAACCCATGATGTATAATGACAAACCTTGGAAACATAACCTTGGAACTGCCAAAGAATTGATAATTGCAGATTCCTATACTTTTGAAACCGAAAAAAATAATATCGTAAATCTTATTAATGAATTTGTGGGTAAAAGAGAAATTAATAATTGGCCTTTACATCCACTATTTGGGCATTTTACTACTGAACAACGTGGACAAATGCAATACAAACATTTAGACCATCATTTAACACAATTTGGAGTATGACTTCTATTTTCGGTTAAGTATTGTCATATCTAACGCAATCGAAATGCAGTCGAGAACAAAATAAACATTAACTAAAATGAAAAGATTTCTGCCTTCGCAGGAATGATAAAAAGTTTGAAATATCCTCCACCACATCATCAAGACCACGATAAACTTCATATGATAGAAGTGATTAAAACTTACCCTTTAGCAACGTTAATTGCGGTAAAAGATAACACACCCTTAATTACACATTTACCTTTGGTATATCGTGAAGACGGTAAATTTATTGGGCACATAGATAAATTCAATCCCCAAGTAGAATTACTTAAAGACAATAACGAAATCACCATTATATTTTCAGGTCCACAATGTTATATTTCACCAAGTGTTTACACCACTACACAATTACCAACTTGGAATTATATTAAAGTACATCTTATAGGTAATGTAAGAGCTATTGAAAGCAAAAATGCTTTAAAAGAATCTCTTATTAAAATGACTGAGTTCCTAGAACACCCTAAACACAAGTATGTTTTAAAAGTTGACAACCCAAGAATGGAACGTGCTTTAGACTACATTAAAATGTTTGAAATTACCATCACCAATTGGGAAGGCAAATTTAAACTCTCTCAAGACAAAAAACCGCGTGATATTGAAAATGCAAGAGCAGAATTAATTAGAGCAAATCAACAAAATATTGAAGGATTTTTGAAAAAAATATTTTAACTTTTAAACTCTTCAAAACAATAACCAAATATCATAAAAAATGAAAAAAAATTCATCAATAATTTACTTATTATTAGTCATAACTAGCTTTTTATTCATGTCTTGTAATTGAGAAAAAGCTAATAAACAAAATGAAGAAATAGTTACAGAAAATCACAATCATAGTGAGATGATGCAAAACATGAAAAATTTCACTGATGATTGTATTACACTCAATGTTTCCCCTGAAAAAGCACAGCATCAATTAATGAAAATGAGAAGTCATGTTGTGGCGTACAATCTATTATTGATTATTTGTCTAAGGATGAGTTTGAAAAAGCTTCTGAAGTAGCAGCTACTAAATTAGGATTAACAGATGAAATGAAAATGATGTGTTCTTCTTTTAATAATGAAGAATTTGAAAGATTAGGTTTAGAATTTCATAATAATGCCGATAAAATGAGTGAGATTTTTAAAACCAAAGACAAAAAACAAATCGCTAGAAGCCTTAGTTACAACAATGAACTCTTGTATTACGTGTCATGCTACTTTTAAACAACAAATGAAGCATTAAAATGTTTTTTGGGAAGGAGTTTACTTGACTTTAAAAAAATTTTAGGCTACCTTCGTTTACAGACGATAAAAAACCATTGAAACGTTTTTTGTCTTAACGTTGCCATTCATTGCAGAACGCACTCTAAATTGTAAAAATTCTAGTTTTTTTGCGATTTTTTTTGAATTTTAAGAAAGAAAAAATAGAAAAACTCTATTGCTGAATTTCAAAAAATAAGTTAAATTCTCACTCGAATGTGAATTTAAAATCATAGCGGAATTTTTAGCTTGATTGCGGAATCGGAATTTAGCAAGTTAACTCTAACTGAATGGAAAAGCTTACGGAATATAATATTGATTTAACTCCCTCCAAATCTATAGAATTATAATCAGCAAAAGTATTAGCTGATTTTTAATATGCGTAAAGAAGTTACAGCTGATTATAACTACCTTCTTGCTCTTTTGTTTCTACTACTTCGGAAGTTTTTTCCTCTTTTGGTAAATAAAATCGCAAAAGTCCAAAGTACGCTTATAGCAATAATTAAAATAATTACCTGATAAAATTCTTCTGGTAAATTCATATCTAAATATACGAAAAAACAACGAAATGGCAACAAAGAACTGAGTTAAAAAACAAGCATTATTAAGCTAATCTTGAAACAAAGTTTTCATCATAAATCATTGCTAGTTCTAGCCTACTTACGAAAATCCTCGCGGACTTTCTATCTGTGATTTATTTGCTCACTTTAGTGCTTAAACCACGCAACGAAATTATACACAAGACCGTAAACGAAACCTTAAAAATCAATAATTCCTTTACTTTTTCAAAATCAACTCCTTTACTTCTTCAAAATCCAAACCTCCATAATTTCCAGAACTCATTAATAACAATGCTTTATTTTTAAAATCTTGCGAAAAAATAAATTGTTTAAAATCATCAGGATTAGTATAAATAATTAAATCATCACGTTTAAATGCATCAGCTATTTGCTCGCGGGTAACTGCTTCCAGCTTTTTAATCTCTATTGCATGTGGTGAGTAAAACACCACAGCAATATCTGCTGCATCCAAAGTGCCTTTATACTCTTTTAAAAATTGAGCATTTAAGCTACTATACGTATGTAACTCTAAACAGGCAACTAAAGTTCTGTTCTCATATTGTTCTTTTACCGCATTGGTTGTGGCTTCTACTTTACTTGGCGAATGGGCAAAATCTTTAAAGGCTACACTTGTATTACTTTCAGCAATTTTTTCCAAGCGTTTGCTCGCTCCTTTAAAAGATGAAATAGCCTCATAAAAATCGTCTTCATCAATGCCCATATGTTGGCAAATCCACTTTGCTCCTGCTAGATTATTAAGGTTGTGCTTCCCAAAAACTTCTATTGGTAATGATCCTTCTGGTGTTTCTAATAAGGTTTGTCCGTTTTCAATTTTATATTCGGGAGTTTTGTAAGCCAATTTTCTTATGGTATTTTTAGAAGCTTCAACAACTCGCTTAACTTCTTCATCTTCTTCATCATAAGTGATGCTTCCTCCTTTCACAATAGAATCAACAAATATGCTGAATTGCTCAATATAATTTTCATATGTTGGAAATACATTAATATGATCCCAAGCAATACCACTTAACAAAGCAATATTAGGCTTGTATAAATGAAATTTTGGTCGTCTATCAATAGGTGAACTCAAATACTCATCCCCTTCTAATACTATAAAATCGTTATCTTCAGTTAGTTTTACCATGACATCAAAACCTTCCAATTGTGCGCCAACCATATAATCGACATCGCGATTATGATAATGCATCACATGTAAAATCATTGATGTAATAGTAGTTTTGCCATGGCTTCCTCCAATAACAACTCGTGTTTTATGTTTGGACTGTTCGTATAAAAACTCTGGATATGAAAATATTTTTAATCCTAATTCTTGTGCTTTTAATAGTTCCGGATTATCGGCTTTAGCGTGCATACCCAAAACGATTGCATCTAGATTTTTATGAATTTTTTCTGAAAACCAACCAAATGACTCTGGTAATAACCCTTTAGATGCTAACCGAGTTTTTGAAGGTTCAAAAATAGTATCATCACTTCCTGTAACATTGTAACCTTTATTATATAATGCCAATGCCAAATTATGCATTGCGCTGCCTCCAATAGCAATAAAATGTACGTTCATTTTTTTATTTTGAATAACGTAAATATAAGTATTGGCGTTGGAAGAAAGCAACGAGAATTAGAAGTTTTTCAATATAAATTAACCAAACGTGTATTTTGATAAAGTTCTGTCAATTCGAGTGAATTTTACAATTGAAATGAGTAAAATTTGTATCGAGAATAAGAATTTTAGATTTTTAATTAGTTCTCGATACGATTTTTAGATAAAAAATCAATCGAACTGACATTTCGAAAACAGTTTTAGATCAAAATGCACAACGGGTATAAATTATTATTCCTTATCTTTAAGTTCTAACTAAAACATAAATATTATGAATTCAAAAGTTTTAATGGTTATTAGAATCATTTTTGCCTTAGCACTGTTATTTTTTGGTGCTAATAAATTATTTCATTTTATGGATCCTCCACCTCCGCCTGATGAAGCCTTAGGCTACTGGACTGCTCTTATGACAACCAAAACAATGACACTTGTCGCTGTTGTTGAAATTGCTTCTGGATTAGCGCTTCTCTTAAATAAATATGCTGCGCTAATGATGGTTATTTTAATGAGTGTCTCAGTTAACGCTATATTATACCATCTTGCCATGGATATAGATAACATCGCTATGGCAGTTGTATTATTAGTGCTAAACATAGTAATGCTTTATAATTACAAAGATTCCTATAAAGATTTACTAAAAGGATAATTACATAAACGTCATTGCGAACATAGTGAAGCAATCTGTTTCTTTAATTAAGATTACAATACTTCGGCTACGCTCAGTACTGGCTTAGCTTCTCTTCTCGTAATGACGTTTCTATTTTTGCGGTGGATATTGTGATAGCACTTTATCTACAATAGCTTTTAATGCTGCTTCACGTTTTTCGGGAGATGCTTTTGGGTTAAACCCAGATTCACTTACAGCTTGCCAAAACAATCCTTTACCGTTTTCATCAATAAAATCAATAGTAATCTGTCTATTCATTTTCGGTTGCCCGATAGGAATTCCAACAGATAATCCACCACCTACATGTCCGCCACCACCACCAACACCTACGCCAACATTACTACGCTGTTGGTTTTGATATTTGCTACTTTGAATATTGATGAAAAAATCTGGTTTTTCAGATAGTGATAACCCTTTAGTTTTCATACTAGCATCCATAATATCCAACAAACGTTTGGTATCTAATTCACTCAATCCTGTTTCTAAATCGGAATAGTAATTATACGTTTTGTATGTATTGAAATTGGTTTGCTTATCGTAATCGTAATTAACTCGAATTGAAACACAAGACGAAACTAGTAATAATAACAATAATACTTTTATACTCTTCATAGCTGTTGATTTTCTATAAATTTAATCAAAAATTATTCCAGTAAAGATTTAGTATGCTAAAATCTAATTATTAAGCATTTTCCAGAGCTTGTCTTTAAGTTCTGTAATACCTTGATTTGCTACTGAAGAAATAAATATATAATCTAACGGAAGTTCGTTATCAAGCTCAATTTTTAATTCGGCTTTAAGTTCATCGTCAAGCATATCACATTTGGTAATCGCAATTAAACGATACTTATCTAACATTTCAGGATTATAACGTCGTAATTCATCTAGTAGAATATCATACTCCTTTTTAATATCTGTAGTGTCAACAGGAATCATAAATAGCAAGGATGAATTACGTTCAATATGGCGCAAAAAGTAGTATCCCAATCCTTTACCGTCGGCTGCGCCTTCAATTATTCCAGGAATATCAGCCATGACAAAGGTTTGAAAATCGCGATATTCAACAATCCCCAAATTTGGCTTTAGGGTAGTAAATTCATAATCGGCTATTTTAGGTTTTGCTGAAGTAATTACAGATAATAATGTAGATTTTCCTGCATTAGGAAATCCAACCAAACCAACATCTGCCAATACTTTTAGCTCTAAAGTAATATACTTTTCTTCAAGTGGAATTCCTGGTTGCGCATAACGGGGTGTTTGATTCGTGGAACTTTTAAAATGCCAATTGCCACGTCCACCTTGACCGCCTTCACAAATAATACGTTCTTCGCCTTCTTCAGTAATTTCAAAAAGAATTGCATTTGTTTCTGTATCTCTAACTACTGTTCCTAAAGGCACATCAACATACACATCAAGACCATCTGCTCCAGTACTTCTACTTTTACTTCCATGCTCTCCGTGTCCAGCTCTAAAATGTTTCTTATGCTTTAAATGATACAAGGTCCAAAGGTTTGAATTACCACGAAGAATAACATGACCTCCACGACCACCATCACCTCCATCTGGACCTCCTTTTGTAATATACTTTTCACGATGTAAATGCACAGAGCCTTTACCTCCGCTTCCAGAAGCAGCAAATACTTTTATATAATCTACAAAGTTGCCTTCAGTCATTTAATTTGATTATCGTTTCCACGAAAGTGGAAATCTTCTTAATTGCAGTTTAAATTCATATGATTTACTCCTTCGAGGGAATTATAACTTATCAATCACAGTACTCAAACGTACTGTAATCTCTTCAATACTACCTACACCATCTACTCCAAAATACTTATTTTGGGATGAGTAATACGCCTTTAAAATGGCTGTTTTAGAATAATATTCAAATATTCTTTTTCTAATAACTTCTTCATTTGCATCGTCTGGACGACCACTGGTTTGTCCTCTTTCAAGCAAACGTTTTACTAATACCTCATCATCCACCTCAAGGGCAACCATAGCATTAATACAAGAATCTTTGTTTTCCATTAACGCATCCAAAGCTTTAGCTTGAGCTTCAGTACGAGGAAATCCATCAAAAATAAATCCTTTTGCAGCTGCATTTTTATCAACCTCAGCATTTAACATTTTAATAGTTACCTCATCTGGTACAAGATCACCTTTATCCATATAAGATTTTGCCAAAATACCAAGTGCTGTTTCGTTTTTAATATTATATCTAAATACATCGCCAGTAGAAATATGTACCAAATTATACTTTGCCTTTAAAAATTCGGCTTGTGTGCCTTTTCCTGCTCCTGGAGGTCCAAATAATACTAAATTTGTCGTATGTAGTGTTGTATTTATTTGATATACTTCTGGAATATCTCTTCCTAAACCATCATAGTCTAATCCAAAACCAACAATGAATTTATTAGGGATTTCTATTCCAATATAGTGGAGTTTATAATCTTTTCTATAGGCTTCTGGTTTATAGAATAAAGTCGCAATTTTCAAAGATTTAACTCGTTCTTTGCTAAAAATTCTATGTATTTCTTCAAGTGTGTTGCCAGTATCTATAATATCTTCAATAATAACAACCGTTCTTCCCGACAAATCTTGAGTTAATCCTATTAACCGTTGAATGTCTTCAGTAGATTTTACGCCTTTATAAGAAGCTAGTTTAATAAAAGTAACCTCACATGGTTTTGGATACTTTTTCACAAAATCACTTACTACCATAAAAGAACCATTTAAAATTCCAATAAAAACAGGAATCTCATCACCCAAATCGACTGCAATTTCTTTAGCTAATCTAGAAATTGCATCATCTATTTCCTGCACAGAAATAAAAGGCTTAAAGTATTTGTCATGAAGTTTAATCACCTTAATATATTTTAGAAAGGTGCAAAGATAATCAATTGAATAAGTTTAAAGAAATTTTGATTTATCAATTTGGAATTTGGTTTAATATTAAAATGTATTTTTGCAAAGCAAACACACAAATTGAGTGATACTTCAAAAAATGAATTACTTTTCTTCAAACTTTAAATTAGGTATTCTAGGTGGTGGCCAACTAGGGAAAATGCTACTTAATGACACACGGAAATTTGATATTTACACTTGTATTTTAGACCCTAGTAACGAAGCGCCTTGTAAAATTGGATCCAATGCCTTTTATCAAGGCGATTTAATGGATTATGAAACCGTTTATAGCTTTGGAAAAAAAGTTGATGTTTTAACCATTGAAATTGAAAACGTAAATGTTGATGCTTTAGAAAAATTAGAACAGGAAGGGGTTATGGTATACCCATCATCAAAAACTTTAAAAACTATACAAAATAAAGCGAAACAAAAGTTGTTTTATGTTGATCATAATTTACCTACTGCACCTTTTACTCGTTATGCATATAAGGATGAAATATTAACAGCCATTAAACACGAAGTTTTAAATTTTCCTTTTGTATGGAAACGTGCTCAATTTGGTTATGATGGCACTGGCGTAAAAGTTGTACGATCTCATTCGGACTTACATAATCTTCCAAATGTAGAATGCATTGTAGAAGATCTTATTCCATTTAAAAATGAATTGGCTGTAATCGTTTCTAGAAATGTAAAAGGAGAGGTTAAAGTATACCCAATAGTAGAAATGGAATTTCACCCAGAAGCAAACCAAGTAGAATATGTAATCTGTCCTGCAAGAGTGAGTAAAGAAGTGGCTCTAAAAGCTGAGCTTATTGCTTTAAAAACTTCAGCAGCTTTTGAGCATGTTGGTCTTTTAGCCGTTGAAATGTTTCAAACTGAAGATGATGAAATTTTAATTAACGAAGTAGCTCCAAGACCCCACAATTCAGGACATCACACCATTGAATCTAATTACACATCTCAATTTGAACAACATCTGCGCGCTATTTTAAATCTACCTTTAGGAAAAACCGATAGTAAAGTTGGTGGAATAATGGTAAATTTGGTTGGTGCTGAAGAATATTCAGGTGATGTTGTTTACGAACATATTGAAGACATCATGAAAATGGAAGGTGTAACTCCACACATTTATGGAAAAAAAAAAACACGTCCTTTTAGAAAAATGGGGCATGTAACAATAGTGCACAAAGATTTAAAAGAGGCTCGTAAAATAGCAGAAGCTGTTAAACAAAAAATTAAAGTTATAAGTAAATAAATATGGCACAAGTAGGTATAATTATGGGAAGTAGTAGTGACCTTCCTGTTATGCAAGAAGCAATAGATATATTAAAAGGCTTTGATATTGAAGTTGAAGTTGATATTGTTTCTGCTCACAGAACTCCAGAGAAAATGTTTGATTATGGTAAAGAAGCCCACAAGCGAGGTGTAAAAGTCATTATTGCAGGAGCTGGAGGAGCAGCACATTTACCTGGGATGATAGCTGCGTTATCTCCTCTTCCAGTTATCGGTGTTCCCATTAAATCTAGAAATTCTATTGACGGTTGGGACTCTGTACTCTCCATTTTACAAATGCCTGGAGGTGTCCCTGTAGCTACTGTTGCACTTGATGGTGCTAAAAACGCAGGTGTTTTAGCCACTCAAATTATTGGCACTTCAGACACTTGTGTTTTAGACAAGGTATTGATATATAAAGAAGGCTTAAAAACTAAAGTTATTGATGCTGCTAACACTATAAAACAATAAAACCTCGAAGGGAATCGAGGTTTTACAATTGCTATTAATCAACTATTCTTTTTTGAGTTAAAAAACTCTTTAAAAAAATAATGGCGAATGTAAATAAATTTTTATTATAAACAACTTTTTGTTAACTATTATTCATAAAATCAATACATTAGAAAGAGATAACCTACGTGTTTCATTAAAATGTAGGTTAACTATTTGTTCTAATTTTAAATAACTACTTACACTATAAAATGAATCCTTTAAATCAACACTTTTCTACACCATATAATACTGCCCCTTTTTCAAAAATTAAAAGCGAAAATTTTCTTCCTGCATTTAAAAAAGCTATTATAAAAGCTAAAGCTGAAATTGACGCTATTGTAAATAATCCAGACACTCCAAATTTTGAAAATACACTTGAAGCTTTAGATTTTTCTGGACAAGAGTTAAATAGAATATCAAGTATCTTTTTTAATTTAAACTCAGCCGAAACTAATAATGCTATTCAAAAAATAGCACAAGATGTATCGCCGTTGCTCTCTGAGTTCAGCAATGATATTGCTTTAAATGAGAAACTATTCCAACGTGTTAAAGCTGTTTATAATTTAAAAGACACTTTAGATTTAACCGAAGAACAGAAAACGTTACTCGTTACTAATTATAAAAATTTTTCAAGAAACGGTGCCAATTTACCAGAAGATAAAAAAGAAAAACTTCGCAAAATTGATAAACAGTTAAGCCAATTAAAATTAAAATTTGGAGAACATGTTTTATCTGAAACCAACAATTTCGAAATGCTAATCACAAATGAGAGTGATTTGTCTGGTTTACCAGATGGTGCTAAAGAAGCCGCTAAACAGTTAGCAGAATCTAAGCAAAAAAAAGGTTGGTTATTTACTCTAGATTACCCAAGTTATATCCCTTTTATGACCTACGCAGACAATAGAGAGTTACGCAAAACCTTATCGTTGGCTTTTGGTAGTAAAGCCTTTAAAGGGGACGCCTTAGACAACCAAGATATTGTACTTAAAATCGTAAAACTTCGTTATGAGAGAGCACTACTTTTAGGTTATAAAACCCATGCTCATTTTATATTGGAAGAACGTATGGCAAAAACCCCAGAAAAAGTTCAAGAATTTTTAAATGAACTGCTTGAAAAAGCAAAACCAGCCGCTGAACGTGAATTTGATAATCTTCAAGATTTTGTAAAAGAATTAGATGGGATTGATAACCTTCAAAAATGGGACTCCGCTTATTACACTGAAAAATTAAAACAAAAATTATTTAGTCTTGATGATGAACAGTTAAAACCCTATTTTAAATTAGAAAATGTTATTCAAGGAGTATTTAATGTTGCTAATAAACTATACGATCTCAATTTTGAAGAAATACATGATATAGACACATACCACAACGATGTTTTAACCTATAAAGTTACAGATGAAAATCGAAAATTAGTTTCTATTTTTTATGCTGATTTTTTTCCAAGATCAGGAAAACGAAATGGAGCGTGGATGACTTCATTTAAATCTCAATACATTAAAGATGGAAAAAACGAACGCCCACACATATCAATAGTTTGCAACTTTACTAAACCAACAAAAAGCAAACCTTCCCTCCTTACCTTTAACGAAGTTACCACCCTATTTCACGAATTTGGTCATGCCCTTCATGGTATATTAGCAAACACCAAATATCAAAGTTTATCTGGCACTAGTGTGCATTGGGATTTTGTAGAATTGCCAAGTCAAATTTTAGAAAATTGGTGTTACGAAAAAGACGCTTTAGAGGGCTTTGCAAAACACTATGAAACAGGGGAAATCATTCCTATGGAATTGATTAAAAAAATTAAAGAGTCATCAACATTTCACGAAGGCATGCAAACCTTGCGTCAACTAAATTTTGGATTATTAGATATGAGTTGGCATGGAAAAGATCCTAAAAATATTAAAGATGTAAAACAACATGAAATTAATACCTTTAAGGACACACAACTATATCCTGATGTTGCAGAGAACTGTATGAGTACTGCTTTTTCGCATATTTTTCAAGGCGGTTATTCGTCGGGTTACTATAGTTATAAATGGGCTGAAGTGTTAGATGCTGATGCATTTGAATATTTTGCTGAAGAAGGTATTTTTAATAAAACCGTTGCCAATAAATTTAAAGAAAATGTGTTAAGTAAAGGTGGTACAGAAGATCCAATGGTACTTTACAAACGTTTTAGAGGGCAAGAACCAAAACCTGATGCTTTATTGAAACGTGCTGGATTGATTGAAAAATAATCTTACAAGTAAATTCAATTTAACTAGGTTAATTTTAAATTTATCATAAAATCTTTACAAGTCGTCTTTTTATGCTATTTTTGAAACTCTAAAACAAAAACACTATAATGTCAAACCGTCAAATAAATCCAAATAAATGGATAGATTTGTATTCCGATTACTTATTCAATTACACCATAACGAGAGTTAAGGATAGAGTTACTGCACAAGATTTAGTACAGGATACTTTTTTTGCTGGTTTAAAATCTATGAAGAATTTTAAAGGAGAAGCTAGTGAACGCACATGGCTTATTTCTATTTTAAAACGAAAAATTATTGACCATTATAGAAAAATAAATTCTAAAAAAGGAAAAGCAGAAATTAGAGTAAACTTTAATAGTGATACTGATAATGAAGGCGACTGGATTGAGCAACGCGTTGCAGATCCATTTGATAAAACCGCTGAAAACAATCTTGAAAATACAGAGTTGGGATTGGCAATTCATAATTGCATGAGCAAATTACCAGAAAAGCAAGTCCGAATTTTTAAAATGAAAACTGTTTTGGGTTATGAAACTGAAACCATATGTAATGAATTGAATATTACGGCGTCTAACCTTTGGGTAATTATACATAGAGCGAGAACTGCACTAGCCTCTTGTTTAGAAAAAAATTGGTTTTAAAATTGTGTAATGAGTAAAAAAAATAAAATGTTAATATCATGTGATGAAGCAAATCATAATTGTGACAAATCGCAATATAATGAAGCTACTTTATGGGAGAAAATAAAACTCAATATTCACTTATTATATTGTAAAGCATGCAGAAAGTACTCTAAAAACAATGCAAAACTTACAAAAATAATGAATAACTCTAAATTGGATTATTTAAAAACATCTGAAAAAGAAATTTTAAAAAGAAACTTTAAAGAAGAGTTATCTAAAAACAATTAAGTTAAATACAAAGTTAAAACCATCCAAATAATTGGAATCCCTTCTACCCAAAATGAACTGTAATACTTTTGACGCTTTATATTACTAAAAAGAAGAAAACCTAACATTAATACTGTAATTATAAGCACAATCATTGTCTTAGACTCTGAAGTGTTATCCTTCAAAAACTCCATCAAAACAAATAATATCAATAAAACTATTCCAATAATTTTAGTTTTTTTAATACCAATTTTTTGAGGTACTGTTGATAATTTCAAACTATCAAATTGCATATCTCTAATTTCAAAAGGAAGCATTGCTACAAAAACAAATAAATACCTTTGAAACACAGTAATAATTACATCACTATCTATTGCATAATCTTCATTAATCAACGGAATAACAACCGTCGTAATCGCCCAAACAAAGGCAATAACATAAATTTTTAAACCACTTATAGCTCGTAAATTTTTATTCTTGTCTAAGAAGTATTTTTTTGGTAAAAACGGAATAGCATATAAAAATGTAACCATTCCCAATCCGGCTAAATAGAGTAGTGTTTTAGTTTCTAACTTAAGTGTAAAATAACAAAGTCCTAAAAAAGATAAAAACGAAAATATCTGAATGTACTTTAACCAAGGTGCTAATTTCCTATGATGAAATTTTGCCAAACCAAAATATTTCACAAAATTGTATCCTGTTATAGTTGCAAAAAATGTAAAATAAATAAGGTTTAATTCAACGCCAACATTAAAATCCGCTAAGGTAATCCATGATAAGCAACATACCGCTAGTGCTACATGAATACTACTATTAAGATAAAAATCGAAAAGACGTTTTATAAATTGCATAACACAAAAATAATCAAACTGTTAATAACAGAAATAATTGGTTAAAAACTTTCAATATTGGTAAGCTAAAAACACTATTATTTGTTTAATTTTGCGCTTTAAAATTTACAATAACACAACATGAATACTGATGCTTTCTCACTACGTCATATTGGTCCAAGAGAAAATGACCATAAAGAAATGCTTAAGGTTATAGGGGCAGATTCTATAGACCAACTTATTTCTGAAACTATTCCTAATAATATTCGTTTAAATAAAGCTCTTAACCTAGATGCTGCTATGAGCGAACAAGAATATCTAGAACATAGTCATACGCTAGCTTCTAAAAACAAGGTACATAAATCGTATATAGGTCTTGGTTATCATCCAACCAATCTACCTGCAGTTATTCAACGTAATATTTTAGAAAACCCAGGATGGTATACAGCTTACACACCATATCAAGCTGAAATTGCTCAAGGTCGTTTAGAAGCACTATTAAATTTCCAAACCATGATTACCAATCTTACAGGAATGGAAATAGCTAATGCTTCTCTTTTAGATGAAAGCACTGCAGCAGCCGAAGCTATGGCGTTACTTTTTGCAGTTCGCGAAAGACAACAAAAGAAAGATAATGTTATTAAATTCTTTGTGTCTGACGACGTTTTACTACAAACCTTATCTTTACTACAAACACGTTCAAAACCATTAGGTGTAGAACTTGTTGTTGGCAACCACGACACTTTTAATTTTTCATCAGAATATTTTGGTGCTTTATTACAATATCCTGGAAAATCAGGACAAATTCATAACATTGCCGAATTTATTTCAAAAGCAAATACCTCACAAATAAAGGTAGCTGTAGCTGCCGATATTTTAAGCTTGGTGAAATTAGAAGCTCCAGGTAAATTTGGCGCCGATATAGTTTTAGGAACTACACAGCGTTTTGGAATTCCAATGGGTTTTGGTGGTCCTCACGCAGCCTATTTTGCTACCAAAGAAGACTATAAACGTCATATTCCTGGTCGTATCATTGGCATAACCAAAGATACCAATGGTAACCGTGCACTTCGTATGGCATTGCAAACGCGCGAACAGCATATAAAACGAGATAGAGCCACATCAAATATATGTACAGCACAAGTATTACTAGCTGTTATGGCAGGAATGTATGCTGTTTATCATGGCCCAAAAGGTTTAGAATATATTGCTGATAAAGTCCATAATGCGACCTCAACATTGGCTAATGCATTAGAACAATTAGGATTAATACAAACAAATACATCCTATTTTGACACTCTTCAAATTAAAGCAGATGTTTCAAAAGTAAAAAGTATTGCTGAAGCAAATGGTGTCAATTTTTATTATCCTGATACTGAAACAGTTTCAATATCAATAAACGAGACCACTTCTATTAAGGATATTAATACTATCGTTTCTATTTTTGCAATAGCTCTAGAAAAAGAAACTATTGTTATTTCTTCAATTAAAGAGTACAATAATATAAGTGAAAATGCTAAAAGAGCTACACCATTTTTAGAAAATGCTATTTTTAATACTTACCATTCCGAAACGGAATTAATGCGTTACATTAAGAAATTAGAACGCAAAGATTTATCCTTAAATCACTCTATGATTTCTTTGGGTTCTTGTACTATGAAACTCAATGCTGCTGCAGAAATGTTACCTTTAAGTTGGGCAAACTGGGGAAATATACATCCTTTTACACCAAGTAGTCAGATAGAAGGGTATTTGTATGTCCTGAAAAAACTTGAAGATCAGCTTACTGAAATCACGGGTTTTGCAGCAACATCTTTACAGCCAAATTCTGGCGCACAAGGCGAATATACTGGACTTATGGTTATTAAAGCGTATCATGAATCTCGTAATGAAGGTCATCGAAACATTTGTTTAATTCCATCATCGGCACATGGTACTAACCCTGCAAGTGCTGTCATGGCTGGAATGAAGGTTGTTGTTACCAAATCAACCGAAGAAGGTAATATTGATGTTAATGACTTACGTGAAAAAGCGCTTTTACATAAAGATAATCTTGCTGCATTGATGGTAACATATCCTTCAACACACGGTGTATTTGAATCTGCAATTAAAGATATTACTAAAATTATTCATGATAATGGCGGTCAAGTCTATATGGATGGTGCAAATATGAATGCTCAAGTAGGATTAACCAATCCTGGAAATATTGGTGCTGATGTTTGTCATTTAAATTTACACAAAACATTTGCAATACCTCATGGAGGTGGAGGTCCAGGAGTTGGACCAATTTGTGTTGCAGAACAACTGGTTCCGTTTTTACCAGGAAATCCTGTTGTAAAAGTTGGTGGTGAACATGCCATTTCAGCTATTTCGGCGGCGCCATATGGCTCAGCTTTGGTTTGCTTAATCTCTTATGGTTATATATGTATGTTAGGTGTTGAAGGGCTAACCGAATCTACCAAAGTAGCAATTCTTAATGCAAACTATATTAAAGAGCGTTTGCAAGGACATTTTGATACCTTGTATTCAGGCGAAAGAGGAAGAGCTGCTCATGAAATGATTGTAGATTGCAGACCATTTAAGGATAACGGTATAGAGGTTGGTGACATAGCAAAACGATTAATGGACTATGGTTTCCATGCACCAACAGTATCTTTTCCAGTAGCAGGCACTTTAATGATAGAGCCTACTGAAAGTGAAAGTAAAGAAGAATTAGATCGTTTTTGTGATGCTATGATTTCAATTAGAGAAGAAATTAAAAATACTACAAAAGATAATCCTAATAATGTGCTTAAAAATGCACCACATACTCTAGCTATGTTAACAGCTAGCAATTGGGATTTTCCGTATACTAGAGAAACTGCGGCTTTTCCGGTAGACTATATTGAAGATAATAAATTCTGGCCAAGTGTAAGACGTGTTGATGATGCTTATGGCGATAGAAACCTAATTTGTACTTGTGCGCCTATTGAAGACTTTATGGAAGTTTAATTTTACTTTGAACATCGTAAAATAGAACAAAAACAAACTTGCTCTTAATTATTTGTAACTATATTTGTTACTTTGTAAATAATAAGAGCAAATTTTCTTTTTATGAATGTAAAGATTACAGGCACAGGAAGCTACATACCTGATGTCATTGAAAAAAACGAAAACTTTCACCAACACAAATTTTTAAATGCCGACGGCTCTTCTATAAATGACCCAAATGAAGTTATTGTAGAAAAGTTTAAAGCCATAACTGGTATTGGAGAACGGCGTTATGTTGATAGTTCCTTAAACACCTCTGATATTGCATTTTATGCTTCTCAAAAGGCAATAGATAATGCAAAAATTGATCAAGAAGAACTCGATTACATTATTGTTGCTCATAACTATGGTGACGTAAAATACAATGTTGAACAGAGTGATACTGTTCCCAGTATTGCCTCTAGAGTTAAACATCTTCTAAAAATTAAAAATCCTAAATGTGTTGGATACGATATGCTTTTTGGATGTCCAGGATGGATTGAAGCAGTTATACAAGCCAATGCCTTTATAAAATCTGGTATTGCAAAAAAATGTTTAGTTATTGGTGCAGAAATTTTATCTCGTGTAATTGATAAACACGATAGAGACTCTATGATTTATAGCGATGGAGCTGGAGCTGTAGTTTTAGAAACGAGTAACAATGGAAGTGGCATTATAACCCACGAAAGTGCTACATATGCTTTAGATGAAGCTCACTTTATTTATTTTGGTGAAACAAACAATCAAGAAATAAATGATAAACGTAAGTATATAAAAATGTATGGCAGAAAAATTTATGAGTTTGCCTTGAGTAATGTTCCAGCTGCAATGAAGTCTTGTCTTGACAAAAGTGGTATAGACATCAAAGATGTGAAAAAAATACTTATACATCAAGCCAACGAAAAAATGGATGAAGCCATTGTGAAGCGTTTTTATAAATTATATGGAATGAAAATGCCTGAAGGTATTATGCCAATGACAATTGGTGAATTCGGTAATTCTAGTGTTGCCACAGTACCTACTTTATACGACAGAATATTAAAAGGTAAAATGAATGGTCATAGTATAAATAAAGGTGATATTATTCTTTTTGCAAGCGTAGGAGCTGGAATGAACATTAATGCTATTGTTTACAAAAATTAAAATTCATTTAAAAAGATTTCCACTTTTGCGGAAAATAAATATGTACGAAGGTAAATTTCCTCACAAAAGATATAGAATTACTTTTCAATTTTTAAAGGAATACATTTCAAATACTTCAAAAATTCTTGATTTAGGTATTGAAAACCCTTTCACTAAAGTGATGAAAGAAAATGGTTATACTGTTGAAAACACGAAAGGTGAAGATTTAGATTTTGACACTTCAACAATTACAAGTTCTGATGCAGATGTTGTGACAGCTTTTGAAATTTTTGAACATTTGCTTTCACCATTTACAGTACTTAAAGATATTAAAGCGAATAAACTTATTGCTAGTGTTCCTTTAAAATTATGGTTTGCTCCTGCATATAGAAGTAAAACTGATATGCGTGATAGACATTATCATGAATTTGAAGATTGGCAATTTGATTGGTTACTAGAAAAAACAGGTTGGCAGATTAAAGCAAGAAAAAAATGGACTAATCCGACAAAAAAAATTGGGTTTCGTCCCATATTAAGATGGTTTACACCAAGATATTACATTATTTATGCTGAAAGAGTTTAACTTTGAATACTTTAATCTTTTTCAATTTTGAACATCTACATTGTCATACCAGCACATAACGAAGAAGATTCTATAGGTTTAACGCTCGATTCTTTAGTAATGCAATCCTATTTACCAAAAAGGGTTGTTGTTGTAAATGATAATTCAACAGATGATACTGAACAAATTATTGAAGCCTTTGCTACAAAATATTCTTGGATTACTCTTGTAAATTCTAATTCTTCTAACAAGCATTTACCAGGAACTAAAATCATTAATGCTTTTTACAAAGGTTTTGATACGCTTAATGATAATTATGACGTGATTTGCAAATATGATGCAGACTTGATTTTTCCTGAAAATTATTTAGAAACACTTGTTTATCATTTTAATAATGATGACAAATTGGGCATGATTGCTGGTCATTGCTACATTAAAAAAGGAGATGATTGGCAGTTAGAATCATTAACCTCAAAAGACCATATTAGAGGCGCACTTAAAGCGTATAGAAAAGAATGTTTTATAGAAATAGGTAAACTAAAACAATCTATGGGTTGGGATACAATCGATGAGCTTTTGGCTCTATATTATGGTTGGACTTATAAAACTGATGATTCACTTAAAGTAAAACACTTAAAACTTACAGGAGCACACTACAATAAAAAAGCAAATTACTTACAAGGTGAATCGTTTTATAGATTGCGAATGGGGTTTTTACTTTCTGTTTTGGCAGCACTAAAATTAGCTTACAAAAAGAAAAATATCAAATTTTTTAAAGATTACTTATCTGGTTATTTTAAAGCTTCAAAAAATAAATTAGAGTTTCTAATAACAGAAGATC
>CAYQME010000023.1:0-35525 GCA_964418645.1 uncultured Flavobacteriaceae bacterium
AAACTTTAAAAAGTGATGGAATCCATTCTGGTAGCATCAGACAGTTTAATGCAGACAGTAGTAAGTGGTATGTACATTATTATTCATCAAAAGGGATTCCTAAAACATTACCTGCTTGGGAAGGCAACAAAGTAGATGGAAAAATTGTACTTTATAGAGAAAATAAAGCTCCAAACGGAACTGATGGTTTTTACCGACTAACCTTTTACGATATTTCAAAATCTGGTTATAAATGGATTGGGGAATGGGTTGATAAAGCTGAAACTATTGTGTATCCAACTTGGAAAATTGAATGTATTAAAACAAAACATTAAAATATGAATTCAGGAAGTATTATTGCCATAGCAGTTGCAATTATAATACCCATTATATTTGCTATATATTATGCCAAAAAACAAAGAAAAAGCAAAAAATAATATTAATTTTGCGATAATTTAATACTTATTGATGGCATCAATTCCTCCTTTCCACCTAGCTATTCCTGTTGACGATTTAGAATTGTGTAGAACGTTTTATCTTGACATTTTAGGTTGCAGAGAAGGACGAAGTAGCGAGCTTTGGGTAGACTTTAATTTATACGGCCATCAATTAGTAATTCATTATAAGCCAAAAGAATTTGGTGAAGAATTACACACCAACCCTGTAGATGGTAAACACGTACCTGTACCACATTTTGGTGTAGTATTACCATGGGAAACTTTTCATAAATTGGCAACTCATCTTAAATCAAAAAATATGCAATTTATTATAGACCCATATATTAGATTTGAAGGGCAAGTTGGGGAGCAAGCCACCATGTTTTTTAAAGACCCTTCCGGAAATGCGTTAGAATTTAAATCCTTTAAAGATATAAATCAGTTATTTGCTCAATAAAAATCGCCACTATACAATCTATGAAATCACTCTTTGAAAAATACAGGCTAATTCTGTTACTAACATCATATATAACATTTGGGCAAAATAGTAACATCGATATACAGAGTTATACAAACTCGATAATAGTTAACGATACCAGCGACGTCATAATTGGAGAAACAGACATCAATATTCTTTTTAAAGAACCCATGATCTCCTTCTCTGTTGATTTAATTAATAAAAATGCAGAAGGAAAAGGCATGACAGTTACTAAAGTGTTGAAAAATGAAAACAAGGTTTCATTTACGCAATCCAATAATAAGTTAGCTATTAATGACACAATATCTGCTACAGGACAAAAAAGTACTTATAACATTTACTACTCTGGTATACCTGCTGACGGACTAATTATTTCTAAAAACAAATATGGTGACCGTACATTTTTTGGTGATAATTGGCCCAACAGAGCTAAAAACTGGTTCCCCTGTATTGATCATCCGTCGGATAAAGCCTTGGTAACTTTTAAAATTACGGCACCTTCATATTATCAGGTCATTGCAAATGGCAAGTTAATCGAAGAAACCAACCTAACTAATGGCAATACGTATTATGTTTGGAAAACGAACGTTGCTTTACCCACAAAAGTAATGACTATAGGTATTGCAAGATTTGCTGTGGATTATCTTGAATCTGTACACAATATACCAATTTCCAGTTGGGTCTATCCACAAAATAAAACGGAAGGGTTTTACGATTATGCTCAAGCCAAACAAATTCTAAACTATTTTATAGAAAATATCGGACCTTATCCCTATCAAAAATTGTCGAACGTACAATCGAAAACACGATATGGAGGCATGGAAAATGCCAGTAATATCTTTTATTCTGAAAGCTCGGTTTCAGGTAAACGGGATCACGAAGATTTATTAGCCCACGAAATAGCACACCAATGGTTTGGTGATTCGGCTACGGAAACGGATTGGTCTCATTTGTGGTTAAGTGAAGGATTTGCTACTTATTTTACTGATTTATATGTGCTTCATACTCATGGAAATGATGCTTTTAAGAAACGAATGATTTCTGAAAAATTGAAAGTTTTAAGTTTTGCTAAAAGGAAATATGCTCCTATTGTTGACCACGAAACCAAAAATTTTATGGATTTGCTTAATGCTAACTCTTACCAAAAAGGAGGATGGGTTTTACATATGCTTCGTAAAAAAGTAGGTGACGATTTGTTTTGGGAAAGTATACGAAAATATTATGACACTTATAAATTAAGTAATGCTTCTACTAGCGATTTACAACATGTTTTTGAAACCGTAACAAAACAAGATTTAATTTCGTTTTTTAAGCAATGGTTGTTTACCGCCGGACATCCAGAATTAGCATTTACTCATACCGAAAAAGATGGTAAACTGAATTTAACAGTTTCACAAAAACAAAAATCGGACTTCAATTTTGTATTTCCTTTAGAGATAAAAATTATTTATAATGACAATTCTCAAGAGATAAAAACATTAAATGTTTCAAAAAGAAATGAAACTTTTCAAGTACCATTAAAATCTAATTTAAAAGATATTATTATCGATCCTAATACTTGGTTATTGTTTGAAGATGTAACGGAAAAATAATTATAGAATTTGCTTATTTTCTTTCGCAAGCTAACAATGTATTCTTCAACAACATTGCAATTGTCATAGGACCAACACCTCCTGGAACTGGAGTTATGAAACTAGCTTTTTTACTAACACTTTCAAAATGAACATCGCCTGCAAGACGATATCCTCTTTTCTTGGTTTCATCAGGAACTCTAGTAATTCCTACATCAATAATGGCAACGCCTTTTTTTACCATATCGCCCGTTAGGAACTCAGGAATACCAAGAGCTGCAACAATAATATCAGCTTTTTGTGTTACTTCAGATAAATTTTTAGTACGACTATGAGCAACCGTTACAGTTGCGTTACCTGCTTTTCGTTTTTGGCTCATTAAAATACTCATTGGTCTCCCAACAATATGACTTCTACCAATTACAACAACATCTTTTCCTGATGTTTCCACCTCATAACGTTCTAATAATTCCATAATTCCAAAAGGTGTTGCTGGTAAAAAAGATGGTAAATCTAAAGTCATTCTGCCAACGTTTGTTGGATGAAAACCATCTACATCTTTATCGGGATTTACAGCCATTAAAACTTTTTGCTCATCGATATGTTTTGGCAATGGCAACTGAACTATAAAACCATCGATATCATTATCGTCATTAAGCTTCTGAATGTTTTCTAATAACACTTCTTCTGAAGTATTTTCGGGTAAATCTATTAATGTAGAGTTAAAACCAATACGCTTACACGCTTTAACTTTTGCATTTACATAGGTCATACTTGCACCATCTGTCCCAACCAAAATGGCAGCAAGATGTGGTGTTTTCTTGCCTTCCGATTTTAGTTTTAATACCGCTTCAGCAACTTCATCTTTAATATTATTGCTTGTTTTCTTTCCATCTAAAATCGTCATGTTATTTAGTTTTCAGTCACAGTTATCAGTCGCAGTTAACTCCGAACTTACCTGGATTATTTATCATATAATTTATTAATTTCCCTATTTCTATACCTTCATTTACACATTTAATGTAATCCTCTTTTTTAATGTATTCACAAGCTAATGCATAATCTATCCAAGTGGATGTTTCTGAATTTTCACCATCTGCATCTGTTAGTTTACTAATAAAGTGTTTTGGATATCTTCTTTTTCTATAAGATTCAGCAATATTAGCAGAAATAGAACGAGAACTTCTTCGTATTTGGTCAGTTAATGAATAGGTTTCTTCTTTAGGAAAAGATTTGGACAATTCAAAAATAATCATAGCCAGATCAACAGATTTTTGATATGCTAATAATTTTTTGAAATCCATTTATACTAATTATTTTTTCAATTATAAACTGTAATTACTGCAAACTGCGACTGTTAACTGACAACTAAATTACTTCATATTCTGCATCATTTGCATCATTTTCTTACCGCCACCACCTTGCATCATTTTCATCATTTTACTCATTTGATTAAATTGTTTTAAAAGCTTATTTACTTCTTGTACCGAAGTTCCCGAACCTTTGCCTATGCGTTTCTTTCTACTAGCATTTAACACTGAAGGATTTGTGCGTTCTTTAGGAGTCATGGAATGAATTATAGCTTCAATTCCTTTAAATGCATCGTCGTCAATATCGACATCTTTCATCATTTTTCCAGCACCCGGAATCATTCCCATGAGATCCTTCATATTTCCCATTTTCTTGACTTGTTGAATTTGCTTCAAGAAATCATCAAACCCAAATTGATTTTTTGCAATTTTCTTTTGAAGTTTTCTTGCTTCCTGCTCATCAAACTGTTCTTGAGCACGTTCAACTAAAGAAACCACATCTCCCATTCCAAGAATACGATCGGCCATACGAGACGGGTAGAACACATCTATAGCTTCCATCTTTTCGCCTGTACCAATAAACTTAATAGGTTTATTGACTACAGATTTTATTGAAATTGCTGCTCCACCTCGCGTATCTCCATCAAGCTTTGTAAGAATAACACCTTCAAAATTTAAAATATCATTAAAGGCTTTTGCCGTATTTACAGCATCTTGCCCTGTCATAGCATCAACTACAAATAAGGTCTCTTGCGGTTGTACAGCTTTATGGATGTTTGATATTTCAGCCATCATCGCTTCATCTACTGCTAAACGACCAGCCGTATCAATAATTACTACATTAAATCCATTAGCTTTAGCATGTGCCACACCCGCTTTAGCAATAGCTACCGGGTCGTTGTTCCCCCTATCGCTAAAGACCTCAACGTTAATTTGTTCTCCAACTACATGTAACTGATCTATCGCTGCTGGACGATACACATCACAAGCAACCAACAATGGTTTTTTTGTTTTTTTATTTTTAAGATAATTAGCAAGCTTCCCAGAAAAAGTTGTTTTACCAGACCCTTGCAGTCCAGACATTAAAATTATTGATGGTGCACTTGATAAATTTATACCAGCAGCTTCACCACCCATTAACGCAGTAAGCTCATCTTTTACAATCTTAACTAGAAGTTGACCTGGTTGTAAATTGGTAAGTACATTTTGTCCTAGGGCTTTTTCTTTAACTCTATTTGTAAATTCCTTTGCAATCTTAAAGTTAACATCGGCGTCTAAAAGCGCACGACGAACCTCCTTAAGAGTTTCGGCAACATTGACCTCAGTTATACTTCCATGTCCTTTAAGAACGTGAAGTGCTTTATCCAGCTTATCGCTTAAATTATCAAACATATCTGCTTCAAATTTTAGAATTGCAAATTTAACAATTTGAGGCGTATTATTGAAGTTATGTTTATAAAAAAAAGGCTGCAAAGAATTGCAACCTTTTTTAACTAACCAATAACTAAAAACAACTAAAGCTTATTAAGCTAATAGTTTTCTTTTAATTTCTTATTGACATTCACGCTCTAAGACTAATTCTATATTATTATTAGTAAGCACAAAACGATCTGCTCCGCATTCAACAACCAACCATTCTCCGTTAAATTGTTGTAATAATGCTTCATTTATTTGACTTATACTAACAACAACTCCATCAGGGCCTTGAGTAGTCAACCAAGTTCCTACGGTTTCAGTACCGCTAATCGTTACTACCAAATCTTGATTGGCATTGAAATAAAAATCGTAATCAATAAAATCATTACTTCCATTTATTACAACTGGCACCCAATGGCAATTAGCTTCTACCAAATAAGCATCTACTTGATTTTCAGTACAGTTTGGATTACAATCTTCGACAAATAAAACAACTAAGAAAAGTTCATAATGATCTGTTCCTGCCAATGTAACTCTGGCTATTAACTGTTGTCCATTTTCAATATTCGTATACATGGAAGGTAACGCATCTATATTAGCATGTGCATCAGCTTCACTGGTATGAAATGTGATTTCAACATTATCTTGAGAACAGTTTGCATAAACCTCATTCAAATTAAATGTTGCAATTCCGTCAAAAACATCTCCATCATCACATATAACGACTTCTTTATTTTGAAAACACTCAAAAGGATTATTTTGACATTCTCTTTCAAAAACAAGATAATAATCTCCATTTATCATTTTTACTCTTTGTTCTCCACACTCTGAAATTTTCCATCTCTTTGAGATTATATCATATGGTGCAGGTAAATCTATTTCAAGAATTATTCCTGAGTCAGTAAGTTCTACATTCCAAGTTCCAACTATTTCTTCTCCAGTATTTGAATTAACAACAACTAATACATGATTCTCTAGAAAATGAAATGCTCCATTTGGCACATTATCAAATAAATTTGAACCTGCAAACCATTGGCATTCATTTAGAAATGATCTTACTTGTTGTGGACCACAATCTGGTTCGTCAGCACAATGTTGTTTAAGTACTATTCTTGTGTTATCCGCTCCTATGTTTTCTCTAACTAGTTTAAAACGATCATTATGACATTCAACTATTAACCAATCCCCTTCTAATTCTTCAGAAAATTCAGTCAATTCTGAAATAGTCAATACAACTCCAGCGTCAGTTACAGAAGTATTCCATATACCAGTTATTGCAACTGTTGCCAATTCACCTACTATATTTACTTCGCCATTTTCTAAAAAGAATACATCGTATGGTCTGTAATTATCATCTTCATTATAATAATGTATTTTCCAATGACACTCCATTAAAAATTCATCTACTACTTCTATATCACAGTCGTTTGCATGATCGTCACACATGCTTTCTGCTTCGTTCATTACGCGCTCTAATTCTTGGTTATTATGCACTTCTACAGTTTCTCCATTTGAATAAATCATAGTTATAGGGAAATTTAAGCTTGCAATTATTGCACCTCCATCAGCATCGTCTAATCTATCTAAAAAATGATATAAACCTTCATCATTCTCAATAACTACAGTATCAATAACCTGAAACTCTGTGTTAAAAATGGAAAACGAAATAGGATATACAAAGTCAACACATTCTATACGGTCTTCACCACTATTGCAGCTTTCAATAAAATCTCTCAATTCATCACGGTTTTCTATAACTATTTCTGAATAATCATTTAAAATAATTGTAATTGGGAAAATAAATTCTAGTTCATCAACATCATCATTAAATTCTTCAAAAATTTCTCTAATAAGCTGTAAATCTTCTACTGTATTAATTGTAATGGTAATGGTGTTCACTATAACAGTTACAGGTAAACTAATTGATGCACAGTCTGCTGAATCCATTATATTGTCAATAGCTCCATCATTTGCAGATGTAGCGGTCATAAGACTAGCCAAAGCAGAATTTGGGGCAATAACTTGTTCGCTATCAGGTTGAGTAATCTCAGTTATCTCATTTTGACAAGATGTAAAAGTTAAAAGGGCAAAAAAGGTAAATAGTAGTGCTTTTGTAAATTTCGTTTTCATAATGTAGGCTTTATTAAACTTGATTTTTATTATAAAACAGTTAAACTTTAAAAACTCCTACCTTTACGCTTCTTTTTTTTTATTTTTATGGTGCCAAACTACAATAAATGAATATAGATATAAGCGATAATATTTGTAACGAAAATTTATTTTCTACACTATTTACAAAATACTCTAAAAGCCTACATGACTTTTTATATTACAAATTTGGAGAGGCATTTAATCCTAAAGATAAAGTACAGGATGCGTTTATTAAACTTTGGGAAAATTGTAATACTATAAGTCCCAATAAAGCAAAATCTTATTTATTTACTGTTGCCAATAATTTAATGCTGAATGAGGCATCTCATCAAAAAGTGGTTTTAAAATATAAAAATGTAAAACCCAAAACATCTACAAATGAAACTCCAGAATTTATTTTAGAAGGCAATGAGTATATGAAAAAATTGCAAAGCGCCATTGCAAATTTAACCGAAGCGCAACGTACTGCCTTTTTGCTAAATAGAATTGAAGGCAAAAAACATAGAGAAATAGCCGAACTTTTAGACATTTCGACTAAAGCTGTTGAGAAACGAATTTATGGTGCACTTAAAAAATTAAGAGAAGACATTAAAGGTATTTAATTATTAAGGTAGGAGTTTTAAAAGTTTAATTGTTATATAGTTGTAAGAAGAATTATGAAACGAGAAGATTTAATAAAGAAATGGTTGGATAACGAACTAAACGTTCAAGAACTTGAGGCCTTTAAACAGCTTGAAGATTATAACGATTTAGTACAACTATCAGATAGCGTAATGCAGTTTAAAGCTCCCGAATACAATATTTCGGAGGAGCTTAATACTGCTTTAATGCATATTAATTCTGAGGAACGTTCTAAAAATTGGTTAAGGCCTTTTTTACGAATTGCTGCAATATTAGCACTTTCATTTAGCGTGTATTATTATACGACAACATTAGACACAAATATATCTACACTTGCTGCTCAAAAAACTGAAATACAATTACCTGATGCATCTCAAGTATTACTTAATGCGTCTTCGACCTTAACTTATAATAAGAATGACTGGGAAACCAATCGCGATGTTACACTTGAAGGTGAGGCCTTTTTTAAAGTGACTAAAGGTTCTAAATTTAGTGTCAACACCTCAACTGGCACAGTTACTGTATTAGGAACTCAATTTAATATAAAACAGCGTCATAATTATTTTGAAGTTATTTGTTACGAAGGTTCCGTAAAAGTTACTCACAACACAAATACTGTAATTCTTAAACCAGGAAATAGCTTTTTATTAATAGATGGGGGAATTATTGCTAAAGAAAAAGAAACAGCCTCAAATCCATCATGGATTAATAATGAAAGTTCCTTCAAAAGTATGCCATTCGCTTATGTTATTCGTGAGTTTGAAAGACAATACAATGTTACTATTAATACTCAAGAAATAGATTTAAAACAGTTATTTACTGGAAATTTTGTGCATAACAACAAAGAACTTGCACTAAAATCTATAACTTTACCGTTAAATCTAAATTATAGCTTACAAAACAATAAAGCTATAGTATTATGGCGTGAGTAAAACAACTTTAGTTTTTCAATATATTCTCTTATTTTTCTTTAGTTTTTTGAATTCAGAAGCGCAATCAATTAAAGAAGAACAGCAAATTCTTATTTCTTTTTTAAAAGAAGTTGAAACACAATATAATGTTCAATTTTCATATGCCGATGCCAACTTAAAAGGAAAAACTATTAGTGTTCCTTCACAAAAATTATCGTTTGAAGAATTACTTATTTACCTAGAGAATAATACCCATTTAGTTTTTGAAAGACTCAATAATACTTTTATCGTTATTAAAAAAGGAAAACAACCCAAACCATTTAATACTCAATTCCTAGATGAAGTTGTTTTAACCGATTACCTTACAAAAGGTATCTCCCTGAAAAAAGACGGTACAACAACCTTGAAACCAAATACTTTTGGTATTCTACCGGGACTCATTGAACCGGATGTGCTACAAGTAATACAAGCACTGCCTGGTATTCAAAGTGTAGACGAGCGCGTTTCTAACGTAAATATTAGAGGGGGCACACATGACCAAAATCTTATACTTTGGGATGGTATTAAAATGTACCAATCTGGTCACTTTTTTGGATTAATCTCTGCCTTTAATCCGTATTTAACTCAAGATGTAATAGTGTCAAAAAATGGGACTAGCTCCATGTATGGCGATGGTGTTTCTAGTATTGTTGATATGCGCTCATCTAACGTTATTAGCCAAGATGCATCAGGCGGAGCAGGTTTTAATTTAATAAATGCTGGTGCTTACGCAAAAATACCATTAAGCAAAAAAAGCAAAATACAATTATCAGCAAGACGCTCTGTTACCGATTTAATTTTAACACCTACTTACGACCAATATTTCAAACGTATTTTTCAAGACACAGATCTTACTAAAAACCAAAACAATTCTATTTCTAGAAACGAACGGTTTTATTTTTATGATGTAACAGCTAAACTATTGTATAATATCTCTAAAAAGGATGAATTGCGTGTTAACTTTTTAAATGTTTACAATAATTTAAATTATGAAGAGGAATCTAGAATTAACAATAAAGAGGAAATTTTAGACAGCAAGTTAGTACAACGTAATTTTGCAGCATCTTTCGATTATATTAGAAAATGGAGTTCAAAACTATCCACATCTTTTCAAGTTTATGTGTCGGATTACGAATTAGAAGCCATAAATTTTGATGTGATTAGTAACCAGCGCTTTATTCAAGAAAATGAAGTTATTGATAATGGTATAAAGGTTCATTACAAATATCAAATTAATGATAATATATTTTTAAATGGCGGCTATCAGTTTACCGAAGTAGGCATTAGTAATTTAGAAGATTTAAACAATCCCATTTTTAGAAGACTTATAAAAGAAGTATTAAGAACTCACGCTGTTTTTAATGATATTAGATTTATATCAAATTCACAAAATACGAATGTAAGACTTGGAATACGTGCTAATTATTTCGATAAATTTTCAGAAACACTTATTGAGCCCCGACTGAGTTTTAATCAACGCTTTCTAGACCACTTTCGCCTAGAGATTTTAGGTGAGTTGAAAAGTCAGACTACTTCGCAAATTATAGATTTACAAAATGATTTTTTAGGTATTGAAAAACGCCGTTGGATTTTGTCTAACAATAGCACTATCCCAATAATTAAAAGCAAGCAATTTTCCGCAGGACTTCATTTTAATAAAGACAATCTAATAATCAGTGCTGAAGCTTATATAAAACAAGTAGATGGAATTACAACACGAAGTCAAGGGTTTCAAAACCAATATCAATTTGTAAATGCTATTGGTAATTACAAAGTAAAAGGCGTCGATTTTTTAATTAATAAACAGTTTAATAATGTGAGCACATGGTTAAGCTATTCCTATAGTAAAAACGACTATACATTTAAGGGTCTTAATTTTAATAAAGCATTTTCGAATAATGTTGATGTTAGACACGCTTTTACCTTTGCTGGAACTTATTCCATCAACAAATTTAAGTTTGCTTTAGGCTTAAATTGGCGTACCGGAAAGCCATTTACTGAGCCCGATTCCACTAACCCTTTAACTAATAATTTTATTAATTATAACCCTCCTAATAGTAGCAATCTAAACGACTATACCAGAGCTGATTTTTCATCGACTTACACATTTAAAGTAGGAAACAACTCTGATGCCATTGTAGGCTTTTCGCTTTGGAATGTTTTAAATAAAGTAAATATAATTAACGCCTACTACTCTATTAATGATGATAACACGATATCTAAGGTTGAAATTTTATCTTTAGGCATTACGCCAAACTTTAGTTTTAGAGTAAAGTTTTAGTATTTGAAATTGAATATAAATATACTAACTTAGCTTATCTCAAATACGCTTATAAATCTACTTTTATTTAATTCTAAATAATTAAATCTATACAATATGATTTTTAAGAAATTATTTTATATTCCTCATTTCTATGTATTATTATTCTCTTTCATTTTAACTTCATTTTCAGTATTTCCTCAAGGGTTTGAAGGCTATTATAGATTTCCAACCGTGCATCAAAATACGGTAGTATTTACTGCTGAAGGAGATTTGTGGACTGTTTCATTAGATGGCGGATTAGCACAGCGTTTAACCACACATCAAGAAGAAGAACGTTACCCTGTAGTTTCTTCTGATGGAAAAACTGTTGCTTATTCTGCAACTTACGAAGGTCCAACTGAATTATATACAATTCCAATTACTGGAGGATTACCAACACGATGGACTTATCAAAGTGCAAGGGCGATTCCAACAACTTGGACACCCGATGGCAAAATTGCTTACGCAACATATGGTTATGCTACACTTCCAGATTGGCAAATGGTTACTATAGACACAAAAACAAAGAAAAAAACTAGAATCCCACTAAGTCAGGCAAGTGAAGCTTCTTATGATGATACTGGTAAAACTATCTTCTTCGTTCGACCAGCCTATCACGGAAATGTTACTAAAAGATACCAAGGAGGAACTGCAAGACAAATTTGGAAGTTTACAGAAGGTGAAGAAGAAGCAATTAAATTAACAACCGATTATAAAGGTGAAAGCCATCATCCTATGTGGACAAATAATAGAGTCTATTTTATTACAGATAGAGATGGCATTATGAATATTTGGTCTATGAATGTTAATGGTAAGGATTTAAAACAACATACCAAACATAAAGGATTAGATGTTCGATATGCTAAGGTTTGGAATTCTACAATAGTTTATCAATTAGGTGCAGATATTTGGAAATATAACATCAATTCAAATGAATACTCAAAAATTAATATTCGATTGGCAACCGATTTAGACCAATTGAGAGAAAAATGGGAAGAAAATCCATCGCAGTACATCACATCAGTTAACCCAAACAAAGATGGAAGTAAAATAGTAATTACGGCAAGAGGTCGTGCTTTTGTAGCTCCAGTTAAATCTGGTAGATTCGTTGAGTTCACACATCAAAAAAATGTTCGTTATAGAGATGCAACATTTTCTGCTGATGCGAAAAGCATTTATACCCTTTCAGATGAAAGTGGTGAATTTGAATTTGTGAGCATGCCATCAAATGGAATTGACAACAACAAACCCATTACGTCAAACGGAAGCGTACTTAGATATGCTGGTGTACCTTCTCCAGATGGAAAATGGATTGCCTATGACGATTTAGAGAACAATATGTTCTTATTGAATATTGCAAATGGAGAAAGCACAAAAATATCGACGAACGAAGAAGGAATTGGATCTTTTTCGTGGGCTCCAGACAGCAAATGGATTGCATTCGTGCAATATGCGAATAACACAATGGCTCAAATTCATGTACATGGATTAGCAACGGGAAAATCATTTGAACTAACAACGGATAGAGCAAATAGTTTATCTCCACAATGGAGTACAGATGGAAAATTTATCTATTTCTTATCCGATAGAAGTTTTACAACGATTGTCGGAAGCCCTTGGGGAACGAGACAACCAGAACCCTACTTTGATGCTAGTGAAAAATTATACCATGTAGCACTTCAAAAAGACGTAAGGTCTCCATTTAGACCAAATGATGAATTAAGTGAAAAAGATAAAAAAGAAGAAACCAGTAATAAAAAAAGTGAAGAAAAAATGGTTTCGGTAAATATTGATATTGAAGGAATAACGAAAAGAATAATTGAAGTTCCTATAAAACCTGGAAACTACAAGGGGTTGGCTATTAATAAAAAAGCAATTTATCTTGCTACAAGTTCTACTGGAGTCCATAGTAAGACTCATTTAGGAGTTGTTAAAATAGACAATAAAGATGTGAAACTTAAAACTATGGTAGAAGGTATCAGAAGTTTTAAAATGACTAGCGATAGGAAAAAGATATTAGTCAGAAAAGGTAGTAATTACTATATGATTATGGCTGGTACGGAAAAAGTTAGCGATTTAAGTGATTCAAAAATTAACTTGGGTGGATGGAAATTTACCATTACTCCGCAAGAAGACTGGAAGCAAATATTTACAGATGCATGGAGAATGGAGCGCGATTATTTTTACGATAAGAATATGCATGGTGTTAATTGGAAGGCAATGCATGATAAATATTATCCATTAGTTAATCGCGTGACTACAAGAAACGAATTATCAGACTTAATAGGACGTTTTGTTGGAGAACTATCTGCACTACATACAAGTGTGCGTGGAGGTGATATTAGAGGGGATCAAAAAAATATTACTGTGGCAAGTTTGGGAGTCCGATTTATTAGAGATGAAAAGGCAGGCGGATACAAGATTGATCATATTTACAAAGCAGATCCTGATTATCCTGATGAGAAATCGCCGTTAGACGATCCATTTCTTGGCATTAAAGAAGGTGATGTAATTACTAATATAAACGGAAAGTCCACCTTATCTGTCATTGATATAGGAGAATTGATTAGAAATAAATCAGGAAAGCAAGTTCGTTTATCAATTTTAAGTGGAACTTCTAAAAAAGATGTCATAGTGGTTCCATTCAACAACGAATTTAATTTACGATATAGAGATTGGGAATACTCTAACCGTTTAAAAGTAGAACAAAAATCGGATAATGATATCGGATATGTTCATTTGAGAGCCATGGGAAGTAACGATGTCAATCAATGGTATCGTGAATTCTATCCTGTTTTTGATAGACCAGGGTTGATTATTGATGTAAGACATAATAACGGAGGGAACATCGATAGTTTTATCTTGGAAAAACTACTACGTAAAGCTTGGATGTATTGGAAATCTAGATCTGGCAAGCCACAATGGAATATGCAATATGCCTTTAGAGGTCATATTGTAATTTTAGTCGATGAAGACACGTCTTCAGATGGAGAAGCATTTGCAGATGGCTTTAAAAAATTGAAATTAGGTACTGCTATTGGAACTAGAACCTGGGGAGGAGAAATATGGTTAAGTGGTGTTAATAAATTAAGTGATGGTGGAATTGCTAGAGCACCAATGACGGGTGTTTATGGAAATGATCGTACATGGCTTATTGAAGGCCATGGCTTTGAACCAGATATTGTTGTAGATAATTTACCTCATGCTACTTTTAAAGGTGAAGATGCACAACTTAAAGCTGCAATTGAGTTTTTAAAGAAGCGTATCTCTGAAGACCCTAGAGAGGTTCCAAAAGCTCCAGAGTACCCAGATAAGTCTTTTAAAAATTAAGTGTAATTTTAAAAAACTAACTTAGACCATTATAACAACTAACTATTTTTAAACTTATTGACAACTAATATAATTTATCATCGGAAAAAACTTTTTTACTTCTTACTTGTTTTTTTTATAAGTACAAAAGGATTTAGTCAAGTAACCAATAATTCTTCTCAGAATACATCCTTTTTTTTAACTCCAGAGTTTATTATTGGCAAAACTCTTGAAGCTAATGAAGGTTTTCCAAAAACCAATTTACAAAAAGGAATTTTTTTAGGCTTTGGAAAGTATAACAGAACCAATGACAAAGAATGGGCTGTAAGATTAAACTACCCTAAAACTGGAGTGTCATTATCCATAATTGACTTTGGAAATACTAAAAAAGTCGGGAAAGCCTATACAATAATGCCTTTTATGGAATTTGAATTACACAACCGTTGGCACTTTTTAATGGGCGTTGGTGGTTCTTATATGGACACACAGTATAATTTAGAGACAAATCCTTTTAATAAAGCAATTACCACCAAATTAAATATGTCTCTTCGCGCTTTTATATATTATAATATGTTTAAAAATAGTACCATGAATTGGCACTTTGGTTTTGGTTTAATTCATCACTCTAACGGCCATTCAAGATTACCCAATCAAGGTCTTAATTCGTTATTGGCAAGTATCTCATCAACTATAGATTCAAAATCATCTCACACTAATTTTAAGGAGCCATTACCTAAGCCCAAAAAAGTGAATACACATCAAACCTATTTTTCCACTCGAACTGGATTTGGACAAAATGTACTCTCAGAAATATTTAACGATAAAAAACCGGTATATACAGTGGCCTTCTCTGCTGGGAAAATCATAAACAAAACGTTTAAATTTGGTGGTGGATTTTACTATAGGTTTTATAAACACTACTATGACTATATTAAAAATAATGAAGCTTTAGTAGAGGAAGAATTTCCAGTTTTTAAAACAAATCCTTTTGGGTATGCTTCCAATTTTGGCCTGTTTGGATCTGTTGAAATACTGATAGATCACTTTGGTTTTGAGTTTGAACTAGGATTAAATATCCATAAGCCTTTTTACCAAATAGATTGGAAACTCAATGCAGGATATTCTTTTAGAAATGCAAATAATGAACTAATTGTTAAACTAGGTGAGCTCGATTGGTATTATGAAATAAAACGTACTATATCTAGCCGTATTGGTCTTAAATATTACTTTATTACAAATGAAAAAACACCAAAACACAACCTGTATCTAGCAGCTCATATTAATGCCAATTTTGGGCAAGCAGACTTTACCGAACTTAGCTTAGGGTATGTTTATCGCTCTAAACTAAAAGAACAAAAAAAGTAAATAAACATAATCACATCCTCTCTGGAACATTTATACCTAACAAACTAAACGCATTTTTAATAGTATTGCTAACTACTTGTGAGAGTTGAACTCTAAATGTTTTTTCATTTTGATTTTCGGCCCCTAAAATAGAAACGTTTTGATAAAACGAATTAAAGTCTTTTACCAAATCATAAGTATAATTAGCAATTAACGCTGGACTGTGGTTTTGAGCTGCATTCTGAATTACTTCAGGAAATAATTGTAATTGCTTAATCAGTTCTTTTTCTTTTTCATGAAGAGATACTTCAACTGTATTCAACGTAATGTCAGTATTAAAATTGGCTTTACGTAAAATAGCTTGAATACGCGCGTAAGTATATTGTATAAAAGGCCCTGTGTTTCCTTGAAAATCGACAGATTCTTTTGAATCAAATAGAATACGCTTTTTAGGATCTACTTTTAAAATAAAATATTTTAATGCACCTAAACCTATAGTATTATAAATACTTTCTTTATCCTCTTGAGTATACCCGTCAAGTTTTCCTAAATCTTGAGAAATCTCTTGAGCTGTTGCAACCATTTCTACAATTAAATCATCAGCATCTACAACCGTTCCTTCCCGACTCTTCATTTTACCACTTGGCAAATCTACCATTCCATAACTTAAATGATATAGATTTTTCGCCCATTCAAATCCTAGTTTTTTAAGAATTAAAAACAGCACTTTAAAATGATAATCTTGTTCATTACCAACGGTATAAACCATACCTCCTATATCTGGATAATCTTTAATACGTTGTATAGCTGTACCTATATCTTGTGTTATATAAACCGCAGTCCCATCAGCACGTAATACAATTTTTTCGTCCAGACCATCACTAGTTAAATCACACCAAACGGAGCCGTCATCCTTTTTAAAAAAGACACCTGTTTTTAACCCTTCGGCTACAAACTCTTTTCCTAAAAGGTAAGTGTCACTCTCGTAATAATAGCAATCAAAATCTACACCTAAATTCTTATAGGTAATTTCAAAACCATCATACACCCATTGGTTCATCATTTTCCAAAGCGCAACCGTTGCTTCATCTCCTGCTTCCCATTTAAGTAGCATTTGTTGAGCTTCTATTAAAATTGGCGCTTGCTTTTTAGCTTCGTCTTCAGCAATTCCATGAGTTATCAACTCTTCAACTTCCTTTTTATATTCTTGGTCAAATTTTACGTAATAATTACCAACAAACTTATCACCTTTTAATCCCGTTCTTACAGGAGTCTCTTCATTTCCAAATCGTTTCCAAGCCAACATACTTTTACAAATATGAATACCTCGATCGTTAATAATTTGAGTTTTATAGACTTTTTTCCCTGATGCATTTAAAATCTTTGATACACTATAGCCTAATAAATTATTCCGTATGTGACCAAGGTGTAATGGTTTGTTTGTGTTTGGAGATGAATACTCAACCATAATGGCTGTATCATTAGCATTTGGAGTAACATATCCAAAATTTGGTTTCTCTTTTATAGCATTAAAAAAGTTTAGATAAACAGCATCTGCAATTACAATATTTAAAAAACCCTTCACAACATTAAAACTACTAACGGTATCAACATGTCCAACTAAATAGTTACCTAATGCTTCTCCTAATTGTACAGGATTCGTTTTAACCACTCTAAGCATTGAAAATGTCACCACAGTAATATCTCCTTCAAAGTCTTTACGTGTGGCTTGAAACTCTACAGTTTCTATTTCTGCACTATATAGGTTATGAATTGCTTGCTTTATGTGTTTTGATAAAGTATCCTGAAGATTCATTAATTGTAACTTTTTAAGTGAGCAAAGATAAAACTTTTAAAAGGGTTTTAATATCATCATTAATAAAAAGATTAACACCTAAAAATTATAAAAAATAAATCGTTGTATATAAATTAAGAAAGTCATTGAAATTAAAAAATTAAGAAAATTCAAATTACTTTAACATAACTTTAAAGGTTTTAATATCAAATACTTACGATTAAAAGCACTTTCATCCATTAACATTATGCATTTCATCGACAAAAGTGTAGTTTTCCTATGATTTTTGCAGTTGGTCGATAGCAACTTTTTTTTATAAAAAATATTGTTCCATTCATCTAATTTTTTCGCATTAAAACGCAGAAATTAGGCATTCCCCTTGCTTTTGGCAACTTTTGTTTAGCTATTAATCACAACCCCAAATGATGATAATACTTACTTTTTGTTATAAAGCAAATGTATTGCTTTGTTGTATGAGCTTAATTTTCCACTCCCTCAGGGCAAGTTTAGGTAATACATTTATTGTTGTACCTAAAACAGTTTGTAGTTTATGAAACAGTTAATTACCTTAACTGCTATTTTCTTAACTATATTCTCTAGTTTTTCTCAAACTAAAGAACAGGATAGTCTTGTCATGCAATTTGCGTTTCAAAAACTAGACTCTACTAAGGTTGACACTTCTATTAAAATTATTAAATCTTATTACGATTCTAAAGACTATAAAAAGGCATTAGGTTATATTTCACAAACCGAAAAATTGTCTGCTACATTACAATACCATAAAGCAACTGCAGAAATAAAGTATTATAAAGCACTCATATATTCACAAAGAGATGATTATTATAATGCTTTAGATAATTACAACAAATCACTTAGCATCTATTCACAGTTACATGATTCTTTAGGTATTGCTAAAGTGAATAATAGTATTGGTCTTATTGAGATTAAAAGAGGGAATTATAACAAAGGGCTTAGGTATTCAATTTCTGCTATAGACATTTTTGAGCGCAAAAATTTAAGACGTGAATTAAGTTTAGCATATAACAACTTATCGGATGCATACTTTAACACCAATCAATTTGATAAAGCATTAGAGTATAATGTTAAGGCATTAAAAATAAGAGAGCAATTACACGATAGCTCTGGAATAAAAATATCGACAAAAAATATTGCTCTTTTATATTCTATGCGTAAAGAATATCGAAAATCTATTGAGTATTACGAAAAACTGCTAAGCTTCTTAGACCCTAAAAAAGACCAAAATTTACGTGGTGAAATTTTACCAAGAATAGGTGAAGAATATTTACAGTTTAATGATTATACAAAAGCAACAACATATTTATTAGAAGGCTTAAAACTTAATAGAGCAAATAAAAATAAAGCTGGAATTTTAAGATCACTTAATAGCATTGCAAAATTAAACATACAACAAAGAAAAATAAGAACTGCCGAAATACAGCTAAACGAAGCTTTTACACTTATTAAACAAGTAAATGATGATGTTGAGTTATTAAAAAATTATAAGCTAAGAGTTTCTATTGATTCAATAAAAGGTAATTATAAAAATGCCTTTTATTGGCAAGGTAAATATCATACTTTAAAAAATACTTTAGATAAAAAGAATGCGAAACCTATTGTTTTTGAAGACCCTAATGAGTTAGGTTTAGAAAATAATAATTCCCTTCCTGAAAATATCATTAATCAAACCACTAATGATAGTAAAACGCTAAAACAGTTTAAGCTTATTGCTTACGGTTTAGGAGCAGCTTTCCTTATTACATTAATAGCTTTAATAACTATTCTGCTTAAAGGAAGATCTAATAAAGAGTACTTTACTGAACTTCAAGAAAAAAATAAGCAATATAAATTACAAAACGATTCTCTTTTAGAGCAAACCATACACTTGGAAGAAATGAATCAGGTTAAAGACCGATTATTCTCTATAGTATCTCACGACTTAAAAGATTCTATTACTGGTGTAAAAGCCTTCTTAGACCTTTTAAAGGAAGACAGCATCTCCCAAGAAGAGTTTGATGAACTCATCCCAGAGTTAAGCGATAATGCAGATAACGCTGCTGCTTTGTTATTAAACCTTCTCAATTGGTCTAAATCTCAAATGCAAAATTTAGAACCAAAAGCAGAGCTCTTTAATATACAAGATGTATTTAGTGAAAAAATGAGTTTAATAGAGAAAAAAGTTAATCAAAAACGAATCATTCTTCTAGATGAATCTATAAAAGATTTTGTGTATGCCGATAGGAGTATGATAGAAATTGTTATCCAAAATTTACTTGCTAATGCTGTAAAATTTTCTAAAGTTGGCGATGTTATTACAGTGTCCAATAGAGAGCGCAATGGTAACGTACTTATTAGTATTGAAGACACAGGTGTTGGTATTTCTAAAGAAAATCAAGAAAAGCTATTTAAAAATGGAGGCTTTACTACAAGAGGAACTAATGCCGAAAAAGGAACAGGATTAGGACTTTCTATTTGTAAGCAATTGGTAGAACTTAACTACGGAAAAATCTGGGTAGAGAGCGAACAAAATTTAGGCAGTAAATTCTTTGTAGAGCTACCAAAAGCTAAACCTATTGAATAGATTATTTTTTAGTCCTATACAACTTGTAATAATATAAAGCTGCAACGCCTCCAATGAAAGAAAATACAGATAACATCCAAAACACATGTTGATGTCCTTTAGCTCCCGATGAATTCTCTAACAGATATCCTATAACTGGACCAGCGAAAATATCTGGTGTGTAGCCTATAAGTGAAATAAGACCAACAGCTGTTCCTGTTAGAACCAATGGAATATTTCCTTTTTCCATTACCGCAAAATAAAGAGAACGCGCAGCATAAACTCCTGTTGTTACAACTAATATCGAGGTGAAAAATAAAACGGTTTCCGAATCTGAAATTATTCCTAAAGCAAACAATAATGCTCCAATAAAAGACACAATAAAACTAACTACCAACCAAAAAATTGTTTGAGTACGATCTGCTAGCACTCCAATTAAAACGCCTACCACAGGACGAATAAATAACAGAAAAGTTCCCACTTGTGCCGATTGTACTTGATCATATAACATGACGTCTTTAGCATACAATGAAAAAATATCGGTGATTTTATAACCAACATAAGCACACAAAATAATAATCATAAGCAACCAAACAGAAGGTAGACGTAACACATCTTTAACTTGCGAAATTGTTATTTTTTGTAAAACAATCTCATTTTCCGTTTTGCGATCTAGTTTTAAAAAAAACCACACCAAAACCCCAACAAAAATAACGATACTAGAAGATACTAATATCACTTGTTTAAAGGCTTCTCTACTTTCAGATAGTGTTGCTTCCGCAATTTCTGAAGTAATAAAAATCGAAAAAACAAGTACCCCTAAAGTTCCAAAAAGAGCGCCTACTAATCCACGTCCTCCATCTAAAAATCCAAATGCCTTCCCTTGTGAAGCGGATCCTCCCCAAACTCGGGTAGCTTTAATCATTGGTGCCCAGAATAAAAATATAGTAGTAAAACCCCAATAACCGTAAAGTATTTTTAAAACATCGTAACTCGGAAATGTAGCATATACAAATCCACCTAAAGCAGTCATCCATAAAGCAACTGCAATTAATTTTCTTGGCTGAAATTTATCGGCTAACGGTCCTCCAAATAGATATGAAAACAAGGCTACAATACCATATACTGAAAAACAAAGTCCTAACTGAAAATTATCTAAACCAAATACGTCAAGTACAGTTGGTCTGAACACACGTGAAAGAACAAATGGAAGAATAAATACAGACTCTCCAGCCAAAATAATTAGTAAGAGAAAATACCAAGGGGCTTTTTTTTGATGCATTAAGCAAATTTTTATTTGCTAAAATAACTTAATATAATTACTTAAAATTAAAAACTAAATATTTAAGCCCTTGGCAAAAACACTTCTGCCATCATACAACGAGCACTTCCACCTCCACAAGCTTCAATAATATTAAGAGAACTTGATAAAATAGTGCCATGCTTATTTAAAATAGTTATTTGGTTTTTACTCAAAGAATCATAAGCTGCCTGACTCATTACTATGTAAGACGCTTTATTTTTTCCTTTTACTTGAAGCATATTTCCAGCAAAATTAGTTACTTGTTCTTCAGTAATAGCTATAATTTCTTTACCATCTTCTTTTAAATTTTTAACCACATTTTTACGTTCTTTTTTATCATCAATACTTTCTAAACAAATCACAGCAAAATTTTCACCAAGACACATCATTACATTGGTATGATAGATTGTCAAACGCTCTCCATCTATAGTTTGATTTGCTGAAAAAATTATAGGTAAATATTCAAAGTCTTCACAAAACTCGATAACCAATTCTTCATCAGTTCGTTGTGATATTGCACAATAAGCTTTTTTATTTACACGATCTAACACCAAACTTCCTGTGCCTTCAAGGAATAGTCCTTCCTCTTCAGCAATTCTATAGTCTAAAATATGGTCAATATAGAAACCTTCCTTTTCTAATTGAAACAATACTTCTTCACGACGTTCTAAACGTCTGTTTTCGGCAAACATAGGATACAAAACAACAGTCCCATTTTCATGAAATGAAATCCAATTATTCGAAAAATGCGCATCAGGTGTATCAAATCCATCAATACTTTCAAACACTATTACAGTAACACCAACAGCACTCAATTTCTTAACAAAATTATCAAACTCTTGTTCAGCTTTTATTTGTAATTCTTCTTGCGAAATATCAGCAATTTCCTTTTGATAATAGTTATTTGTAACTGTTTGCTCATTCATCCTAAAATGTGTAGGACGAACCATTAATATGGCATTTGTAGTTTGATGCATCTTACAAATCTAATTTTTTTGGATTGAAAATGGATTGCCTTTATAAATAAAAAAGTTAACTTAGTTATCGACTGAATTTGTCTTGACATTGACAGCAAGTAAAATACTCTACTACAAATACGAATGAATGACCTCTTAAAAGACTGGAAAAGAAACGTACAAGCTGTAAAATGGAAATTTTTAAAGAGCAACTTATATGAGTTTCAAAATCGTTCATTAGAGAAAAACATCAAAACGTTAAGACTGTTCTTTCATCCATTAGATTTAGACAAAACATTAGGAGCAAAAAAAAATCAAATAACTGCTTCAGACCCTTCTCAATATTGGTTACTTTTTATATTATCTCAATCTAATTTAGGAACAATTTATCTAGTCTTTGAATTATGTAAAGTAATAGATTATTTTAATACTAGAAACCCTAGGTATCTAAAACATAAACTCTTAAAAAAGAATGGTAGAATTGATAAAAACTCATTTAGAAATAAATATTTTGAGGTTTTCTTAAATTATAATTTGGAGAAATCAGGTATAAAAGTAGAATTTGAGAAATGTTTCAGAAATGAACATAACAAAAATAGCGAAGGTCATGATTCATATTTTAAATTTAAGAATAATACTTACATTATTGAGTGTCTGAAGATTAAATCTTGGAATGAAAATTACCATTCATCAGCTTACAAAATGATTCAAGTTCTAATAAAAAACTAGAAAAAATCTCCATCAAGGAATAAAAAACTTCCAATATCAGTTTTCGTAAAAATGTCTGGCGATTTTAAAAATGTTGACTCTGATTTCAATATAATTCTTAAGGATTTTTTTGCTAAAAATGTAAGTAACGAGCCAATTGAGTATCTGACAAAGTCGAGAGTATTTGATGATTTAAGAATTTTTAGTAATCAAGTGATTCCTAATGCTGAAATAACTAAGAAATCATTGTTTCACGATTATATTAAAGTAAGTGCCAAATTCAAAGAAATTCAATTTATTGACAAATTCAAAAATGACGTAGGTTTAGATTTATCTAACACTAAAGAAGAGCGTCATCATTTTGAAATTAAATCTAATTTTCAAATTAAAAAGTCACAGCAAGAGTTTGAGGATTATTTAATAGAAAAAATAAAGAAAAAAATTACTCAATTGAATAAAATCCAAAATGAAAAAAAAATAATTGCAATCGAATTCGAATCATATGCTGGATTTGGAAGATTCCCAATTGAACTGAATTATCAATTCAAAAAGGTTTTTGCAAGATCTAATTCAAATTTGACAATTATTTTATTTTTTAAAAACTCAAAAGGTGCAACTGTCGAATTAAATAAAAAGTCATTTTATAATATAAATGATAATTTTATGAGGTTTTTAATAAAAGGACAAATCTAAAAATTCCAGCAGCCAACAATTTGTATTGTTCATTGTTTCTGTAATTATTCACTAAATTAGTTACCGAAACCATCCCAAAACGTTAACGAAACTAAAAAATCCTACTTTTGATTAATCAATCTATAAATTAAAATAGCTGTACGCTGTGTTAAGGCTTCAATAGTTTTAAGGTTTACGGTTTCTTGTGGTGTATGTCCATCACTTCCCATAGTGCCTAAACCATCTAAACAATCGGTATAAGCTGCCACGAAAGACACATCGGCAGCGCCACGTTTGCTTGGGTCGTAAGCAACAACTGGTCCATAACCTAAATCTTTACTCACTTGACTTAACACTTCTAAAAGTTCCTCATTCCCTTTGGTTGGTCCCATAGCTGGATAACTATCTATAAAACTAATTTTTGCAGATGTAAGCGGTAAATTATTGGCAACTATGGCTCTCATTTTGTTTCTTGCATTTTCCTTTTGTGTTTCGGAGATAAAACGCAATCCGCCATCTACAACAGCAGTTTGTGCTACGACATTACTTTTACCAAAAGCATCGCCTTTACTAAAAGCGTCATCAAAGTCTACAAATGTGCCTCCTAAAATAACACCAGGATTAAAGGTTAAATATTGTTCTCCTTTTACATCATTATAGAATTCGTTAATGATTCTTGAAATCTCAAACACAGCTCCTGCCCCAACCTCATCACTAAAAATATCGGAAGAATGTGCACGTTTCCCTTTAACTTCTACTTTCCATCCGGAAGAGCCTCGTCTGGCAATTGTAGCCTCGTTAAATCCTGAAGAAGCTTCATAACCTAAGGCAATATCACTTCGCTTTGCTGCATCAATTAAATCTTTACGACTTATTGTTAACGGTTTTCCTGTGCTTTCTTCGTCTCCAGTAAATGCAGCAATCACTTGTGCATTTTTTAAAAGTCCATTATCAGCCAACGCTTTTAAAGCATAGAGCATAATAACATTTCCACCTTTCATATCATTACCTCCAGGTGCATGTGCTGTACTATCATTTATCATCTCAAATTTTTGAAACGGACTATCGGCTTCAAAAACAGTATCTAAATGCCCGATTAGTAATACTTTTTTGCCCTTATTACCACTAGTTTCAGCAAATAAATGTCCTGCTCTATTAACTTGTGACATGTCTTTCCAACTGGTAGTAAACCCAATATCTTCAAATGCTTTTACAAACACCTCTCCAACTTTTTTAACACCTTCATGGTTCATAGTACCACTATTTATGTTTACTACCGTTTTTAAAAACTCAATGGCTTCAGCATTATTAGCTGTAATGGTTTTAAGGATTTTCTTTTCTGTTCTGTTTATCTTTTGAGCAAACATAAAGCTAGTGAAAAGTAATAAGCAAATAGCAAGAGCTTTTGTATTAAAAGACATTGTCATAAGTAAATTGTTTAAAAATGATGGTAATAAATGTAGTAAATTAATATTTTAAAGTCTTAGTTACTTCGTCCAGAATTTCAAACGCTGTTTCTGCCATTTTATTTCCTTTAAAATCTAGTAATGGATTGACTTCAACAAACTCTAAAGAAACTACTTTTCTAGTATTTAAAAACCCATTTATAATTTTTATTATTTCAAATTGATCGAATCCTTTTGGTACCGGAGTTCCTGTACCATAAGAAATTAAGTCACAATCCATACTATCTACATCAAAAGACACATAAATCATCTCGCAATCTACTAACTTATCTATGGATTCGTTTACACAAACATCTAAACCTCTATAGCGAATTTCATCAACTTTATAATTTCTAATATTAAGCTTCTCCATTTGTTTGGCTTCTGGTTCTTCAGTATCTCTAACACCAAAATAAACAATATCTTCTGGTTGCACTTTAACCTCAAATGTTCCAATATTTTTCATTGCCTCCCAAAACGTTTTAGTCTCTTCAGTAATGGTATTAATCTTGCAGTATAAATTATCTTCACACATTGCTGCTGCCAAAGGCATACCATGTACGTTACCTGAAGGTGAGGTATAAGGCGAGTGAATATCGGCGTGTGCATCAATCCAAACCACACCTAATTTTTTATTAGGATAGGCTGATTTTATCCCACTTATTGTTCCTAATGCAGAGGAATGGTCACCTGAAATTACAAGTGGAAAATTACCATCGTTCAAATTACGTTTTACTACATTAGAAACACGTGTACATTGTTCAAAAACATGCTGTATTCGCTTTCCAAAAGAATTCTTTACTTTATTATAAATAGATTCATTTTCTGTTTCAACATCTTCGAATTCAAATTTTTTAAAATAACTATTATTGTTAATGATAGCTGCTATTTCTATAGCATCAATACCCATATCAGAACCACGAGTTCCTGCGCCAATATCTGATCTATTCTTTATAATTTTAATGTTCATAAAACCAATTTACAAAAAAACCTCATAGTGATTTGCTATGAGGTCTGTAATTATTAAATAATTTATCTTTTCTTTAAGTTTACAAAAGTTCTATGCGCTTCACCTACATAGAGTTGGCGTGGACGACCTATTGGTTCTTTATTTAAGCGCATTTCACGCCACTGTGCAATCCAACCAGGTAAACGTCCTAAAGCAAACATTACCGTAAACATTTCGGTAGGAATTCCCATAGCTCTATAAATAATACCAGAATAAAAATCGACATTTGGATATAATTTACGTTTCACAAAGTAGTCATCATTTAAGGCTTCATGCTCTAAACCTTTGGCGATGTCTAGTATTGAATCTTCAATACCTAAATCTTCTAAAACTTTATCGGCTGATACTTTAATTATTTTTGCTCTAGGATCAAAATTCTTATACACACGATGACCAAATCCCATTAAACGGAAAGGGTCTTGTTTATCTTTGGCTTTTGCCATATACTTTTTAGTATCTCCTCCGTCTTCTTTTATAGCTTCTAACATTTCTAAAACGGCTTGATTTGCACCACCATGAAGTGGCCCCCAAAGTGCCGATATTCCTGCAGACAACGATGCAAACAATCCTGCATGAGATGAGCCTACTATTCTCACTGTTGACGTAGAGCAATTTTGCTCATGGTCGGCATGTAATATCAATAACTTATCTAAAGCATCAACAACAATTTGGTTTTGAATATATTCTTCATTTGGTTTGTGAAACATCATTTTTAAAACGTTTTCAACATAGCCCAAATTATTGTCTCCATAATCTAATGGTAATCCATGTTTTTTTCGGAGTGTCCAAGCTACCAATACAGGAAATTTACCAAGTATTTTTACCACTGAATTATACATATCTTCTTCAGAATCAACATTCACTGAAGACGGGTTAAAAGCTGTTAATGCACTTGTAAGTGATGATAAAACACCCATTGGATGTGCTGCCTTTGGAAAAGCATCAATAATCTTTCTTATATCATCATCTACTAAAGACTGTGCTTTAATATCAGAATGAAACTTTTCCAGTTCTTCTTCGTCTGGAAGTTCACCAAATATTAACAGAAAAGCAACTTCTAAAAAACTTGCTTTTTCGGCCAAATCTTCAATAGCGTAACCTCTATATCTTAAGATTCCTTTTTCACCATCTAAAAATGTAATTCCACTTTCACAAGAACCTGTATTTTTATACCCAGGATCAATAGTTATAACACCTCCGGTAACTGCTCTTAATGTTTTAATATCAATAGCAACTTCGTTTTCTGTTCCCGTAACTAACGGAAATTTATGTTTTTGACCGTTAACTTCTATCGCTGCTTTATCAGACATATTCTTTGAAATTTTTTTATGGTTTTATAGTCGAAAATAACTTCACTAAATTACGAAATATCTCACGATTTTTAAAGTTTATTTTAAAGGTTTTCTCAATTTATATTTGAAAAAATTGAATAAAAAAAAACGATTAATTTGAGATATAATTAACCGTTTGTTATTAATTTAAATAGATCCTTACTATTTTATCTTAAAGGCTTTTTCTTGAGGGAAATAAGCAGTTTCTCCCAATTCTTCTTCAATACGTAACAACTGATTGTATTTTGAGATTCTATCAGATCTTGAAGCAGAACCTGTTTTAATTTGCCCAGTATTTAAAGCAACAGCTAAATCGGCAATTGTATTATCTTCGGTTTCACCCGAACGATGAGACATTACAGAGGTATAACCAGCATTATGAGCCATATTTACAGCAGCAATAGTTTCGGTTAATGTTCCTATTTGATTAACTTTTATTAAAATAGAATTTGCTGAATTTTCCTTAATCCCTCTTTCTAACCTTTTCACATTAGTTACAAATAAATCGTCTCCAACAATTTGAACCTTATCTCCAATAGCTTCGTTTAATAACTTCCAACCTTCCCAATCGTCTTCTGCCATACCATCTTCAATAGAGATAATAGGATATTTTTCAGTCAACTCTTTTAAATATGCAACTTGTTCTTCAGAAGATCTAACAGCTCCTTTATCGCCTTCAAATTTTGTATAATCATATTTCTCGTTCACATAAAACTCAGATGACGCAGGATCTAAAGCTATCATAACTTCTTCTCCATGTATATATCCTGCTTTCTCTACCGCTTCAGCAATAGTTTCTAAAGCATCTTCCGTTCCATTTAATGCTGGCGCAAATCCACCTTCATCACCAACAGTAGTACTTAAACCTCTATCATGTAAAACCTTTTTTAGATTGTGAAAAATTTCTGTTCCCATCTGTAATGCGTGTGTAAAACTTTTGGCTTTAACAGGCATAATCATAAATTCTTGAAACGCAATTGGTGCGTCACTATGTGAGCCGCCATTTATAATATTCATCATAGGAACAGGAAGTGTGTTTGCGCTTACGCCACCAATGTATCTATATAAAGGCATTCCAAGTTCGTTTGCTGCTGCTTTTGCAACAGCCAAAGACACTCCCAAAATGGCATTGGCTCCAAGCTTAGCTTTATTTGGAGTTCCATCCAATTCGCACATGAGTTGATCTATGTAATTTTGTTCGAAAATCGAAACACCTAATAGTTCATTTACAATAATGGTATTCACATTCTCTACGGCTTTCAAAACACCTTTTCCCATATATTCATTTCCTCCATCTCTAAGCTCTACAGCTTCATGTTCTCCAGTTGACGCTCCTGAAGGTACTGCTGCTCTTCCAAAAATGCCATTTTCAGTTTCTACATCAACTTCAACTGTTGGGTTCCCTCTAGAATCAAAAATTTGCCTTGCGTGAATATTAATTATGATACTCATAAGTATTGTGATATTAAATTTAAAGCACAAATTTACGGTTTAATCTTGGCTTAGTTTATATATCTTATAAAGAATTACAGATAAAAATTTCTATAACGTTTTAGTAAAACAAAAAAGGCAATGATTTTGCAGTTTCATTGTCTTTTACATGTTATCTAGATTTTATGTTTTCTATAAATTGATCGAACAAGTAAGTTGAATCATGTGGTCCTGGACTAGCTTCTGGATGAAACTGTACTGAAAAGCAATTTTTATTCTTCATAGCCAATCCTGCTACTGTGTTATCATTTAAGTGAACATGGGTGATTTTTAAATCTTGATGCACTTCAGACTCTTCTCTATTAACAGCAAATCCATGATTTTGTGAAGTAATCTCTCCTTTACCTGTGTCTAGGTTTTTTACAGGATGATTAATCCCACGATGACCATTATGCATTTTGTATGTTGATATCCCATTGGCAAGTGCAATTACTTGATGGCCCAAACAAATACCAAATAATGGTAAATCTCTTTTAATAATTTCTTTTGCTAAGTCTTGCGCTTCAACCAAAGGTTCTGGATCTCCTGGTCCATTAGACAAAAAATAACCATCAGGATTCCATGCACTCATCGTTTCAAAGGATGTATTGTATGGAAATACTTTAATGTATGTATCTCGGTTTGCAAGATTAAGTAAAATATTCTTTTTTATTCCAATATCTAAAGCTGCAATTTTGTAGGTTGCGTTTTCATCGCCAAAATAGTAAGGCTTTTTTGTTGATACTTTTGAAGCCAACTCTAGACCAACCATATTTGGTGTTTCAGCCAATTGCTGTTTTAACTTTTCAATATTGTCTACTTCAGTAGAAATAACAGCATTCATTGCGCCATGATCTCTTATATAACTCACCAAGGCTCGAGTATCTATGTCTGAGATTGAAAACAAATTATTTTTTTCAAAAAATTCTTCTAAAGAACCATTAGCGTCTTCTCGAGAAAAATTATAACTAAAATTTTTACAGATTAAACCCGCAATCTTAATTGAATCCGATTCTACTTCTTCATTCTTAATACCATAATTACCTATATGAGCATTTGTAGCTACCATGAGTTGACCGTAATATGAAGGGTCTGTAAAAATCTCCTGATAGCCAGTCATTCCTGTATTAAAACAAACTTCGCCAAAAGCACTACCTTCTTTCCCTACTGCTTTGCCATAAAAAATTGTACCATCTGCTAAAAGTATTATGGCTTTTTTACGTGTTTGGTATTTCATTGTGTTCTTAATTAAGAGATTCTACAAACTATGAATCAAGGTTTCGCAAAAATAATTTATCCTATTGAATTACAAACTATTTTATATAAAAAAAGGAGTTAATTAATTAACTCCTTTTTTTTCTTCTTTTTCATTTTAATTACTTGAACTAAAAGCTAACATCCTTTGAACATCATATGCCTTTTTATACGATAAATTATTATCTTTTGCGTATTGTTCAATTTTCTTTATTCTATCTGGGTTGTCTTCAACAAGACCTAAAACTTTCTTTTTGGATAATTTGAACGGAGATATACTTTTCCCTTTCATGATATAATATGAAGATTTCTGTACAAGCTTGCTATTCTTACGGTTAACCATGGGATTTGCTGATCCTTCGATTAATATAACCCTGTATCCTTTTAAAATGGAAAACTCATCAGACTCATAAATCATTTCAAAAATACGATTATCATTATTGTAATAAAAATTCTTAAAAATTTTATTATTTACTACAAACTTATCAATGTTGTTAAAACTAAATGTAAAAATAGAATCTTCAGATGTTTTAGACTCAAACGTATTTCTTTCAATATTTAAATTAATATTGTTCAAAGAAAATTTTTGATTGTCGTTGGTAAAAATTCCAGCATAATTTTTCCAGCCAGAAAACAAATACACAGAACCATCAATTGCTTTTTTAGGATTAAAAAAAGTTGCAAAAGCACCATATGAACTTAACGAAGCATTAGAGGCTCTCCCAAAGATTTCACCAGTATTTTTAGTTACATTGGCATTACTCTGAGCCATCATAACACTTATAGATAGAGTTATGATTAAGGTTAAAAAATATTTCATAATTATCAATATTAAATTAATTTTTCGCAGTAAACTCAAGAACTTTCCTCACATCCTTTTCTTTACTATATGAAAGTCTGTTTGCTTTTACATATTGCTCAATTTTCTGAGCTCTTTCTAAATCTCCTTCAACTAATTTTAAGATTTTTTTCTTCTTTAGTTTTATAGGCTTTATTTCATCGTTCTGCAAGATATAATAACGTGTCTTTTGTGCCCATTTATCAAATCTTCTATTCACCATTGGGTTTGCAGAGCCTTCAATCATTTCGACATTAAATCCTTTCATTAAAATAAACTCATCAGCTTCATAAATTAATTCATAAACTCTATTATCATCATCATAATAGAAATTTTTAAAAACCCTATTATTAACAACAAACCTATCAATATTATTAAAATTAAAAGTAAAAACTGAACCTCCTTCTATCTTTGATTCAAATACATTTCTCTCAATATTTAAATTAATATTTCTTAAAGAAAACTTAGAATTATCATTGGTAATTATTATTGCATAATTGTTCCAATCCTTAAATAAATGAACTGACCCTATCGTTCTTCTCTTAGGGTTAATAAAGACCATTGTGCTTCCAAATTTATTTGCATTGGAAATATCTAACATCTCTCTATTTCTAGCTGATGCAGCTGCGTTAACATCATTAGAAATTTGAGCAAATAATCCGATTGAAAAAAGTGTGATTGTTAAAGTTAAAATTGATTTCATTGTTAAGATTGATTTCATATTATTTTATTAATTTTTTGATAAAAATAGTCAATTAACCAAAAAAGAAAGGGTAAACCTTATAAAGTTTACCCTTTTTTTAACACATAATATAGTGCATTGTCTATTTAGTACTAAAACTATTCTTCTTCGTTTGAAGCCTTATTTTCTACAACTGGAGGAGTAGTTACTGCTTTGTTACTACCTCTTCTACTTCTTCTTGTTGTCTTTTTCTTTTCTTTTCCTGCGTTGTAAATTTCATTATAATCTACAAGTTCAATCATTGCCATATCAGCATTATCACCAAGACGATTACCAAGTTTTATAATTCTTGTATATCCTCCAGGACGATCACTAACCTTAGCAGCTACTTCTCTAAACAATTCTGTAACAGCTTCTTTTTGTCTTAATCTACTAAACACAATACGTCTGTTATGCGTTGTATCTTCCTTTGATTTAGTAATCATAGGTTCTACAAATTGTTTTAAAGCTTTTGCTTTAGCTATTGTTGTATTAATACGTTTATGTTCTATTAAAGAACAAGCCATATTAGCTAACATTGCCTTTCTGTGAGCGGTTTTTCTACCTAAATGGTTTACTTTTTTTCCGTGTCTCATTATATTTCCTTTTAATCATCATCTTGCTACAACTCAATATTGAGGAGCAAAATATGATGTATTAATCTTTATCTAATTTATATTTGCTTAAATCCATTCCGAAGTTAAGTCCTTTAACATTAACAAGCTCTTCAAGCTCTGTTAAAGATTTTTTACCAAAGTTTCTGAATTTCATTAAATCATTTTTGTTAAACGATACTAAGTCTCCTAATGTATCTACTTCGGCTGCTTTTAAGCAGTTAAGTGCACGTACTGAAAGATCCATATCAATAAGTTTGGTTTTCAATAACTGTCTCATGTGAAGCGACTCTTCATCATAAGTTTCAGTTTGTGCTATTTCATCGGCTTCTAATGTAATACGCTCATCAGAGAATAACATGAAGTGGTGAATTAATATTTTTGCAGCTTCAGTAAGTGCTTCTTGAGGATTTATAGAACCGTCAGTCATGATTTCGAAAACTAATTTTTCGTAATCAGTTTTTTGTTCTACACGAAAATTCTCAACGCTGTATTTAACATTCTTTATAGGTGTATAAATAGAATCTGTAAAGATGGTCCCCATTGGTGCTGTAGCCTTTTTATTTTCTTCAGCAGGGACATAACCTCTACCTTTTTCTATACTAATTTCCATATTAATACTTACTTTAGGATCAAGATTACAGATTACTAAATCTGAGTTTAACACTTGAAAACCCGAAATAAATTTTTGGAAATCTCCAGCTGTGATTTGTTCTTGTCCTGAGATTGAAATGGATACGGATTCATTATCAATTTCGTCTATTTGACGCTTAAAACGTATTTGTTTTAAGTTAAGTATAATTTCTGTTACATCTTCAACCACACCTGCAATTGTAGAAAACTCATGTTCTACACCTTCAATTCTAACTGATGTAATTGCAAATCCTTCCAATGAAGATAATAACACTCTTCTTAAAGCATTACCAACTGTTAATCCATAACCAGGTTCTAAAGGTCTAAACTCGAATTTCCCTTCAAAATCTGTTGAATCAATCATGATTACTTTGTCGGGCTTTTGAAAATTTAATATTGCCATATTGCTTAATGTATCAGTTATTATTTAGAATATAATTCGACGATGAATTGCTCATTAATGTTTTCAGGAATTTGAATTCTAGAAGGAACTGAAACATATGTTCCTTGTTTAGTATCGTTATTCCATGTAATCCACTCATAAACGTGACTTGAACCTGCTAATGCATTTTCAATAGTTTCTAAAGATTTAGATTTTTCTCTAACCGCTACAACATCTCCTGCTTTTAAAGAATATGAAGGAATGTTAACGATTTGTCCGTTTACGGTAATATGTCTGTGAGAAACTAATTGTCTTGCTCCTCTTCTAGAACGAGATAATCCCATTCTAAACACTACGTTGTCTAATCTAGATTCACATAATTGTAACAACACTTCACCTGTAATTCCAGATGCAGCAGTTGCTTTTTTAAACATGTTTCTAAATTGTCGTTCTAAAATACCATAAGTGTATTTAGCTTTTTGCTTTTCCATAAGTTGGATAGCATACTCCGATTTTTTACCACGCCTTCTATTGTTTCCGTGTTGTCCCGGAGGATAATTTCTTTTTTCAAAAGATTTGTCTTCTCCAAAAATAGCTTCTCCAAATTTACGTGCTATTTTAGTTTTAGGACCAGTATATCTTGCCATATTAAAATTTGTTTTGAGAGTGATTGTGAATTAAGGTCTTATTCTTATCCTTCGACAATCGTTGATCTCTCGTTGATACTTATTATTATTAATTTACTTCTATAAAAAGAAGCTGAAAACAAGTTCAGCTTAAACTCTTCTACGTTTTGGAGGTCTACATCCATTATGTGGTGTTGGTGTTACGTCAATAATTTCTGTAACTTCAATGCCTCCATTATGAATAGATCTAATAGCAGATTCTCTACCATTACCAGGTCCTTTTACATATACTTTTACTTTCTTTAAACCAGCTTCTTTAGCTACGCCTAAAGCATCTTCGGCTGCTAATTGTGCTGCATAAGGTGTATTTTTCTTAGATCCTCTAAATCCCAGTTTACCCGCTGATGACCATGAAATCACATCACCTTTTTTGTTGGTAAGAGATATAATAATGTTATTAAAAGAAGCTGTAATATGTGCTTCTCCAGTAGATTCTACTATAACTTTACGTTTTTTAGTACTTGCCTTTGCCATATTCTACTTATTATTTGGTTGCCATTTTCTTGTTAGCAACTGTTTTTCTTCTACCTTTTCTTGTTCTCGAGTTGTTCTTAGTGCGTTGTCCTCTTAATGGAAGACCAGCTCTATGACGAATACCTCTGTAACATCCAATATCCATTAATCGCTTAATGTTTAATTGTGTTTCAGAACGTAATTCTCCTTCGATTGTAAAAGTTCCAACAGCTTCACGAATGTTACTGATTTCCTCATCAGTCCAATCTGAAACTTTTGTACTTTCGTCTACCTTAGCCGTAGCTAATATTTCTTTTGCTCTGCTTCTACCTACTCCGTAGATATAAGTTAAAGAGATTACTCCTCTTTTTTGTTTTGGTATGTCTACACCTGCAATTCTAGCCATAATTAACCTTGTCTTTGTTTGAATCTAGGATTCTTTTTGTTGATTACGTAAAGTCTACCTTTTCTACGCACAATTTTGCATTCTGCGCTACGTTTTTTTACTGATGCTCTTACTTTCATCGTATTAGTATCTATAAGTTATTCGAGCCTTAGATAAATCGTAAGGACTCATTTCTAATTTTACTTTGTCTCCTGGCAACAATTTGATATAATGCATGCGCATTTTACCAGAAATATGTGCTGTCACGATGTGACCATTTTCTAATTCAACACGAAACATAGCATTTGACAGTGCTTCTATAATTGTTCCGTCTTGTTCTATTGCTGCTTGTTTTGCCATAGTATATAAATTAAGCTGTCGCTTTTCTATTTTTACCTGTCTTCATCAAGCCATCATAATGTTT
>CAYQME010000024.1:0-34440 GCA_964418645.1 uncultured Flavobacteriaceae bacterium
CAAAACGAATTTTATTTAAAAGTAGTAGAAGCTAGTATAACATTTAATAAAGGTGGTAATGGAGACATAGAAAGTTTAATACTACATCAAGGAGGGCAAAATGTTCCTGGTAAGAAAATAGAATAAAATTTTTGTCTATTTTTATTTTGTGAACTTTTCATCGTAGAATCTTGGTTATATAATTTAGGAGATAGTACCTTATTAAATCAAAAAGAGGTAAAGGAAATTATGGATAATGTTTTTTAAAATTATTCATATAAGTTACTAAAGTTAACAAACTCTACTGCTTTTATTTTACACTTATAATTATTATCTTTAAAACAAACATAAAAAATCATGGCTAAATCACAGGACGCAAGAAAAAAAGTAAAAAAAGAACCGTTATTAACAGCAAAAGAAAAAAGGGCAGCTAAACGTGCTAAAAAAGCGAATAGATCTTAATTCATGGATATCAAACTAGCGGTATTAATTGATGGTGATAATATTCCATCAGCCTACGTCAAAGAAATGATGGAAGAGATTGCTAAATATGGTAATCCAACTATAAAACGTATTTATGGTGACTGGACTAAGCCACATCTCTCAAAATGGAAAACAGTCCTTTTGGAAAACGCCATTACACCAATACAGCAGTATGGTTATACTACAGGTAAAAATGCTACAGATTCTGCAATGATTATTGATGCCATGGATATTTTATATTCCGAAAAAGTAGATGGCTTTTGCTTAGTATCTAGTGATAGCGATTTTACACGGTTAGCAACACGGCTTCGTGAAGCTGGTATGCAAGTTTTTGGTATTGGAGAGAAAAAAACACCAAATCCTTTTATAGTTGCTTGTGATAAATTTATTTATATAGAAATTCTAAAATATCAAGCAAAGCAAAATGATTCTGAATCTAAAGAGAGTATATCTACAGTAAGTGATAGTTTTGATAAAATTACACCCAAAACAATTCGTCTTATTTCATCTACAATCGCAGATATAGCTGATGATGATGGTTGGGCTTTTCTGGGAGATGTTGGAAGTTTACTGTTAAAAAAGCAGCCCAATTTTGATTCTAGAAACTATGGTTTTCAAAAATTAACGCCACTTATTAATTCGACTAATAAATTTGAGATTGAGAGACGTGAAGACTCAAAAGGGCGTTTTAAATTAATTTATGTAAGAATTAAAGAGCATAATTCAAAAACTAAAAAATGATAAAAGATTTTATTTTTTTTAGATTTAAAAGTGCTTCAGTTACTATTTTAATAGCCAACTAAAAACATCAACTATGAAATTATTACAGTCTACTTTAGTATTAGTATTTACATTTTTTTTATTAACTACTTCAAGTTTAGCACAATCAAAATCCGTTATGGGATTTTCAGACGATGAAGCAAAAAATCAATTAATTCTTGAGGCTAATTTTGATAGATTACTTGATGCTAATAATCTTGATGAATGGATGAAATATTTGTCTGCAAGACCTCATCACGTAGGATCTAAGTATGAAAAAAATGTGATTGAATTTATTTCAAAAAAATTCAAAAAATGGGGATATGACGTAAAAATTGAAGCTTTTAATGTCTTATTTCCTACTCCAAAGCTTAGGCTATTAGAAATGACTGAGCCTACACCATATATTGCGAGTTTAATTGAGCCTCCAGTTGAAGGTGATGAATCCTCAACTCAAATTGAAGAAGCCCTTCCAGGATTTAATTGTTTTTCTATTGATGGTGATGTAACTTCTGAATTAGTATTTGTAAACTATGGTATCCCTGCTGATTATGTAGAATTAGAGAAGCGAGGTATTTCAGTAAAAGGAAAAATAGTTATTGTAAAATATGCGGGTTCTTGGAGAGGGATAAAACCCAAATTAGCCGCTGAAAAAGGGGCAATTGGGTGTATTATTTATTCTGACCCTAAGGATGATGGTTATTTTCAAGGTGATGTATATCCTGTTGGGCCGTATAAAAATGAATATGGAGTGCAAAGAGGTGCTGTAATGGATTTGCCTTTTGCTCCAGGGGATCCTTTAACACCCGGTTATGGTGCTACCGAAGGAGCAAAACGATTAGCTATTGCAGACGCACCTTCGTTGACAAAAATTCCGGTTTTACCAATTTCTTATCATGATGCCTTGCCACTATTAAAAGCATTGGGTGGTTCAGTTGCTCCAAACAAATGGAGAGGTGCTTTACCTATTACGTATCATATTGGACCTGGACCTGCGAAGGTACGATTGAAATTAGAATTTAATTGGGATTTAAAACCCGCTTATGACATAATTGCAACTTTAAAGGGAAGAACACTTCCTGATGAATGGGTTATAAGGGGTAACCATCATGATGCATGGGTTCATGGTGCAAACGATCCTATTAGTGGTTTGGTGGCTATGATGGAAGAAGCAAGAGTGGTGAGTGAATTGGTTAAAAATGGGCAACAACCAAAAAGGACACTAATGTATTGTGTTTGGGGAGCCGAAGAACCAGGTTTAATTGGTTCTACAGAATGGGTAGAAACACATGCTAAGGAGTTGAGAAAAAAAGCTGTAGCATATATAAATACAGACGGTACTGGAGCTGGTTTTCTAGGAGCTGGTGGTTCTCATACGCTAGAAAGATTCTTTGATCAAATTACACATGTAGTTAATGACCCTCAAAAAGAAGTCTCTGTATTTGAAAGAAGAAATGCAATCGAAACTCTAAAAGGGAACCCTTCTTGGGCATACTATAAACTATCTGCATTGGGTTCTGGATCCGACTATTCACCATTCTTCCAACATTTAGGAATATCTTCATTCAATATGGGATTTGGCGGCGAAAGTTTGGGAGGAGAATATCATACCATGTACGATTCTTATAAATTATATAAACGGTTTAAAGACCCAACTTTTCAGTATGGTGTTACCCTTGCAAAAGTAGCAGGACGAACAAGTCTTAGACTGGCAAATGCAGAGATTTTACCCTTTGAATTTCAACATTTCACTAAAATTGTTTCTGGTTATGTAGATGAAATATCACAACTTGCCGATAAATTGCGTGAAGAAGTACAAATTCATAATAAGCTTGTTACCAAGGGCATATATGATATAGTATCAAATCCTAGTGATAACTTTAAATCACCAGAATTAAAAGAAGAGGTTCCATTTTTTAATTTTGCTCCAATTGAAAATGCATTAAGCGAATTAAAAAAACAATCTGTAGCTTTTGAACAAGTTTCTAAAAAGGGCGTACAAAATTCAAATAATACTACAGCCTTAAATAGGGTTTTGAAAGATATGGAGCATTCCTTAACAAGAGACCAAGGATTACCTCGTAGAATATGGTTTAAACACCATATTTATGCCCCAGGATTTTATACGGGTTATGGTGTAAAAACACTGCCAGGTGTTAGAGAAGCAATTGAGCAAAGTAATTTTAAAGAGGTTGAAGAACAAGTTAAAATAATAGCTGAAGTTTTAATGACTTTTAGTAAAAAGATTGAAGAAGCTGTTAAACTGATGAAATAAATTACTTTAAGTAATTCAAAATGACAATGCATCATTTTTAATAAGTACAATCTCTAGTATTAAAATATTTCCATTTTGCTATTATGTCATACTACTACATTGTGGCACATTGATTGACAATCCATTTTAATGTACTTTTCATTTCATTAATCAAAAAATAATATGCAACATCTCAAAAACAGTTCCAAAGACAAAACCAAAAAGAAGCCTAAAGTGACCATGGCGCAAGCGTTTAAAACGATTATTTGGCCACGACGTAATTTGGTATTCATTGGTTTAATCTTAATTATATTAAGTAGATTATCAAGTTTGGTATTGCCTTGGAAAAGTAAGGCTTTATTAGACGATGTAATCCCCAATAAAGATTATGACCAACTTTATAGCTTGTTGTTAATTGTTGGGATTGCTATATTAGTACAAGCGGTAACTTCGTTTTTACTAACACGTATTTTAAGTGTACAAGCACAGCTTTTAATTTCAGAACTTCGTGCACAAGTACAAAAAAAAGTACTCTCTTTACCCATCAGTTTTTTCGATAATACAAAATCTGGCGCCTTAGTGTCACGAATTATGACTGATGTTGAAGGTGTGCGTAATTTGATTGGCACAGGATTAGTACAAATGGTAGGTGGTACAATTACAGCAGTTATTGCTCTAGTGCTATTAATCAGTATTAGTCCATCCATGACATTATTTGTATTAGTACCAGTGGCTATATTTGGATTTATAGCGCTAAAAGCATTTGGATACATCAGACCTATTTTTAGAAAGCGTGGTGTGATTAATGCAGAAGTAACTGGGCGGCTTACGGAAACCTTAGCAGGCGTTCGAGTTATAAAAGCGTTTAACTCTGAACCACAAGAAAATAAGGTCTTTGAAAAAGGGGTTGACAAACTCTATCAGAACGTAAAAAAGAGTTTAACCGCAACGGCATTTATGACTAGTTCGTCTACATTTTTATTAGGGATAGCATCCGTAGGAATTATGGGAATTGGGGGTTATAAAATTATGAGTGGTGAACTTACGTTTGGAGATTTCTTATCGTTTACATTGCTACTAGGATTTATGATTGCTCCTATTGTACAAATGGGAAATATTGGTAGCCAACTTACCGAAGCATTAGCAGGATTAGATAGAACAGAAGAGTTAATGAATAAAACTTCGGAAGAAGATGACGAGTTGCGAACGACCGAGTTAAAAACTATAAAAGGAGATATTATTTTTGATGATGTATCCTTTTCTTATGATGAAGGTAAAGAAGTGCTGCATAATGTAAGTTTTAAAGCACCATCGGGAACAGTTATAGCATTGGTTGGAAGTTCTGGCTCTGGAAAATCTACAATTGCTGGATTATCGGCTACATTTTTAAACCCAAAATCTGGTAAGATTACTATTGATAATCAAGATTTATCAAAGGTAAAATTAAGCAGTTATCGTAAACATTTAGGAGTAGTTTTGCAAGATGAATTTTTATTTGAAGGCACTATTAGAGAAAACATTATGTTTCCAAGGCCAAATGCTACAGAGGCACAATTACAAAATGCTGTCAAAGCGGCTTATGTGAATGAATTTACAGATCGTTTTGATGAAGGTTTAGATACGCTAATTGGCGAACGAGGTGTCAAACTTTCTGGAGGACAACGACAACGGATTGCTATTGCAAGAGCTATTTTAGCAGATCCTAAAATTATTATTTTGGACGAGGCTACGTCTAATTTGGATACCGAAAGCGAGGGCTTGATACAAAAAAGTTTATCAGAGTTAACCAAAAATAGAACTACCATTGTTATTGCACATAGATTAAGCACAATAAAAAGAGCAGATCAAATTTTAGTGATTGAAGAAGGTCGTATTGCAGAACGCGGTACTCATGACGAACTTATAGCTTCTGAAGGTAGATATTACGATTTATATACCTATCAAGCAAAAATTTAATTTTCATTTGTGTGTCATACTGAACCTATTGAAGTGAAAGCAGGAATTCACTTTAATTATAAATTTTATTTAAGTTCTAGAAACTTTCAACCTTAAAAACACGAGTAAGGATAGGATTCCAAAAATTGAAAATCCAACAAATAGTGGTAGCACGGAATCTGTAACATACGTACCAATATAATTGGCTATTGGTACAGCCATTACTGTTGAAATAAATCCATTTATTGCAGCACCAATCCCTGCAATATGTCCTAGAGGTTGCATAGCCAAAGCTCTTAAATTTCCAAATAAAAATCCAATGGCAAAAAACTGTAAAGCAAAAAAGCTAAGTAATATAGTAATACTCGGGTTTTTACCAGACCAAAAGAGTATTACATATAAAATAGAAATGATAATATAAGCAATTATAGCAATATATGCAATGCGCCACATACCAAATTTTACTACTAATTGACTATTTAAATAAGTCGCTAAACCTACTGATATGGCTAGACTAGCAAAGATATATGGAAACATATCTGCCAGATTATATTGGTCTTGAAAAATCTGTTGTGAAGTGCTTAAATACACCATAAACGACCCTGTAATAAACCCAGAGATTAGCGTAAATGCAATAGCATCTTTGTATTTTAAAAACTCCTTTGTACCGTCAACAAAAACTTGTGGTGAAAAACGTGTTCGTTTTTCTATGATTAAAGTTTCTGGTTGTCGTTGCCAAAACCAAAGCATCACTAAAAAACCAAAAATGAGGTTCAAGTAAAAAATAGATTCCCAATTGTAAAAGTGCAATAAAAATTGTCCTAAAGTTGGTGCAATCACAGGCACTAAAATAAATACCATAACAATAAATGATAATATTTTTGCCATATAATTCCCACTATATGAATCTCTCACAATTGCAATACTCAACGTTCTTGGAGCTGATAATCCTACACCTTGAAGCACACGCCCTAGAATCATCATTTCAAAATTTCGGGTAGTCACACATATAAAAGTCGCAATTATAAATAGTATAAAACCAATATATACTATAGGCTTTCTTCCAAAACTATCGGATAATGGACCAAAAATTAGCTGTCCAAAACCAAGGCCTAAAAAAATCATAGTAATAAGCATCTGGTTGTTGTTAAGGTTATTAACACCTAGAGATGCTCCAATTTCTGGTAAGGCAGGAAGTAATGCATCAATAGACAAAGCAACAATGGACATTAATGAAGCCATTAATGCTACAAATTCAAATTCAAAGGATTGTTTATTTTGCATTGGGCAAAAATAAGTTAATTATATAAAGTATAAGTGAAATAATAATCAATATCCTATGTATTATATCCTTAAATTTGTGGTACATCAAATTACATTTAAGTATGTTATTAGAAATATTAATTAAAATATTTAAAAGAGATTTAAATAAGCTAAAAACCGAAATAAATTCATACAATAATGAAGCTAATTTATGGATAACCACCAAGGATATTACAAACTCTGCTGGCAATTTATGCTTGCATATTGTAGGTAATTTAAATACATACATTGGAGCAGAACTTGGAAACACAGGATATATTAGGCAACGAGACTTAGAATTCTCTCTTAAACATATCTCTAGAGATGAATTGATGCAACAAGTTGGCGACACTATTATAATGATTGAAAGTACTCTAAATAAATTATCACTAGAAGATTTAGATAAAGAATACTCCCTTTTAGTTTTTAAGGAGAAAACAACAACAGAATATTTTTTAGTGCATCTCGTAGATCATTTATCATATCATATTGGACAGATTAATTACCATAGACGATTATTAGATTAATATTGTTTTATCCTTTACTTTTTTCTAAATAATGAATATACATTTTGATGATTATAATATTGTAGATTTTGATACAAGACAAAACCTTCCATTTTTTCATTTAATTGATAAAAACAGAATACGCTTGGAAGATTTTTTTGCAGGTACAGTATCTAAAACAAAAATCATTGAAGATACAATTACCTATTGTTCTGTTATTGAACAAAAAGTAAAAGACAAGAGTTATTTCCCTTTTATTATTATTTCTAAAGCTGAAAACAAATTTATTGGTTTAATAGACATAAAGAATATTGATTGGAGTGTTCCAAAAGCAGAGATTGGGTATTTCATTGATTCCAATTATGAAGGAAAAGGAATTATTACAAAATCACTTGATTATGTTATTGGGTATCTTGCACAAACTTATCAATTTAAAAAATTACTTTGTAGAGTAAACAGCAAAAATCAAGGAAGCATTAATGTTGTAATCAAAAACAAATTTCAGTTAGAAGGCACCATCAGAAATGATTATAGAACCTCAAAAAATCAAATTGTAGATTTAAATTATTATGGAAGAGTTTTTTAGGTTTTGTTGTTATTATGAATAGTATTATTACTTAATATTTTAGATATAATGAGCAAATTATGAAACTTTTAGATAAACAAATTTGGCACTTGGTAGTCTTATTAATTTTACTAATTGGAGTGTGTTATTATATTAAATTAGACCATGCACTTTTAGAGGGAAGTCTTTGGAATATCGAAACTAAACAATGGCTAATTTTTGCTATTTCAATACCTATTGTACATCAAGTCTATGTTTTAGTTTTTTGGCGACTAGAATTACATTATAAATTATTAAGTAAAACCTTTGGTAAAAATGCTTTCAAAATATATGCTATTGGTTTTTTCATTCTATTTGTATCCCGCTTGATTTTTATAATCTTTTTAGCTGAGTCTAATAAAGAGACATTTCAAATCAATCCTATTTTAAAATATACTATTATATCCATTATATCCTTATTTGCTTTGTATGCTTTTTATTCTGTAAAAGTATATTTTGGAATAGATAGAGCTGCTGGTTTAGATCATTTTGATTCAGAGATTAGAAAATTGCCATTTGTAAAAAAGGGTATTTTCAAATACACTAATAATGGAATGTATGTCTATGCTTTTTTAATTATTTATGTGCCTTCATTTTTATATCAATCAAAGGCAGCTTTTATAGTGTCCGTATTTAGTCATCTGTATATTTGGGTTCACTATTATTGTACAGAATTGCCAGATATTAAAATAATATATAGAAATGTAGAAAGTAAAAATTAAATTCATAATTTAACCTTTCTTGTTTAATTTGTAATTAATGATTGATATTAAAGCACAAGCATTCATAAGTTTTATAAATAAATATATAACGCTTACCAAGAAAGAAGAAACCATTTTGCTTTCTAAAGTTACACATAGAAAGTATTTAAAAGGGCAATATGTTGTACAACAAGGCGATCTATGTAAATATAGTGGCTTTGTGATTTCAGGATGCACAAGAACCTTTTACCTAAATGATGAAGGACAAGAACATATTGTAATGTTTTCAGCCGAAAATTGGTGGGCATCAGAGATTGGAAGTTTTGTCACACAAACACCATCCGATTATAATGTGCAATGTATTGAGGATACTGAACTTATTCAATTGTCTTATAACGACCAAGAAGTGTTATTTAAAGAAATTCCAAAGCTTGAGCGTTTTTTCAGATTGATTTTAGAAAAAGCGTTTGTGGCTTCACAGAAACGTATTGTGAGAAATTTTAGTTTAACTGCTAAAGAACAATATTTACAATTCAAAATAGATTATCCAGAATTGGAACAACGGATTCCTCAATATATGGTCGCTTCATATCTTGGGATTACTAAAGAGTTTTTAAGCAAAATTAAAAGCCAACTCGCTTCAGAGCAATAAATATTAATCTAGTTTAACATTTTTGCATAATCTACTTCATTTTATTTTTAATTAAAGTTAAAGATATTTGCATTATGCTTGAATGCAAATAGTAATTCAAAATTAAATTAATATATTTATAAATTACGCCGAACATATTATGATAGAACTAATAATAAAAAAAAGAAACGGTCAAGCATTAAGTAAAGATGAATATCAAACCATTATTGACGGTTTTGTTTCTGGCAATATTCCCGATTATCAGATTTCAGCTTTCATGATGGCGGTATTTTTTGAAGGAATGAATGGGACAGAAACTGCTAATCTTACTGATATAATGATGCGTTCTGGAGAACTTATTGACCTTTCAGAAATTGAAGGTATAAAAGTAGATAAGCATAGTACAGGAGGTGTTGGTGACAAAACGACTTTAGTGTTGGCGCCATTGGTTGCTGCTGCTGGAGTTCCTGTTGCTAAAATGTCTGGACGTGGTCTTGGTCATACAGGAGGAACTTTAGATAAACTGGAATCTATCAAAGGTTTATCAGTAGATATGACTAGAGAAGAGTTTATAGATAAAATTAAGGCACATAACATTGCTGTTTGTGGTCAGAATGCAAATTTGGTTCCAGCAGATAAGAAATTATATGCCTTAAGAGATGTTACTGGTACAGTAGATAATATGTCATTAATTTCATCAAGTATCATGAGCAAAAAGCTCGCTTGTGGTGCTGATGCTATTGTAATTGATATTAAAGTAGGTCATGGCGCTTTTATGAAAACGCTAAAAGATGCTGAAGAATTAGCGCAAACCATGATTGGTATTGGCTCTAAAATGAACAGAAAAGTTATAGCTGTAATTACTTCTATGAACGAACCGCTTGGACAAACTATAGGCAATGCTTTAGAAGTTAAAGAAGCAATAGAGACACTTAATGGTAATGGTCCAGATGATTTGACAGAGCTTTGTTTAGAATTGGGAAGCCATATGTTGGTGTTAGGAGAAGTAGCGAAAACTCAAGATGAAGCTGTTGAAATATTAAAACAATTAATCAATTCTGGCGCTGCTTTCTATAAATTCAAAGAACTTGTTGCTGCTCAAGGAGGTGATATAAATGTAATTGACCAAACTGATTTATTACCAAATGCAAAGTTTTCTTATGCTTATAAAAGCAAAGAAGCGGGTTATATAAACGATTTAAATGCTTTAGATATAGGTTTGGCTTCCGTAAAATTGGGAGCTGGAAGAGATACAAAAGATAGCGCTCTTGATTATGGGGCTGGAATTATCTTAAAAAAGAAAATTGGTGATTATGTGAATAAAGATGAGGTTTTAGCTATGCTTTATTCTAATAATGATACTACCTTTACAACTGCTACAGAGTTTATGAATTTGGCTTACAAAATGAGTCAAGAGAAGCCTCTTGAAAAACCATTGATTTTAAAAACAGTGATGTAAGCGTTTTTTAGGTTTGATATTATAGGGCCTAAATAATAAATATAAAATTGAATAATAAAGACAAAAATGAAAGTGAATACTATGAAGTCAAATAATAATTCCATCGAACAGTTGTTGCGTAATAATGGAATCCCTTTTGATGCTAGTCTTTTTGAAGAAATTAATATCAATAGAAGTGCAGTAGAACGAAGAGCTTCTACATTAAGCGGACGTAGATCTGTTAAAAAGCAATGGCAAGCTGCTTGGTTGCTAAAAGCAATAAGTTGTATTGATTTAACCACTTTGTCAGGAGACGATACGCCAAGTAATGTGCAACGATTGTGCGCTAAAGCAAAATCGCCAGTACGTTTAGATGTATTAGAAGCCATGGGAATGCAAGACGAAAACATTCAAGTAGGAGCCGTTTGTGTATATCATAATTTTATTAGTGAAGCTGTAAAAGGATTGCAAGGAAGTTTTATTCCAGTTGCTGCTGTTTCAACAGGATTTCCTGCTGGGAATATTCCACTTAAAGAACGTATCAATCAAATAGAAATTTCTGTTGCTGCTGGCGCTAAAGAAATAGATATTGTAGTGAGCAGGGATTTAATAATTCAGTCTGATTGGAAGACTCTTTACAAAGAAGTAGCCGCTTGTAGAAAAGCTTGTGGTGAAGCTCATATGAAAACTATTTTAGCAACAGGAGAAATTCCAACCTATACCAAAGTAGCTAAAGCTAGTTGGGTGAGTATGATGGCAGGAACCGATTTTATAAAAACAAGTACAGGAAAAGAGCCCGTAAATGCAACACTTCCTGTAAGTCTTGTAATGATTAGAATGATTAGAGAGTATTATGAATTAACAGGTTACAAAGTTGGGTTTAAACCTGCTGGTGGCATTAGTAAAGCAAAACAAGCAGTTAACTGGTTGGTGTTAATAAAAGAAGAACTTGGTAACGATTGGCTAACTCCAGATTTATTTCGTTTTGGAGCAAGTAGTTTATTAGGAGATATAGAGCGTCAGTTAGAGCATTTTGTTACAGGGCGTTATTCAGCAGCATTTAGACATCCAATGGCATAAAAAGTAAGAGTATGAAGATTAAAGAAATATACGAAACAATGAGTTATGGTCCTGCACCAGAAAGTGCAGATGAAGCCATTCAATTTCTAGACAATCATAAAAGAACATTCAATCTATTCATAAATGGAAAATGGGTTGCACCTTCTTCAAAAGAGTATTTTGACAGTATTAACCCGTCAACTAAAGAAAAATTAGCACAAATATCTGAAGCTAATGATGCGGATGTTAATAAGGCTGTTGCAGCAGCTAAAAAAGCATTACCAGAATGGGTTAACATTGGTGCACATCAACGTGCGCGATATTTATATGCAATCGCTAGACAAATACAAAAACATTCGCGTTTATTTGCTGTTTTAGAATCGTTAGATAATGGAAAACCTATTCGTGAAACTAGAGATATTGATATTCCAATAGTAGCAAGACATTTTTATCATCATGTAGGTTGGGCACAATTAAAAGATACTGAATTAAAAGATTATAAAGAACTAGGTGTTATAGGACAGATTATTCCTTGGAATTTTCCTTTAATGATGCTTGCCTGGAAGATTGCTCCAGCCATAGCTATGGGAAATACAGTTGTTTTAAAACCAGCGGAATCTACTTCATTAACAGCATTACTTTTTGCTGAGATTTGTCAACAAATTGGTTTGCCAAATGGAGTTGTAAATATTATTACTGGACACGGAAAAACAGGAGCAACACTGGTAGAACATAAAGATGTGAATAAAATTGCATTTACAGGTTCTACCGAAGTCGGCAAAATTATACGACGTGCAACTGCCGGAACAGGAAAAAAACTCTCATTGGAGCTAGGTGGAAAATCACCTTTTATCGTATTTGAAGATGCCGATTTAGATAGTGTAGTCGAAGGTATTGTAGATGCAATTTGGTTTAATCAAGGTCAAGTATGTTGTGCAGGTTCTAGATTGTTGGTTCAAGAAAGTATAGCCGAAAAGCTATACAAAAAGATAAGAAACAGAATGGAGAATTTACGAATCGGCAATGCGCTTGATAAAAGTATAGATATTGGTGCTATCGTAGATAAAAGTCAACTTAAAGTAATTATAGATTTAGTACAACTTGGTGTAGATGAAGGAAGTACGCTTTGTCAACCTTCTTGGGCTTGTCCAAAGGATGGTTATTTTTATCCACCAACAATGTTTACTGATGTTTCGCCTTCAGCAACGATTGCTCAAGAAGAAATTTTTGGACCTGTATTAGTTGCTATGAGTTTTAGAACACATAAAGAAGCTGTTAAATTGGCTAATAATACAAGATATGGATTGGCATGTAGTGTTTGGACTGAAAATATTAATCTTGCTTTAGATATTGCACCTCAAATAAAAGCTGGAGTTGCTTGGATTAATTGTACTAATGTATTTGATGCAGCCGCTGGTTTTGGAGGATATCGCGAATCAGGATTTGGTAGAGAAGGAGGAAAAGAAGGGCTTATGGAATATGTGAAACCTAAAATTGAAGACTCTTTTTCAGATAATCCAATTGTGAAACCTATTAAAAAAGCCGATTTAAAATCTAACGGTATGCACTTACCTGAAATAGATAGAACCACCAAAATGTATATTGGTGGCAGACAAGCACGACCAGATGGTGGTTATAGTATGGTTATAAATAGTGCCAAAGGGAGGTATGTTGGAGAAGTTTCAAAGGGAAACCGAAAAGATATTAGAAATGCTGTAGAAGCTGCTCATGCCAATAATAAATGGGAAAGTATGACTGGGCATTCTAGAGCGCAAGTGTTGTATTATTTAGCTGAAAATCTAAATATAAGAAAGGATGAATTTGCCAATAGACTTGTACAGATGACCAATCAAAGTCATTCGGATGCAGTACAAGAAATCGATTTATCTATCGAGAGAATTTACACTTATGCAGCTTTAGCCGATAAGTACGATGGGCATGTACATCACACAATTCATCGCAATGTAACTTTGGCAATGCCAGAATCCATAGGTGTTATGGGTGTTATTTGTCCTGATGAATCGCCATTGCTAGGGTTTATTTCTACTGTAATTCCAGCCATTACAATGGGAAATAATGTAATTGTTATACCTTCTGAAAAGTCACCTTTCTCAGCCACCGATTTTTATCAAATTTTAGAAACGTCTGATGTACCTGCAGGAACAGTTAATATTGTCACTGGTGGTAAAGATGAGCTAGCACAAGTGTTAGCCAAACATGATGATGTTGATGGTATTTGGTATTTTGGTACTAAAAAGGGATGTAAGGATATGGAATTTTTATCAGCCGATAATATGAAACGTACTTGGGTAAACTATGGAAAGTATAGAAATTGGTCAGATAAAACTCAAGGAGAAGGGCAAATTTTTCTAAGACATGCTAGCCAGATTAAAAATATTTGGATTCCTTATGGCGCTTAATTTATAGTTAATAATTTTCATTCCATTTAAAAAGTATATATATGAGTAGTTTACATTTAGAAGCTAAAGTTGAAGATATTGCAGAAACAGTATTATTACCTGGAGATCCATTACGAGCAAAACACGTTGCAGAGACCATGCTTGATGACGCGGCTTGTTATAATAATGTTAGAGGAATGTTAGGTTTTACGGGGTATTACAATGGCAATAGAGTTTCCATCCAAGGCACTGGAATGGGCATGGGAAGTACTTCCATTTATGTAAACGAACTTATAAACACCTATAAAGTAAAAAACCTAATTAGAGTAGGTACTTGTGGAAGTATTCAAGAGAATATAAATTTAGGACAAGTGTTGTTGGCCATGAGTGCTTCAGGCGATTCTGATGCTAATAGATTATATTTTAATGGTATGCATTATGCAGCTACAGCTGATTTTGATTTATTGATGAAAGCTTATCAGGTTGCAGAACGGCTAAATATTAAAACCTATAAAGGCTCAGTTTTTAGCACTAATACGTTTTATGATGATAAACCTAATCGCTGGGAAATATGGCAAAAACATGGCATCCTAGGTGTTGAAATGGAAACACAAATATTATTCACCTTAGCCAAACGTTTTGGAGTTAAAGCACTTTCTGTGCTTACTGTAAGCGACAATATTATTACAGGCGAAGCTACAAGCACAAAGGAACGTGAACAATCATTTAATGATATGATGAGAATTGCTTTAGAATTGGCATAATTCTTTCATAAATAAATTTCCAATACATGGGTTATAATATAGTGCTTATAGAACCTGAAATCCCAATGAATTCAGGTAATATTGGACGTTTAAGTTTGGCAACAGGAGCAACACTACATTTGGTAAAGCCCTTTGGTTTTAAAATAGATGATACAAGATTGAAGCGTGCGGGACTTGATTATTGGAAACACATATCACTTCATATTTACGAAAGCGTTGAAGATTTTTACGCAAAGCATCAAGGTAAAAACATAGTCTATTTTTCCAGCCATGGAACGCAAGATTATTGGTCTGTCGATTATAAGGATGATATGTTTTTAGTTTTCGGAAAAGAATCCGTTGGTTTATCAAGGGAAATTACAGATGCTAATTCCGATAAATTATACAAAATTCCAATTTTTAGTAATAAAGTCCGCAGTTTAAATCTTGCCAATGCTGTTAGTGTTGTTGTATATGAAGGCTTGAGGTGTATTAGATAATTTCAAATAGTTATTTTTGTACTATGCAAAATCATTACCTATTAAACGATGATGCCTTTGAAACTCAATTTGAAAACTGTAGTTTAAATCCAAAACTATTCAGTCATGTAGCACATCTTAGGTTGGCTTGGATTCATATTAAAAAGTATGGTGTAGAAATGGCTATAATGAATATAGACAACCAATTACTAAAGTTTATAGAGTCTTTAGATGCTAGAGATAAATATAATAAAACAGTAACGGTTGCTGCTGTTAATACGGTATATCATTTCATGTTGAAATCTAATGCTGATAATTTTAAAAGTTTTATTTTAGAGTTTCCGCGCTTAAATAAGAATTTTAAAGCTTTGCTAAATTGTCATTATAGTATGGATTTATTTAATTATGAAGCAGCTAAAAAACAATACATTGAACCTGATGTATTACCATACGATTAAGGAAAGTATATGAAAACAGCAACAGTAAAGGAACTCAAAGAAGAACTTAGTCATTTGTCCCAATCAGAATTGGTAGAATTCTGTTTGAGTTTGTCGAGATTTAAAAAAGAAAACAAAGAATTACTCACTTATCTTTTATATGAAGCCTCTAATGAAACAGGTTATATTGAAGGCATAAAAGCAGAAATTACTTTTCAGTTTACCGAGATAAATACCGATAGTTATTATTACATTAAAAAAAGTGTTCGAAAAATTTTGCGTCGTGTAAAAACCTATATTCGATATTCTAAAATAAAAGAAACCGAAGTAGAATTACTCCTTTATTTTTGTTCAGAGCTTAAAAAAATGCGACCTTCAATTACGCACAATGTAACGCTTACTAATCTGTATAATAGACAAATAACATTAGCTAAGAAAACAATTACTACAATGCATGAAGATTTACAGTATGATTATAATTTCATGTTAGAGGAATTGTAAACAAACTTCAATCTTACGTATTATCTGCACTTAATTAATGTTAAAGACTTCCTAAATTCTTAGCTTATTACATGCATAGTATTACATTTATAATCTAAATTGTCTTTCCCGTGAAAACGGAAATCCATTTTAATAAATTTTACTAGATTCATTATACACTATAATATTTATAAAACATCCATAGCTATAAGTTTAATTTGAAACAGACTAATATATGGATGTTGCGTGATATATAATTAAAAATACATATAAACACATGAAGTCTATTCTATTTTCAATTGCTTTGCTACTTTCATTTTCAATTACTGCACAAGACATGTCCTTTGAAGAATATAATCCAATATCTACACTAGTAGTACCAGGGAAAATTATTAAAAAGGCAAAATTTCCTTTTATTGATGTACATGGACATCAATATAGAATGCCAACACAAGACTTAAAGCCTGTAATTGCAGCCATGGACACCCTTAATGAAGCTATTATGGTAAACTTGAGCGGGCGTACAGGCGACAATTTAATACAATCTGTAAAGAATATTGCAGACCATTACCCGAATCGTTTTGTGGTATTTGCAAATATCAATTTTGAAGGTGTTGGAGCTGAAGGCTGGACTGAAGAAAAAGTAGCTCAATTAGAGCAAGATGTTAAGCATGGTGCCAAAGGATTAAAAGTATATAAAAGTTTAGGATTGCGTAATAAAGATAGCGACGGTAACCGTTTAACTATTGATGATGTACGCTTAGACCCTATTTGGGAAAAGTGTGGCGAATTAGGAATACCGGTATTAATACACGCTGCAGATCCTAAGCCATTTTGGGACGATTTTGATGGGGACAATGAGCGTTGGTTAGAATTAAAGACACATCCAAGACGCAAACGAGATGCAAATAATCCTGCACCTTGGGAGCAAATTATGAATGAACAATATAATGTATTTAGAAAGCATCCCAATACCACATTTATTAGTGCGCATATGAGTTGGTTAGCAAACGACCTAGGAAAATTAGGAAATCTGCTTGACGAAATGCCAAATATGAATGTTGGTATTGGAGCGATAATTGCCGAATTAGGCCGACAACCCCGTTTTGCCAAAGCGTTTTTTGAGAAATACCAAGATCGTATATTGTTTGGTAAAGACAGTTGGAAACCCGAGGAGTTTCCAACCTATTTTAGAGTGTTAGAAAGTGCTGATGAATATTTTCCATATCACAAAAAATATCATGCCTTTTGGCCTATGTATGGGTTAAATTTATCAGATGAAGTCCTTAAAAAAGTATATTACAAAAATGCTTTAAGAATTGTTCCAGGGTTAGATAAAAGTTTATTTCCTAAATAAGAGAATTATAAGTTCTTAAAGAACGAACCTTTCTGATGTGATTTAATGGCTTTTTTAGATAAAATTATCCCAAGTATTAATGCCACAAATGCACCTATTGAAATCCCTGGAATGAAATTAATAAACAAGAAAAAATCATAAGTCCCGTGGAACACTATACCCAGAGATAAACCTATTAAATTCCATTTCATTTTGTTTTTGGAGAATTTTGCTTTCCCCATAAAATAACCCATTAGCACAGCAAAAATAGCATGTGCTGGAATAGCAGTAAAAGCCCTTAGTAAAGCTACTTGCATTCCGCCTTGAAACACATACATTATATTCTCTAAAGCAGCAAAACCCATGGAAACCATGACTGCATATATAATACCATCAAAGGGCTCGTTAAATCCCTTGCGAGGTTGATTAAAATACCGTACGATTACATATTTGCTAAATTCTTCAATTAAAGCAACTATAAAAAATGCTTTTACAAATTGTTGCCATATACTATAATCATCAGGGATTGGTAAAAACAAGTCAAAAAACTTATACAATATGGTTGTGATTATAATACTAACAACAGCTCCCAGTAAAAAGGTATATGCAAGCATACGCTTGGATTCTTTTTCGTATTTGTCCTTTATATAGATATAAATAATAACAATAAGGACAGGAGCTAAGGCAAAGAATAATAAATTCATACTAATTAATTATAGACTTTATGCAGTGCACTAAACTAGTAAAATCTTCCTTTACATTATAAAGATGTGGTGACACTCTCATGTAATTGCCTCTAAAAGACACGTAAATATGATGTTCTTCAAATTGCGCTTTTAATGTTTCAATGTTTATAAAATCTGGAGTTTTAATACCAATTAAATGATGACTTCTATAATTTTGGTCTTCAATACTGAAACCCAATGTTTCTAATTCTTTTAAACCATCCATTGAAATGTTGAAGCAATACTTTTGAATAGCGTCAGGAGTCCATGCTATAATTTGTTTTATAGCTTGCGTAGCCATTGGTACCGAAACAAAATTTGCAGTTTCTCCCATACAATATCTATTGGCGGCATCTTTGTAATCGTCTTTATAATTGGTTAATCCTGCAAAATTTTCGCTATCAATTCTATTAGACCAAGATTCTTCAATAGGAGAACCATCATCAAAATGACTTCCAAAATAGGCAAAACCAAAAGCATAAGGACCAAGTAACCATTTGTATGCGGCACAAATTAAAGCATCAGGTTGAATTTCTTCTACTGAAAAAGGAAACGCACCTACAGATTGTGTGCCATCAATTATTAGCAATGCATTGTGCTGTTTAGATTTCTCTCTAATAAATTTAAGATTAAATAAGGTGCCATCAGCCCAATGCACATGACACATGGCAACAACTGCAGTTTTTGGTGTTATGTTATTTAAAATAGCTTCATTCCAACTTTGTGCTATATGTTTTCCAGACTTTGGCTTTGCAATGGTCTTTATTGTAGCATTATATTTTTCGGCAAGTTTTCGCCATCCATAAATATTACTCGGAAACTGATCTTCAACAACCAATATTTCATCACCTGAATTTAGTGTGATGTTATTGGTAACACTAGCAATTCCGTAGGATACCGAAGGAATACAAGCAATTCTATTAAATTCTTTGGTATCAATTAATGTAGCATATAGTTTTTTGAGTTCGGTTACGGGCTCAAAGAAATCGTTAGGAGAAATAGAAAAAGGTTTGCTCTTTTTTTGTAATGCTTCAATTCCGATTCTTTCAACATCTTTAAGCAAAGGCGACATATACGACGTATTTAGATATATAACATCTTTGGGAAGGCTGAATTTTTCTTTTTGAGGGCTAAGCATAGGCGAATTATTTAAACAGGGAAATTATTAAAATTAAAGCACATTAGTTATACTATCGATAACAAATGTATAATACGAATAATCTGCAGGAACTAATTTAAAAGATTCATTACGATTGGCAGTGAAATATGTAAATTCCTCTAACGAGCGTAAACACAAGGCATCAACTTCTTCGTCTTGCTTATTAAGTTTGTGTAAAGCCACATCTAACTTACATAAAAACACATTCTGAAATTCGCAATCGATAATACCATTAGGATGACGATTAATATTTTTGCGAACATCAATTTTAACCAAATCGGTTTTCAAGATAGCTATCCCAATTTCTTCTTTTACCTCACGTAAAGCAGCATCTTTAATAGTTTCATCTGCTAAAACATGACCAGCTACCGAAACATCCCAATAATTAGGGAAGGTTTCTTTAGTTGCACTACGCTTTTGAAATAACACCTCGCCAGTAGCTGTATAGAACCAAATATGAACCGTGGCGTGAAAGAGCCCTTTTTTGTGTGCTTCAGATTTTAAAGCTGTTTTTCCTGTGGGTTGTCCAAATTCGTCGCGTATGTCTAATAGTTCATCCATAAAAAGAGAAGAGAAAATGTCTAAAACGTATTTTTAATTGTCATTTTGAGTGTAGTCGAAAAATCTCAATCAATTAATTATCAACCATTTGATTTTTGAGAGATTCTTCACTTCGCTACGCTTGTTCAGAATGACACGTTTTAGACATTCTCAAATTTTAGTCAAAATAACTAAAGGTATCACCGTTTTTTATGTTGAGCAGTGTTTCATAAATCATTCGGATTACATTTTCAACATCGTCTTTATGTACCATTTCTACCGTAGTGTGCATATAACGTAACGGTAACGAAATAAGCGCAGAAGCAACGCCGCCATTACTGTAAGCAAAAGCATCAGTATCGGTTCCAGTAGCTCTGGACAAAGCAGCACGCTGAAACGGAATTTTCTTTGCTTCGGCTGTATCTGTTATTAGATCGCGTAACTTTTGTTGAACAGCAGGTGCATAGGCAACAACAGGCCCTTTACCCATTTCGCAATGCCCTTCTTTTTTCTTGTCAATCATTGGTGTTGTAGTATCATGCGTTACATCAGTCACAATTGCTACATTAGGTTTAATAGTTTCTGTAATCATTTGTGCACCACGCAAACCAATTTCTTCCTGTACGGAATTGGTAATATACAGTCCAAACGGAAGTTTGTTTTTATTCTCATGTATTAATCGTGCGACTTCGGCAATCATAAAACCACCCATTCTATTATCTAGTGCACGACACACAAAATTATTTTTATTTAAAATATGGAACTCATCAGGATATGTAATTACACAACCTACATGAATGCCTAACTTTTCTACGGCTTCTTTTTTAGTACAACCCACATCAATAAAAATATTGTCTGGTTTTGGTGGCTCTTCTTTCGATTTTAAACGCGTATGTATAGCTGGCCAACCAAAAACACCTTTAACAATGCCTTTTTTGGTATGGATATTCACAATTTTACTCGGTGCAATTTGATGGTCGCTACCGCCATTTCTAATCACATAAATAAGTCCGTTATCAGAAATATAGTTCACATACCAAGAAATTTCATCGGCATGACCTTCTATAACGACTTTGTATTTTGCTTTAGGGTTTATTACACCAACTGCAGTGCCATAAGTATCTGTGATAAATTCATCTACATAAGGGTTAAGGTAATTCATCCAAATTTTCTGACCATCCCATTCATAACCTGTAGGTGCTGCATTGTTTAAATATTTCTCTAAAAAGTCCATTGACTTTTTGTTGAGTATCTTTTGTTTTGCCATTAGAATAATTTTTTGACTAAAATAATAATATTAATACGATTTTAAGGTTTTAAAGTATGTAAATTCTTAATTTTGACACATGCTTTATTTTGAATAAATGCAACCCATTATAATGAAAAAAATTGTCTACATACTTTTATGTATTCCCGCTGTTTTATTTGCGCAAACCAATACAACGGAAACCGATACTTTGGGATACAAATACATTATAGTTAAAGGCGATTCTGTACCTAGAACATCTATTGATTTAGATGAAGTGATGCTACTCAATAAATTAAAATTTGATAGTAAGGAAGATCGCAGGCGCTATTTAATTTTAAAGCGAAAAACAATTAAAGTCTATCCTTATGCCAAATTAGCTGCAGAACGTTTAGACTCTCTAAATTCAAGATTAAGTAGATTGAAAAAAAAGCGTGACAAAAAGCGTTATACAAAGAAAATTCAAAAATATATTAAAGGAGAATTTTCAGAAAAATTAAAGAAGTTTACGCGAACCGAAGGACAAATACTTATAAAACTTATTCACAGACAAACAGGAAAAACTACGTTTGAACTTGTAAAAGAATTGCGTAACGGTTGGCGCGCCTTTTGGTATAATAATACAGCCAGTTTGTTCGATCTATCTTTAAAACGAAAGTTTGATCCAATGAATGAAAAGGAAGATTATTTAATTGAAGATATTTTGCAGCGCAACTTTCAAAGCGGACGTTTAGAGCGACAGAAATCGGCTTTAGACCTAGATTTCTACAACCTTTCAGACAAATGGCTAAAACCTTCTAAAACGGTTGTCAATGAGCGTTCAAACTAAACTCGAAGAACAATTAAATACGTATTCTCATGCCTTGGGTGCTTTACTTGGCATTTCGGGATTGGTATTGCTTATTGTATTAAGCACCAATAAAACACCTTGGAGCTTGTTTAGTGTTATTGTTTATGGCATTTCTATTATTGTATTGTTTACAGCATCTACATTGTATCATGCTGCAAGAACCGAGCGACGAAAACATTACTTTAGAATTGTAGATCATATTAGTATCTACTTGCTTATTGCGGGTACCTACACTCCTGTTTTGCTCATTACCTTAGAGCAAAGTTTGGGTTGGACCTTGTTTTGGGTAGTTTGGGGTATTGCAGCCTTTGGTGTTATTTTAAAATTGTTCTTTACAGGTCGTTTTGAAATTTTCTCAACACTATTGTATTTGGCAATGGGTTGGCTAATTGTATTCGACTTTGCTAACCTCTATACTGCAATTGGTAGCAGTGGTGTATTGTGGCTTTATGCTGGCGGATTGTTTTATACGGTTGGTATCTTGTTTTATGCCATCCACCGTATTCCTTATAATCATGTCATTTGGCATGTGTTTGTATTGGCTGGAGCCATTAGTCACTTTTTTATGATTTTGTTTTATGTGATTTAGAATTAGCTTTTAGCATTTTATAAGAAAAATAAGTTAATAACTTGTGAATTGAAACATGGTTAGTGTATTGCCTTCTTGAAATTAAAAATATAATTTCGCTTATCGTTCGATATAAATCATTGAAACGAATAATATCTTTACATTATGCTTAATTAATGTGCTGCTTCATCATGAAATGAAAAACAATAAAATGAATTGGATAAAGACGAACGATCAACCTCTTTCGAAAGAAGATAGTTATGGAGAAAGAGTTATTGTAGAAATGTATAGCTCAAATAAAAATGAAACTCCAACTTATAGAGGTACTGTAAAACTGAACTCAGGTATTGGCAGAATTGCCTTTACATTGATCGACATTGACTCTAAAAAAAAGTGGGTGAACCGCTTAGCTGATCATAATTTGATTGAAGGAGATATCTTTGGGGTGGAATATAGCACTTACGAACATTACAATCTTGCATGGCCAGTATCAGATCGTGAATATGTACTAAAGGCAAAATGGACAATAGATAATAATGCTGACACCCCAAGTGCAAAGCTTGAAATTTCATCAACCACTCACAAAAAATATCCACTAAGAAACGATAGAGTGCGCGGTGATTTAGAATCATTAATTTTTCACTTAAAGGAAGTTACTTCAGAGACAACTGAGGTTACGGTTGAAATTAAAGTTGATCCAAAAGGGAAACTCCCTAAATTCTTAGCAAATCAAATTCAAAAGAATTGGCCGTTAACTACATTAAGAGCGCTAAGCAAAGAAGTAAGTCAAGGAGAGGAAAGACACAAGCTTTTCCTTTAAAAATGATAAGCATAACACTATGTAAAAATGCATTAAAACGCATTTTACATTAAACGATAAGCGTAACTCCAAAATAAAATGAAAAATTTATAAGTAGACTTAGGTTACTCTTTCTTAATCAATTTAAAAGCTCTTTGGTTGTTGTTTTGTGTTATTGTTAAGATATAAATACCTACAGATAGTGTGTTTCCATTTAAGGTAATAGAGTAGGTGTCTGTATCTGTATTTATGTTAAACACATTTTGAGTTATCACTCTTCCTAGTATATCGTATAAAGTGTAGGTTACGGGTTTATCTTCAAAAAGTGAAGCAATTCTAATACTTGCATTGTTTATAAATGGGTTTGGAAAGACTGTAGCATTAAAGCCAATATCTTCATCGATAACCTCAAAAGGATCGGTTATAGTCATTTTTATTTCACTAAACCCAAAACAGTTGCCGCCATAATTTGCAGTTGGTGTAATAAGCACATATCGTGCTGTGGCACTATTAAAATCGGGTCCATCTGTACCTTCATAATTAGATAAACCATTGGCTTGGTCTAAAGTGAAACTACCTAAATTGGCCCACGTTACTCCATCTAAAGAATAGTCAATATTAAAATCTTTAATGCCATTGGTTAAGTTTTTAGGCTCGTTGGCATTCCATAATTTTGTTTCGTTTAATATGTAATCATAACCCAAATCGTACATAATCCAATGCGAATCGCCATAAACTGAGTTTGGGTTTGCTGAGGTGTTGCAGGAGATCCAGCCATCAAACCAGGTGGTGCTATGCCTATCAGGATAACACTGTGCATTGCCCAGTTGTGAGCATAAAGCGATAATGAATGTTATATATAGTGTCGTTTTTTTCATAGTTACATGCTCATAAAACCTAAAGGTGGCACACCAGAATTGGTGTCGTAAAAGTTTGCTAGATTTGGTAAAATTAAATTCAAATTGGAAGGAGATACTCCAAACCACAAAGCTAATTCGGCCATATATAAATCGGCTGCTGTTGTTGGTATTAATACACCATCAAATAAATTGAGTTCGCTATTTATAGCTAATGTTGGGTAATCGCCATAAATTTCTTTACCAATTACCGAGCCTCCCATTACAAATGTATTTCCTCCCCAGGCATGGTCTGTTCCATTACCGTTTGAGGATAGTGTTCTTGCAAAATCGGAGATGCTAAATGTGGTCACCTCGTTACCTACATTTAATTCTTGTAATACGGTATTAAAATAGTTTAAGGCACCGTTAACTTCAGTTAATTTTCCTGCATGGTTAATTAGTAATTCATCATGATGATCCCAACCATGTACCTCTACAAAAAATATTTGTCTTGAAAAGCCTAAGGTGTCTCTTGCTGCAATGGTTTTGGCTACCATTTGAAATTGTGATGCTAAATCATTGTACTCAGGTAATGCAGTACTAAAATCAGGAATGGCATCTACTGCCGTTTGAAATTCTATACTGGAATCTTTGGACGATTTTATAGTATTGATATACGTATTCTTGAAAATGTCTTGATAATCTCTATCCATCATCGTGTTCAGTGCTTCTGTACGCAGTTGGTCAAACCCATTTTGTCCACCGTAACCGCTAATACCAATACTTCCATTGTTACTAATAGCATAAGGGATAACTTCATTACCACGTTGAAATATATTTGATCCCTGCAATGAGATATTCATGGAAATATTTTGGTTAGAGTTCATGGATTGTACTAAATCGGCAATACGACCTCCCCAACCAATATTAGTTCTTTCATGTGGCCTCCCAGTATGCCATTGTTGTTGCTGGTCGGCATGAGAAAATAGACCTAGTGGTGCTTTTACACTCTTGTTTTGCAGTTCTAATTTTGTAGAAGGCTCAATTAAAGTACCAACGTTACTTATAAAAGCTAAGTTATTGGTTTCAAATAATTGCTGCATATCTGTCATAGATGGATGTACACCAAAAGTTCTACCATCAGTCGTTAATGGATTTATTTGAAGGACTTCATTTTGAGCTATGGCTAAATTTGAACGTGTGGTGGCATATTCGTTATATTCTGTATTCCCTTTGGGGATAAGCATGTTAAAGGAATCATTTCCACCATGTAACATTACAAATACCAAGGCTTTATAATCTCCTGCTGTGATTACCGAAGAGTTATCTAAAGCTGCAGCAGCCATACTTTTTAAACTTATTAAAGACGAAAATAATGTGGTATAACCCACAGCAGCACAGGATTGCCCTATAAATTTTCGTCTGGAGATGTTATTTTGTTTAGGTTTACTCATTTGGGGTTATTTTAATATGGCATAATCTGGACTAATTAATATTAGATAGAGCGCCATTTTTACACGGTAATAATCAAAATCTATATTTGGGTCATTTCCAGTAATAGGATCTACAGCATCAATAATAAGTTGCTTTGTTTCATTAGAGAGCATACCACGTGTAAACAATTTGTCTAATTGATTAATAAGTACTTCGCTGTCTTTGGCATAATATTTTAAACCTTCAAAATCTAAAGGCGTGTCTTCAAGACCTAAATCCCAAGTGTTTAAAACAGAATAGTATTGAGGATAGGTCCAATAGTCCACCTCATTTACAAACGCTAAACTACTGGCTGAGTTATGTATTTTAAACTCCGGTCCTTCCAAGTTAGCATCTGCAAATTCGCTATTTGGCACATAGTTAGGTGGAAAGAAGTTAAACACATGAGGCGCTGCTAATGGCGCTTGTTTTGTTGCATTGTAAAAGTTATAACCAACATTCCAGTTTAAACCATTTTGATTGTCTAAATCTATTTGACGCGTTACGTTAAAGTATCTAATCATAGGCTCGATAAGTTTCCCTTGACTGGGATTATTAACCCAACTGCAAGATCTTGCTTCATCATCTAACAATATGGCTTTAATAACTGCTTTCATGTCTCCACGAACACCCTTAGTATTATTAAAAGCTGCCGAAACTCTAGAAATATAGGCTGGAGTAGGATTTGATTTTACAAGTTGCTGAATTAATCGCTTTGCTATAAAAGGCGCCACATTGGGATGGTTGAATAGGTGGTCTATGGCATCTTCGATGTCTTTCATACCCGATTGTCCAGACGGAACAACATACCCATTTAGCAACCGTTTTTCACCCGGTTCATGCCATACATTGTACATAACCATAGGGAGATCTTTTTGTGCAAAATAGAATTCAATTCCAAATTCGGCAACGACACCATAAGAGTTTTCTATAACAGCAGCAGGCCCAAGACCAGTAAATATTTTCGCAAACTCTTTGATGTCACTATTATCATAAGTTGGTATTCTTTCGCCATTTCCATCTAAAATATAACTCCCATCTTGATTGAGTTGATGTAAACCTATGGTAAATAATTGCATGACTTCTCTAGCAAAATTTTCATCAGGATGAATATTTGTGTTCGGAAAACTTCTTGGGTTATTATAATGACTCAAATATCCTCCCATCATTGGATGTAAGGTAATTCCAAGTAAGATATCTCTAAAATTACCAAAGGCATTATCTTTTAAAACATCATAATAGTCGCCTAAACCCACACCGTAATCTGCCAGAGCAGAATCCCATGAAATAACTAATATTTCGCTTAATGCTAAAGCTATTCTTTGGCGTAATAAATCGTCATTACCAATATTTAATTCCCACCACGCATATTGAAAATGAATTGCTGAAGGGCCAAAATAATCATCGGCAGTACCGCCATTGGCGACAAACATATCACGTGCTTGGTCATAGATGCTGTTGGTAAGTGCTCCCATTGAAGGAGAGTCTAGATCAAACTGGGCATCGATCCAGTCTTCAAAAGGATTCTCGGCGACCAATTTAATATAAGCAAGGTCTGTTCCAAAAGTAGCTTGTGCTAAAAAGCGTGAGGTTTCTAATAACCGAGCATCGAGACCTTTGCCGTTTATTGTGTTTTCATCGTCTGCGAATTCGTTCCAATTTGGACGACTTTGCTCACTACTCGATGTTACCGTAATCCCATTGCTGTGACCTGCTCCTAAATAATCGTTATACTGCTGAGCGTTAACACTAAATAACATCAATAAAAAAAAGTAGAATATAATCTTTTTCATATTTTTAATTTGGGATGAATAGCAATTCGTAATACTTACACGTGTGTTAATCAACCAAATATAGTTAAAAAGTAGTTGATTGGTAATATTTTTCGACGAATGGTAATTCAGTAGCTTATATTTAAGTTGAGTATTTTCAGTATCTTCCCTAGATCTTAACGGACAAACATATGTGTTTAGTCTAGCCAATAATATTTTGAAATCATATGAAAAATCTTAAAGAATGTCGCATAAATGTAATGGTGTCTAATATGGATGCAGCGGTAACATTTTATATTGAAACACTTGAATTGGAATTAATCAACAGATATGGTAACCATTATGCCGAAATACAAGCACCTGGACTATTGATTGGTTTACACCCGACGAGTGAAAAAGTTGTAAAAGGAAATAATATAACCATAGGGTTTGGTGTAGTTAATTTTGATAAGAACATAGCACATCTAAAAGCTAAAGGCATTGATTTTACAATAGAACAAGATGGCTATATTCGCTTAGCCTATTTTACCGATTTGGATGGGAATGCCTTGTTCTTAGCAGAAAGAAAAGCATAAATTTTAAATGTAATAGGCTACAGCTATAGCAACTAGAATAACTAAAAGCTTTGAAAGATTAAATTTGTGCCCTTCGCTACTTTCAAATAAAATAATAGTAGATATATGTAAAAATATCCCAATAACTAAAGCTGAAATTTCAGTATAGTAAAGTTTGAAAATAGCAACCTCTTGCGATAATAAAATTCCTAGTGGAGTCATTAAAGCAAATAGAGCTAAGAAAAATAAGATTTTAGTACGGCTTAAATCAGACGCTAAAAAGAAGGTTGATAATATTATAGCCACCGGAAGTTTGTGTATAATAACACCGTAGATTAAACTGTGGTGAGCTTCTATAGGGACACCTTCTAAAATCGAATGTATGCTTAAACTTATAAAAAGCAGCCAAGGAAATGCAGATGTATTTTTATGAATATGTACATGACCATGTTCAGCACCTTTTGAAAAGAACTCTAAAACTATTTGCAGTAAAACGCCAATCATAATAAACAGTCCAACCGTTTTGCTATTATCGTGATATACTTCAGGTAAAAAATTAAAAACTGTTATAGACAACAAAAAAGCACCACTAAATGCTAATAGAAGCTTTAGGTTTTTTTGTTTTGAAGGCTTAAAAACTAAAACAAAAACATAGCCAATGAGTACTGCCAGTATGGGAAGAATAAAATTTAGCATCTTACATAAAAATTAATATTAATCGTTCAGAGGTTTTTATATCAAATTTATGCAATTTATAATCACCAAATACATCTAGTAATTGAAGGTTTGCTTTTTGGAACATATTTTTAAAATCGTCAAGAGTTATGGCTTTTACACGTTCGGTATAACTATAAGATATGTCTTCAGCTTCAAACGTAATATCCTTTATTATATGTCCGTTTTCAAGATAACGATGTAGCTTAAAGTCAATTCCTTCAACAGTTTTTGTGTTTTCTGCAATAAGATTGTCGATTACAAAATCGGCATTCATAAAATCAATAACACCTATGCCATTGGGTTTTAAATTGGCTTTAATAGCTTTAATGGTGTTTAGGTTGTCGTCTTCATTTTCAAAATACCCAAAACTGGTAAACAAATTAAAAACAGCATCAAATTGTTGTGTGTATGGTTTACTCATATCATGCACGTCAAAATGAAGAGTGTCGTTTTCTAACTGTTTTGCAAAAGCAATACTGTGTGGCGATAAATCTACACCAGTAACATTATAGCCTATAGTATTTAAATATACCGAATGTCTCCCTTTACCACAGGCTAAATCTAAAACAGAAGCGTTTTCAGGAAGGTTAAGGTAACTCGTAAGCTTTTCCATAAAAGATTGTGCTTCTTTATCATCTCTATCCTTATATAAAATATGGTAGAACGGTGTGTCAAACCATGAAGTGAACCAATCTTTAGTGTCTTTTGTCATATATATTTTCCATCTTTCGACTCAGCTCAAGATAAACTCCAGTGGGAATCTCATTTTAGTTATGGTATTAAACACTTAATCTATTTAGGTGTCAACTTAACACAAAAATAAAGTATTTTTGCATTCTATTTGCTCGCTAAGCAAGATTTGAAGAATAATTTTTTTTGATGATTTAGGGTTGTTTCAATTAATACAAAGTGAACTTGCTCTAAGGTTTAATTTATATATGGAGAATAATTTTAAAATGGTCGCCAAAACTTTGTTTGGTTTTGAAGAGCTTTTAGCAAACGAATTGCGTAACCTTGGTGCACAAGATGTGAAAATTGGTGTGCGTAATGTGAGTTTTGTGGGAGATAAAGGGTTTATGTATAAAGCTAATTTGGGTTTGCGTACTGCCATTAAAATTTTAAAACCCATTAAAACCTTTAAGGTATTTAATGAGCAGGATTTATACAATCAGGTGTTTAAAATGCCTTGGGAGGAGTATATGAAGTCTACGGGTTCTTTAGCTATTGATGCCACTGTACATTCAACGGTTTTTACGCATTCAAAGTATATAGCGTTGAAAACCAAGGACGCCATTGTAGATAAATTTAGAGATACTGATGGAGAGCGACCGAATGTAGATTTACGCTTTCCAGATTTAAAAATTAACGTGCATATTGATAAGCAAATGTGTACTATTTCTTTAGACAGTTCGGGAGAATCCTTGCATAGACGTGGTTATAAAACAGCCACGAATATCGCGCCAATTAACGAAGTGTTGGCAGCAGGATTGATTATGTTATCGGGTTGGGATGGACAAAGTGATTTTATGGATCCTATGTGTGGTAGTGGTACCATACTCGCCGAAGCGACTATGATTGCGTGTAATATTCCTCCAAATTTAATGCGCAAAGAATTTGCTTTTGAACGTTGGCAGGATTGGGATGTTGAATTGTTTGAAACCATTGAAGAATCCTTATTAAAAAAAACCAGAGACTTTCATCATAAAATTATGGGTTACGATAAATCACCAAGCGCGGTTAGAAAAGCACAAGAGAATATTAAGAATGCACATCTAGATGAGTTTATAACCATAAAACACGAAGATTTCTTTAAAACGCAAAAAGCGGGTGATGCACATTTACATATGGTGTTTAATCCACCTTATGGCGAACGTCTTGAAAATTTGAACGTTGAAGAATTCTACGGCAATATAGGCTCAACACTAAAACATGGTTACTCAGGAACAAATGCATGGTTTATTACTTCAAATTTAGAAGCTTTAAAGTATATTGGTTTGCGACCTTCACGAAAAATAAAAGTCTTTAATGCAAAATTAGAAGCACGTTTGGTAAAATACGAAATGTATGCTGGGAGTAAGAAGGCGAAGAAGTAGTAAAGTAACTAAATTGCCATATATTAAACCAACTTTACTTTTAAAAATTCATTGTTAGCTTTTATCAATTACTCATATTAAAAATATTTATTAAATTTATCTATTATACAATTAATCAAAAGTTTGTGATATGATTTTTTTAAAGAAGAATAGTCTAAAAAGGTATAAAATATATATAATTTTCAGTTTCGCTTTTTTTGTTGGGGTTACTTTTGCTCAAACTAAAATTCAAGCTGTTAATGAAGAACCAAGAGGAACTGCAAATTTAAAAATCAATCCAAATCCAGAGACAGTAACTAAAGTTTATCCTATTGGAAAAGGATTTAAATCTGGAACCACAATTGAGACTACAAATACATCGTTAACTTTAGGAGCAAATGGTAATTCGCAATTACTTGCACCACATACTATTCATAAAATAAAATTTGATGGTGTAAGGGAGCAACATATAACTTACACAGGCAAAGTTGTGCATTATGTGAACAACAAAAATAGTGAATATGCAATATCTGGAAAAGGTATTAGATTCAAATCCATTACTACAGTATTTGAAGTTGAAGTGAAAGGCAATAAAACAAGAGTGAAATCTATTGAAGGGATAGTAAATACCTTTCAAAAGGTTCCTGTAAAGTTAAATAATTCGTTTGCAAATGGCAAAAAAACCAAATCTAATTTAAGTACTACTAATTTTAAGTCCATTCAGGATGGTCAGGAACTTTATTTTGATAGTAATCCAGAGCCCAAACCGTTTGCTTCTATTCAACAAGCATTGACTTTTTTCGAGCAAGAACTAAAACAGCATCAATCGATGTCGTTTCCTGAAGAACAATTAGCGGATGACAACGCTTTGATTGGAGAGTTGTATTTAGATTTAAATGAGCCGAATAAGGCAAAAACATTTTTTGAAAAAGCAATCGATTATTATGAAAATACTGGTTTTTCAGATCAACACCTAGCGGATTTATATGTGAACCTTACCGAAGTGTCTTATGATTTGGAAAATAAAAATGATTTTTTGTATTATGGTAATAAAGCCATTGATTTGCTCATTTATGAAAATAATTTTAATGAGGAGGATTTGTATTATGCTGAATTGGAAGGCGATAGGTTTATGATTAGCGATATTCGTAAAGATCTAAATTATAACTACTGGAATATTGCTTGGATTCATGAAATTTCTGGGAGACAGTCAGATGCAGATTATTATTATAAATTAGCAAATGACTATAATTAAATTATGTTACTCAATTTTTTTTAATTTTGAGATACAATCTGTTAGAATAAATTTTATAGTATGTATTCATTAATCCATCTATTTTATTTTTTAGTATTAAACAGTAAGAATATAGTTCATTAAATAAGCAAGACAAACTAAGCCACTAAGATGAATAATAATAAAATAAACCAAATTAAAAATTTTCCAACCTTGTAGGTTCTCCTTATATTTTAGTTTATCCATATTAAACTTATAACCAAAAAATATTTGTGCAGTATAAAATAGAGAGAATGGAATGGATTTAAAAAATAGGGTTAATTTAGAGCCTGATGTTTCATTCCAGTATTCATTTATTTTATCTGAATCATAAACTTTAAGCGTTAAGTGTTTCAGAATAAAACTGTTGAAAAAAGAAAAAATAAGATATAATAGAATGGAATTAAGTACAATAAGTTCCTTATTATAACCATAACCCCACCAATGTTTGTCTATAAAGTTTTGCAATTGTCCCCATTTTCCTTTTTTATATCCTGGATCGGTGTATTTAAATGCTTTGTATTCTTTATCTAATTTTTCATAGCTTTCTGTAAACCCTTCACTTTGTTGTTTATTTAAAAGCGCTTCATAAACACTGGATTTTAGTTCATAATTGGATGAATCCTTTTCTTGAAACCATAGTTTAAAGCGTTTGTATCTAAATCTAATGGAGCTAATTGAAGCTCCAACTAAGTTTATAGAGCAGACACCACTTGTTGGAGTATTCGACAAAGTCAAATCAATCTCACTCGATATTTTAGTTAATGAAAAATCTAAAAATTCTGGCAGTGTAGCATTGCTGAAATTGATATCTGAGTTAATTTTCGCCTTGTTAAAAAACACTTTTGGGCCAAATATAACATTCGAAAAATCTGTTTCATTATTAAACTCAGTTCCTGTAAAAGAGACTATATCATTAAATTTGGCATCTGTAAACTTTGTAACATTATTAACTTTCGCATTAGTGATTAGTACAATGGAATTAAAAATTGAATAGGTAAAGTCTGCTTTGGTATTAAATAAAACACTCGCTAAAGTAACTTTACCCTTAAATTCCGAGCTAGAAAATGATGCTTTATTAGAATTTTCTTTATCGTAAAATTGAGAATTGGAAATCTCGAATTCGCTGTTAAACTCTTTATAATCAAAGCTGGCTCCTGCTGTAAAAGTCTTATTAAAAAACTCTACATCTTTATCAAATTTCTTGGTATTATACTTTACAATAGTATCAATTTCTTCTTGTGAATAAAGATTTAGAGTAGCTAAAACAAAAAACAGAAAAGTTATTAATATGTAATTAATTTTCATGGTTGTATTTTATTTCAATATAGTAATTTAATGATAACTATTAAAAAATCTTAGAAGTAGTTATTTGGTATTTATTTTTGAGGTATAAGCAATAAGAGTTCTTTGGAAATGTCATTTAAATTCGTAATTTTTGTGATAATTTAGCAATCAATTTAATAACAAGAGATTATAAAGGAAAAATGAATATAAATTGGGAAGCAGTGAGTGCTATTGCAGGACTACTGGGAGCACTAGGAGTTATAGTTACATTAATTTATCTGGCAGCTCAAATCAGGCAAAACAACAAACAGCTTCGAGGAGAAGCGACTACAGCTGTTTTTGAATATCTACGAATGTTAGTTGAAATGTTGACCAATAATACTGAACTTTATAAAATAGCCTTACGTGGAAATGAGGATCTTAGTGTTCTTAATGAATGGGAAAAGCAGCAATTTACATTATGGTGTCTTTATGAAACAGGTATGTGGGAAATGTGCCACAAGCTATACCAACAAGGAGCTCTAGATGAAGCCTTATACCTTGGTAAAAAAGCATATTGGCTTCAATTACATAGTTCGCCTGGTAGAAGAGAGTGGTGGAATACTATGACAGCTATGTTAAGCCAAGAATTCTATAAAGAAATCTCTAAGGAACTAGATGCAATTCCTGTTAGAAAGTTGCGTAAAACAAATCCCATATTCGATTCTAGTATCCATGATAATGATGCCAAAGTTTAGGTTTAAAATTTTTGTTGGTTAATTAATTATCAAAACACTTTAACCAATACATCGCGTCTTGAGCATAGATTGCCGAATGATACAGTATTGATATCATTCTTTTTTAACATAACCTCAACTTCATCGATTGAACTATTTTCAACTGCTATTAATAGGCCTCCACTTGTTTGAGGATCGCAAAGAATCATATTGTTGGTTTCATTTTTTAATTTAACATGTTGCCCATAACTATCCCAATTGCGCTGTGTCCCACCAGGAATGCATCCTTGTTTAATATAATGGGTTACAGTATCAAAAATGGGAA
>CAYQME010000025.1:0-34434 GCA_964418645.1 uncultured Flavobacteriaceae bacterium
CTTTTGCTGACAAAGAAGGCTTTAGTTTAACATATAATAAAAGTGATGATGAAGATGAAGATGATGAAGATGAAGATGATGAAGAGAACAATCTTCTTCCTTATGCAGACAGAGAACGTGAAAATGCAAAACAAATGATTACAGGTGCTATATTTAAAACCAAAGTAGATAACACACATCCCATGGCATTTGGATATTCTAACACCTATTTTACAATCAAACTTGGAAGTACTGCATACAGCTTACTAGATGGTGGATATAATGTGGTACATATTGGTAACAACCCAATGAAAGTATCGGGTTTTGCTGGAAATGAGGCTATGAAGAAACTAAATAATTCACTTGTTTTTGGAGAGGACAGAATGGGACAAGGAAGTATTATTTATATGGTTGATAATACCATGTTTAGAAGCTTTTGGGAAAATGGCAAACTGTTTTTAGTCAATGCTATTTTCTTTGTGAATAATAATGCCTACGAATTATAAAATTAAAAATTGTATCTCGTGAAACATTAATAATTAATGGCCTAATATCCAAGGAAATAATTATATGGATGTAGCACATATAGTAAACCGTAAATAAAAATATAAAACACATGAAACTACTTAAAATCAAGTACCTATTTGTCATTCTTTTTATAACACTTGTCTCGTGTAAAAAAGACGCTGACACGACCGAATTTAAGGTTGCTTTTGAAACCTTCACATTAGATAATGGTTTACAAGTTATTTTTCATATTGACCGTTCAGACCCAGTAGTTGCAGTTGCACTTACTAGTCATGTAGGTTCCGCCAGAGAAGTTGAAGGAAGAACAGGATTTGCCCATTTATTTGAGCATTTATTGTTTTTAGAATCAGAGAACCTTGGTAAGGGAGGACTTGATAAAATGAGTGCACGTATTGGTGGTTCAGGGGCTAATGGCTCTACCAGTAGAGATCGTACCAATTATTTTCAAACAGTACCAAAAGATGCACTCGAAAAAATGATATGGGCCGAAGCAGATAAATTAGGCTTTTTCATCAATACCGTTACCGAACCTGTACTTGCCAAAGAAAAGCAAGTGGTTAAAAATGAAAAAAGACAAAGTGTAGATAATCGCCCATATGGACATACTTTTTATGTGATTGACAAAAACCTATACCCCGAAAATCATCCCTATAGTTGGGAAGTTATTGGTTCGCTAGAAGATTTACAAAATGCAACACTTCAAGATGTCAAGGATTTTTACAATCGCTGGTATGTGCCAAATAATGTAACACTTACTATTGCAGGCGATTTTGATACTGCACAAGCTAAAGCTTGGGTTGAAAAATATTTTAATGAAATACATCGAGGCGAAGATATTCCTAAAATGGAAAAACAGTCTGTACAGCTTTCTGAAACTACAAAATTGTACTACGAAGATAACTTTGCTCGCTTACCACAATTGACCTTAACATGGCCATCAGTTTATCAATACCATCCAGATGCTTATGCTTTAGAAGTATTATCCAGCTATTTATCGGAAAGTAAAGGTGCACCTTTATACAAAGTTTTGGTTGAAGAGCATCAATTAACCGATGCTGTTACTATGTTTCAATACGGTTCTGAAATTGCAGGTCAGTTTATGTTACAAGTCACAGCATTTAACAACACCAATTTAGACAACGTACAAAGTGCAATAAACACCGCTTTTGCAAAATTTGAAGTAGAAGGTATTTCACAAAAAGATTTAGATCGCATTAAAGCAGGACAAGAAACCAGTTTTTACAATGGTTTGTCAAGCGTATTAGGTAAAGGATTTCAGTTAGCACAATATGAAATTTTCGCAGGTGACCCCGGATTTATTAATGAGGATGTGAAACATATTTTAGCAGTTACAACTAATGATGTTATGAGGGTTTATAATTCTTATATAAAAAACCAAAACTATATAGCTACTAGTTTTGTGCCAAAAGGTGCTGTAAATTTAGCCCTTCAAGATTCTAAATTAGCACAAATTTTAGAAGAAAAAATAGTAGAAGGAGCCGAAGATACGTTTGATGCGAGTATTGCTGCTACCTTCGAAAAAACATCATCTAGCTTTGACCGTTCTGTTGAGCCTCCTTACGGCGAAAGTCCAGACGTAAAAGTTCCTGAAGTCTGGAAAGAAACATTATCCTCAGGATTACATTTGTTTGGTATTGAGAATAATGAAGTGCCCTTAGTACAATTTAGAATACAAATTAAAGGGGGAATGCTTTTAGAAGACACAAATAAAATAGGGATTTCAAACTTATTAGCCGAAATGCTTACCAAAGGCACAAAGAACAAAACACCACAACAACTAGAAGATACCATTGAAAGTTTAGGAGCTTCAATTAATGCAAGTTCAACGGATGAATCTATTATCATTTCTGGAAATACATTAGCCAAAAACTATGATGCGACTATAAAACTTGTAACCGAAATTTTGTTAGAACCACGATGGGATCTTAAAGAATTTGAGTTGTTAAAACAAAGTACATTAAGCCAAATTCAGCGCCAAAAAGGAAATCCAAATAGTATTGCTGCGAATGCTTATGCAAAACTTATTTATGGCGACAATCATATTTTATCTCATAATAATATGGGTACAACAACCTCTGTGAATGATATAACTATAGAGGATTTACAAAATTATTACCAACACTACATATCCCCTACGGTTACAAATTTTCATGTGGTTGGTGATATTACACAACAAAAGGTAAGCCATTCGTTAGCGAGTTTAAATACTAATTGGGAAGCCAAAGATGTTACATTCCCAGAAATTGCAACGCCAACTGCACCTGAAAGTTCTAAAGTTTATTTTTATGATGTTCCAGGAGCAAAACAATCGGTAATCAGGTTTGGGTATCCTGCACTATCGGCTACAGATGCCGATTATTACAAAGTACAAATAATGAATTATCGTCTTGGTGGTGGTGGTTTTGCATCTCAACTTACACAACAATTACGTGAAGGTAAAGGCTATACTTATGGCATTCGGTCTAGTTTTTCAGGCACAACCCATAAAGGTCCTTTTACCATATCAAGTGGAGTGCGTAGTAACGTGACTCTAGAATCTGCTAGTTTGGTTAAAGACATCGTATCTCAATATGGCAAAAATTATAATGAAAACGATTTGGAAATTACCAAAGGCTTTATGATTAAAAGCAATGCCAGAGCATTTGAAACCATGCGTTCAAAATTGAGAATGTTAAGCAATATTAGCAATTACAACCTTCCTGATGACTATGCAAAGCAACGTGAAGCTATTGTAAAAATTATGACTGTTGCTGATATTAAAAAGCTCACCGAAAAATACTTAAACATTAATAGAATGAATTATCTGGTAGTTGGTGATGCTGCTACACAAATGGAAAAACTAGAAGTCCTTGGCTTTGGCAAACCAATATTGTTAAATGAGGTAGAAAAGCAAACGAATTTGGATAATTAAATTATAACATCATGAGAACACTAAAGAAAGAAGACATAAATCAAGAGGTTTTTGACCTTTATGATGACTATGCACACAGCAAAATAAACAGACGACAATTTGTTGAAAAATTATCACTATATGCAATTGGTGGTCTTACTGTAAGCTCACTTATGAGTTTCATGATGCCTGATTATATCAATAAATTACAAATACAACCAAATGATCCCGAACTAGATTCAGGCTATATTGAATACGAATCTCCAAATGGAGGAGGAATCATAAAGGCCTTGTTATCTCAGCCAGCTGGAAATAAATCCAAACTTCCTGGAATTATTGTGGTACATGAAAATCGTGGGCTTAATCCACATATAGAAGATGTTGGCAGGCGAGCTGCTCTTGAAGGTTTTATTTCATTAGCACCAGATGCTTTATCACCATTAGGAGGTTATCCTGGTACTGATGATGAGGGTAGAACAATGCAACGAAAACGTAATCGAGGCGAAATGTTAGAAGATTTTATTGCAGCATACATCTATTTAAGTAAACATCCAAACTGTAACAGAAATATAGGAGTAGTTGGTTTTTGTTTTGGTGGTGGAATATCAAACATGATGGCTGTCCGTATCCCTGACTTAAAAGCGGCAGTTCCTTTTTATGGTAGACAACCAAAAGATGAAGATGTACCAAAAATACATGCTGCTTTATTATTACATTATGCAGGCTTGGACACTAGAGTAAATGCTGGGTGGCCAGATTATGAAACTGCCTTAAAAGCCAACAATAAAGAATATATGGCATATATATATCCAAATGTTAACCATGGTTTTCATAACGACACTACACCTCGTTATGATAAAGCTGCAGCCACTTTAGCATGGCATCGAACTATTGATTTTTTTAAAGAGAAACTAAAATAATTACTTATGATGACACAATGCATAATTAATTAAAAAAGTAGCATACTTCATATAAATAAACCTTATATTTTTTTATAGTTCAGAGATTCCTTGGGTGAAACTAATGAAACTTACTAAAAAGAATGAATAAATATTTAGAATTTTAAAACTGTTAAATTCTGATATATTTAAAGTTAAAAAGCAAATATTCAGTATCTTAAGCTATCTTTCTAAATCATATTTCGTTATGAAAAAAAAACAGCAAAAAAAATGATAAAATATATTAATCCTTTAGTAGTTATTATTGTTTTATTAGGAGTTAATCTTAATACTCATGCTTCAATTTTACTTCAAGAAGATAAGCAGCAAAACACCCAATCATATATAGAATTCAAAGGTGTTATAAAAGACAGTAATACCAAAACACCATTAGCATTTGCTGATCTTACAGTAAATGGCTCTAATATTAGAACTGTTACCAATAGAGAAGGAAAATTTTTACTCAAAGTTCCAAACAACCAATTGGATAAAAAAGTTACCATTACGCTTTTAGGCTATGAAACAAAGGAAATCTTATTTAAGGATTTAAAAGAAAAGAATAACAAAATTAAACTTAATATTTCAATTACTCAATTATCACAAATTAATATTAACGTTCCAAAAAATGCTGAAGCTTTGGTGAAAGCCGCAGTAAATAGAGCAAGTGAATACTACCAAAGTGAGCAAACTATAATGACCGCATTTTATAGAGAGACCATAAAAAAACGTAAAAAAAATGCATCTTTGTCTGAAGCTGTTGTAAAGATTTATAAACAACCCTATATATCAAAAAAAAATGATGGCATCAAGCTTATTAAGTCCCGCAAGAACACCAACTACTCTAGGCTAGATACACTAGCGCTAAAGCTTCAAGGTGGTCCGTTTAGTACGCTTTATGCCGATATTGTAAAATATCCTGAATTTATTTTTACAGAAGACACATTTCCATATTATGAGTTTAATTTTGAGCCTTCTACCGAGATTAATAACCGACAGGTATATGTTGTAAAATTCCAACAACTTGATAATGTAGTATCTCCATTTTATTACGGCAAATTATATATTGACGCTGAAACCTTTGCATTAACAAGTGCCATTTATAGTCTTAATGTAGAAAATAGAGAACAAGCTACGGCATTGTTTGTGCGTAAAAAACCTAGAAAAGTTACTGTTTACCCAATTAAAGCAAATTATAGAGTTGACTATAAATCTAAAAACGGAAAGTGGTATTATGGCTATAGCAACATCCAATTAGCCTTTAAGGTAAAGTGGAAAAACAAGCTTTTTAGTAGTAACTATACATTAGATATTGAAATGGCAATAACCGATTGGGAGGAAAACATTACTGAAAAACTTAAGCCTAAACACGGTTTAAAACCCTCGGTAATTTTAAGTGATGAAGCTTCCGGGTTTTCAGATCCTGAGTTTTGGGGAAAATACAATATAATAGAACCAGAAAAATCTATAGAATCTGCCATAAATAAAATAATAAAACAGCTTAAAAAAGTAAAGCCTTAAACCATTTCTCCATAAAGGTCAAAGTCGGCAGCATCAGTAATTTTTACAGTAGCGAACTCTCCTGTTTTTAAATAGGTTTTTGTAGCATCAATAAGGACTTCATTATCTACATCGGGAGAATCATATTCAGTACGTCCTACAAAATAATCGCCCTCTTTTCTATCAATAACCACTTTAAAGATCTTCCCTATTTTTTCTTGGTTGAGTTCCCACGAAATTTGCGATTGTAATTCCATGATGTCGTTAGCACGTTGTTGTTTTACCTCTTCTGGCACATCGTCTTTTAAATTGTAGGCGTGTGTATTCTCTTCGTGCGAATATGTAAAACAGCCCAATCGCTCAAAACGCATCTCTTTTACCCAATTTTTAAGCTCTTGAAAATGTGCTTCGGTTTCTCCTGGATATCCAACAATTAAAGTTGTTCTAATCGTCATCTCAGGAACTTTAGCACGAAACTCTTTAATAAGTTTTGTAGTTTTCGCTTTGGTCGTTCCACGACGCATACTTTTTAAAAGTACATCAGAAATATGTTGCAACGGAATATCTAAATAGTTGCATATTTTTGGTTCTCTTTGCATTACATCTAATACATCTAAAGGGAATCCTGTTGGAAAGGCATAATGCAAACGAATCCATTCAATACCATCAACTTTCACAAGGGCTTCAAGCAATTCGGCAAGGTTTCGTTTTTTATATAAATCTAAACCATAATAGGTTAAATCTTGTGCAATTAAAATCAGTTCCTTTACACCTTTGGCTGCTAATTTTTCAGCTTCAATGACAATTTCTTCAATAGGTGTCGATTTGTGCTTACCACGCATTAAAGGAATGGCACAAAAACTGCAAGGTCTGTTACAACCTTCAGCAATTTTTAAATATGCATAATTTTTTGGTGTTGTAGTTAAACGTTCACCTATTAATTCGTGTCTATAATCGGCTTCGAGGGCTTTAAGCAAATTAGGTAATTCTGTAGTGCCAAAGTATTGATCTACATCGGGAATTTCTTTTTCTAAATCTGGCTTGTAACGTTCGCTTAAACATCCGGTCACAAAAACCTTATCAACATCTCCCTCTTCTTTCTTTTGAAGATATTCTAAAATTGTATTAACACTCTCTTCCTTAGCATTATTAATAAAACCGCAAGTGTTAATCACTACAATATTACCTTCTTCTTCGTGAACAACATCTTTATTATTAGCTTTAAGTTGCCCCATAAGCACTTCACTATCATACACGTTTTTTGAGCAACCAAGAGTTACAACATTGATTTTATTTTTTTTGAGTGATTTTGTTCTCATGCCTTAATTTTGGTTTGCAAAGATATAACCAATTTTAGCAATAGCTGATACGATTAGTTATAATTTACTGGAGCCACTCGTTTTTTAGATGATTGCTCATAAACATAAGCCCATTCTAGCAAACTCTTTTCACTTAATGGTTTAGAAATAAATGTTAAGCCTCTAGGACGTCCATTTTCTCTATAGCCCATCGGAACTGTTACGGCTGGATACTCTGCAGCGGCTGCATAGCCTGCATGAAAGTTATTAATTGACAAAAATCCATCTAATTGTTGCTCATTTGAAGGTGTATCAAAATACAATCTACTTTTTGTTTTTAAATCTGTTTTAATCGAATCTAGATATTGTAAATTTCCTGGATCTGCCACAATGCCTTTAAAAAGTCTTTGTCCGTAAGGTGCTCGATTAACAGAATCGAGATTATTATAGTCTATAACTTCTTGTACCGATGCTACCTGTATATTTTTAGATGTATACGTATCTAAATATACTGGTAAGTCTTTCCTCATATCGAGGTTCAATAAGTTAATAAAGCCAGAACGGTTTACTTCTATTTCATTAACTTCCACAACTTCGGCGCCATTATCTATTAGCACTTTTATAGCTGCTACATATAACGAATCGTCCATAAATCGTTTAAAAGCACCAAATCGTTTTCCTTCAATACTACTATCTGACAGTGATTTCGAATAACCTTTTATTTGACGCTTTATTGATTTGGAATCTGAATCATCAAAACCACTCATCGCGTCTAAAAGTATCGCATTATCAATCACATATTTAGTCATCGGGCCAGGGGTATCTAAGGTTGAAGATATTGGTACAATACCACTTCTACTTAATAATCCTATGGTTGGTTTTAAGCCTACTATAGAGTTTGAACTTGATGGCGAGAGGATAGAACCTGATGTTTCACTTCCTACTGCTCCAGCACTAAAATTTGCGGCTACAGAAACGCCACTACCTGAACTTGAGCCTCCTGTATCCATCGTTCTTCTACCATATGGATTTAAGGTTTGCCCTCCAATGGCACTATAACCACTTGGACAGTCGCCACAAAAGAAATATGCCCACTCGCTTAAATTAGCTTTCCCTAAAATAAGTGCGCCATTACTTTTTAAACGTGCGGTAATAAATGCATCTTCTACAGTATTTCCTTGTAAAGCTACAGCTCCTGCCGTTGTTGGCATACTAGCTGCATTTATATTATCCTTTAAAAGAATTGGCATTCCAAAAATAGGATATTTAAGCTTTTTGTTACGAAATTCTTTGTCTTTTTGTTTTGCTTGACTTATCACTTTAGGATTCAAGGTAATAACAGAATTTAACGAAAGAGGGTTTAACCTGTCAAATTTTCTAATTCGATACAAATAAAATTTAGTAAGCTTTTCGTAACTTAAATTACCGTCAACGATGTGTTTTTGAAGTGTAGGGATATCTTGCTCTAAAACTAGTGGCTTTAAACTATTATATGTTTTTTCTGTAAAATCTTTTAATTCTTTATTAAAAGGGTTCCATAAGTCATCTTTTCTAATATATCTAGAATCTAATACACGAAACTCTCTAAAATCGGTTGAGTCTTTAACAACTGGAGGAATTTCTCTCTCTGTGACAGCATCTGTTGACTTATTATTACAAGAAAGAATTAATGTAACTAGAAATAAATATAAAATTTTAAGCATAATTAGTGTTTTGCACTAAAATAGTAAAAAATGGGATGTCAAAAGTAAAACTTTGGATTCCTGCCTAAGTAGGAATGACAGATAATCTGTTTAATTTCTTTCTGCAAAAGGAACAATGTCTCCTTTTTCAAGATAGTTTTTTAATCCATTGAGTAACATTGCCCAACAAAAAGATGACTGTTTAAACTCTTGGTTATCGATTATCCAATTTGTATGACTAAACATGACTATCGTACCATTGTTTTCAGGTTTTAATTCAAAACCAAATGTGGTAGGACTCCAATCATCATCAGATTTTGTCATTTTTAAATGAAATGATTCATTTGATTTTACTTGAGATACTTTACAATACCAATTGTAATCATCGGTAAAATTTAGATTGTATTCTGAATCTAATTCTGGTACACCAGAGCTTTTTAATGTCCACCAATTGTCTAGATGCTTGGGTAAAGACACAGCATCAAACACCTCTTTTGGAGAAGCTTTAATATGAAGATTATGATATATGTTGAAACTCATACACAAAAAATGGAGTCCTACCTCTGGTATTGAGGCAGACTGGTTTATATGCATGATAAGATATTACTTAAAAAAAGAATCTACAAATTCATATTTATTAAATACTTGTAAATCCTCTATTCCTTCTCCTACTCCTATATATTTTACTGGAATTTGGAATTGGTCACTAATACCAATAACAACACCACCTTTAGCAGTTCCATCTAGTTTAGTTACAGCTAACGAAGTAACTTCGGTAGCAGCTGTAAATTGTTTGGCTTGTTCAAACGCATTTTGACCAGTTGAGCCATCTAAAACAAGAAGTACATCATGAGGCGCATCATAAACAACTTTTTGCATCACACGCTTTACTTTAGTAAGCTCATTCATTAAATTTACTTTATTGTGCAATCTCCCAGCCGTATCTATAATAACCACATCTGCATTTTGGGTTACTGCACTTTGTAAGGTATCAAAAGCCACAGAAGCAGGATCACTTCCCATATCTTGTTTTATCATTGACACTTCTACACGATCTGCCCAAACCTGAAGCTGGTCTATTGCCGCAGCTCTAAAGGTATCTGCAGCACCAAGAACGACATTTAACCCTTGTTTTTTTAATTGATAAGCTAACTTACCAATGGTTGTAGTTTTACCAACACCATTAACACCAACCACCATAATTACATATGGTTTTTTGTCTTCAGGAATTGTAAACTCTGTTGCCTCACCTGAATTTGTTTCAGATAATAACCCTGCAATTTCTTCTCTTAGCATTTGGTTGAGTTCTGAGATCCCTAAATATTTATCCTTAGCAACTCTAGCCTCGATACGATCAATGACTTTAAGTGTTGTATCTACACCAACATCGCTAGTAACAAGGACTTCTTCAAGATTGTCTAAAACATCAGCATCAACTTTAGATTTTCCTGCAACAGCTTTATTAAGTTTTGAAAAGAATGATGATTTTGATTTTTCTAACCCTTTGTCTAAGGTTTCCTTTTTATCAGAAGAGAATATTTTTTTAAAAAAACTCATGTATTTAAGGTTTATTCTTTTAATCCATCTTATAATTTGGCTTAGTTATAAAACGAAATGTAAAGATAAAATAAAAGCCGCTTTCTAATCGAAAGCAGCTTATAAATATCTTATCTATTAAAAAATAGGTTTATTTCTTATTTAAAAAGTCATTTACACGATCTGGTGCCATAATTGATTCCACAAACATATAAGCTCCAGATTTTGGAGACTTCACCATTTTTATCGCTTTTGTTAAACGTTTAGATCCTGTTTGTAATGATGCTACTGCTTTCTTTGCCATGATTCAAATGTGTTACATTTGACATTTTTACTTTAAGTAAAAATCTCTAATTATTTAATTTCTTTATGAACTGTCATACGCTTCAAGATTGGATTAAATTTTTTAATCTCTAATCTGTCTGGTGTATTCTTTTTATTTTTTGTTGTAATATATCTTGAAGTTCCTGATTGTCCAGTTGCTTTATGCTCTGTACATTCCAATATTACTTGAACTCTGTTTCCTTTTTTTGCCATTGTACTTATCTTTAACTTTTACGGCTATTATTTTAAAAATCCTTTAGATTTAGCGTCTTTAATTACAGCAGAAATACCTATTTTATTGATAGTCTTCAACGCAGCCGCTGAAACTTTTAAAGTTACCCACTTATCTTCTTCAGGAATGTAAAAACGTTTTTTTAATAGGTTAACGTTAAATTTACGCTTATTTCTATTCAATGCGTGAGATACGTTGTTTCCAACCATCGCCTTTTTTCCTGTAAGTTCACAAACTCTTGACATGATATCTAACTTTAAAAATTTTGTTGTTTTAAAACGAGGTGCAAATTTACAAATTCTTTGATATTTGGCAAACTTTATTTTGTCAATTTTAAAAAATTTCTTTTTGAAGCATTTCAAAAGCTTTATTCACAGCTTTTTGAATCACTTTTGTACGATGATTTCCCAATTGAAATTCTTTAGCATAAACCTTTGTTGGTGTGGCAATAGCAATATAAACAGTGCCGACATCAGCATCGGCATCGCCCTTGGTTGGACCAGCATTTCCTGTTGTTGCAATAGCATAATCTACTTTAAAAAGCTGTTGAACATTTGTTGCCATAGCTTCGGCTACTTGACTACTCACTACTGAGAAGTCTTCAATTAAACGTTTATCAATATTTAAAACATCTATTTTTGCTTGTGTAGCATAACTAACTACACTTCCTTTAAAATATACTGATGCTCCTGAATGTGCTGTAATTTGTTTAGCAATCTTTCCTCCAGTACAACTTTCGGCAGTTGCTAATGTTTTTCCTGAAGCTGTAAGCTGCTTTCCTATTATAGATTCTAGTGTGCCATCTTCTTCATAGCCTACAAACACATCTTTAATTTGAGGTAACAACAAATCTAATTGTTTATTCATTTCGGCAATAATACCTTCTTTATCTATTCCTTTTGCAGATAAGCGTAATCTTACTTTACCAAGATTAGGTAAATAGGCCAACTTGATAAATTCTGGAAGACGATCTTCCCAATCTTCAATTCTAGCAGCTAACATGCTTTCACCTAATCCATAAGTAAGCAATGTTTTATGCAAAATAAAAGGGAGTTTAAATTGCTTTTGAAGATTTGGTATAACCTCATTAGTAATTAAAGCTTTCATCTCAAAAGGTACACCTGGAAGTGATATAAATACTTTGCCTTCTTTTTCTAACCACATTCCTGGAGCACTCCCAAAACGATTCATTAGAACTTTTGCTCTTGATGGTACTAAAGCTTGATTAATATTAACTTGAGTTAGCGGTTGTCTAACATGTTTTTTCCAGAGTGATTCTATGTTTTTTAAAACAGAATCGTTTAGAACTAATACATCATTAAAATATTCAGCAATTGTAGTTTTAGTAATATCGTCCTTTGTTGGCCCTAATCCTCCAGTAATGATGATGATATCAGCATTGTTTTCTGCTTCGGAAATGGCTTTTAAAATATGAATTTTTTCGTCTTGAATGGACGTTATTTGATATACAGAAACACCTATTCTATTAAGTGCTTTTGCAATAAATGCTGAATTAGTATCCACAATTTGACCAATGAGAATTTCATCGCCAATGGTAATTATTTCTGCTTGCATTATAAATTAAAGTCAACCTTAATCTCGTTAATAGCATTCTCTATTGCTATCATAACTATATCTAGTTTATCGGAAATATCTTTATCACGTTGCTCAAGTCTTCCCCATTCTTGTACTTCAATCAAATCATCGAGAACACCTAGTTCAAACATATCAATTGTAGGTTTCATTTTATGGGCAGATTTATAAGCTGCTAAATAATCTTTACTTACTACAGCAATTTGCAATAGTTTTGCATCTTCTGGCACCTCATCTAAAAAGGTCATAGCCAAAGTTTTAATAAAGTCGGTATCATTATCAGCCAACTCTCTTACTCTATCAAGTTTATAATGTTGTTCCATTTATTTTACTGTTATTGAAAATAGTTCTTCTTTTTCTATAAATCCTTTTAATTTATCATTAGCAACAACTTTGCCAACTCCTGCTGGAGTGCCTGTAAAGATAATATCTCCAATCTTTAAAGTAAAATATTTTGACACATATTCGATTAACTCCCCTATTTTCCAAAGCATTAAGTTGGTATTTCCATCTTGAACAAGGGTATCATTTTTATATAAACTAAAGACAATATTATCTACATCTTTAAAGTTGCTTTTTGGCAACCACTTCCCTATTACTGCAGCACCATCAAAGGCTTTAGCCTTTTCCCAAGGTAAACCTTTTGCTTTTAATTGGCTTTGTAAATCTCGTGCAGTAAAATCTATACCTAAACCTATTTCATTATAATATTTATGTGCGAATTTTTTGTCAATATGTTTCCCCACTTTGTCGATTTTTACCAATATTTCCACTTCATAATGCACATCGTTAGAAAAATCGGGTATAAAAAACGGTTGCTTTTTAAGCAAAATAGAGGTGTCTGGCTTTAAAAACACAACAGGATCTGTAGGTTTTTCGTTTTCTAATTCCTTTATATGCTCTGTATAGTTTCTTCCTATGCAAATAATTTTCATGAGAATATAATTGAGATTCTTCGTTTTGCAAAGAATGACATTAATCTAATTTATTGTTAAATGCTCTTAATTTAATTGCTGTGAGCACTTTTTTTGTGTATAATGGAAAATCGGCATTTAGCAACCACCCAAAATAACCTGGCTCTTTATCAAGTACATCAACGACACGCTTCCCTTTATGTTTACCAAATGAAAAACACTCCTCTCCTTTTTTGTTAAAATTAATAAAGCCAGCAAAATCCGCAAACTTTTTTCGCGAACTAAAATTAGATAAAAACTTAGTGTTGTTTTCAAGGTCTTCATACTTTGCCACTTGTGCTTTTAAAACTTCGTAGGTTGCTAATGTATCAGCTTCAGCACTATGCGCATCATCCAAATTTTTATCGCAATAAAATTTATATGCTGCTACTAATGTACGTTGTTCCATTTTATGAAAAATGGTTTGTACATCTACAGAAACACGATTTTTCATATCAAAATCTAGTTCAGCTCGTAACATTTCTTCAGCTAAAAGAGGAATATCAAAACGGTTAGAATTAAAGCCTCCCAAATCGGAATCTTTAATCATTGCCTGAACATCTTTAGCAATGGCTTTAAAAGTTGGAGCATTAGTTACATCCTCATCTGAAATACCATGAATTGCAGTTACTTCTTGTGGTATAGGCATTTCGGGATTGACCAACCAAGTTTTACGTTCTTCTTTGCCATTTGGGTAGACTTTTAAAATAGAAATCTCTACAATTCTATCTTTTGAAATGTTAACACCTGTGGTTTCTAAATCGAAAAAACAAATAGGCTTGGTTAAATTAAGCTGCATTAAATCAAATATTTTATAATCCTGTAAAGGTAATAAATAGTTATGCTGTGAAAAACAAAAACCCAATCGTTTTTAAGGATTAGGTTTTAAATAATTTATAATTTGAAAATTATATTTCTCTATCGTTATCCCAAGTTTCGAGATAATCTTTTACAGCTTTTACAAATTGTCCACCAAGGGCTCCATTTACAACACGATGGTCATATGAATGCGACATAAACATCTTGTAACGAATACCAACAAAATCACCTTCGGAAGTTTCTATTACAGCAGGAACTTTACGAATGGCTCCGAGCGCTAAAATACCAACTTGGGGCTGATTAATAATTGGTGTTCCCATTATACTACCAAAAGTACCAACATTGGTAACAGTATATGTTCCGCCTTGAATATCGTCTGGTTTTAATTGATTAAGTCTAGCACGATTAGCCAAATCATTGACTTGCTTAGTCATGCCTATTAAATTCAATTGATCTGCGTTTTTAATTACAGGCACAATTAAATTTCCATCTCCCAAAGCTGCGGCCATACCCAAATTAATATTTTTCTTCTTTATAATAGTTTCTCCTTGCACAGAAATGTTCATCATCGGATAATCTCGCAATGCTTTTGCAACGGCTTCCATAAAAATTGGAGTAAAGGTTAAATTTTCTCCTTCACGCTTTTTAAAGTCGTCTTTAACTTTGTTTCTCCAATTCCAAATATTAGTGACATCTGCCTCAATAAATGATTGCACATGTGCAGAAGTTTGAACAGAATCTACCATGTGTTTTGCTACCAGTTTACCCATTCTGGTCATTTCTATAATTTCATCTTCACCGCTACTTACTGCAACTGGATTATCTACAACTGGAGCAGGCTTAGGTATTTCTATACCATTAGACAGTATTGGTTCTGGTTTAGTTTCTGGTATTATAGTGGCTCCTTTAAGAGGCTGACTCCCTCTAGTTTCAATATAAGCTAATATATCATTTTTGGTAACACGCCCTTCTTTTCCTGTGCCTGAAATAGTATCTAATTCTGCCTGTGCAATACCTTCCTTTTTTGCTATGTTTTTTACTAAAGGTGAATAAAAACGCTCTTCATTTGAATGAATAACTGGAGTAGCTGTGGTTTTTACTGCAATTACAGTTTGAGCAACCTCTGCAACTGATTTTATTGAAGCTTTGCTAGTAGACGAAACAATTCCTTCTTTTGTGCTAGTATCTACTGTATCATTATCACCTTTTATCTCAATAAATGCAATAGTTTGACCTACTTGCACGACATCATCAACTTTAAATAATTTTTCAACTAAAACACCATCTACTTCACTTGGTATTTCACTATCAACCTTATCAGTAGCAATTTCTAATACTGCTTCATCAACTTCAATGGTATCTCCTATTTCTTTTAACCAAGATGTTATAGTTGCCTCAGCAACACTTTCTCCCATCTTAGGTAACTTAAGTTCAAATTTTGCCATATCTTTAGTATGAAAGCAATTTTAAGGTTATTGCATGCAAAATTAATGAAAAATCATCAAATCTGTTGCGTTTTCATCAATTAATTCTTGTCAAAAATCATTACTTCTCCTTGACTAAAAGAGCTATTACTTCCTATTATATAGTTTGAATTATGAGGTAGGATTTTAAACGTTATATTTTCTTTTTTATTAAATTGAGACATGTTTTCAATAATCTGCATATAGCTTAAAAAAATAGCGTCAAAAATAATTTCAGAATTTTCTTCAATATTTATTACTGAAGATTTTAACATCAAATCTTTACTTAATTTATGTGCTAAGCGTTTATTTTCTTGATTAGAAATAAGGTAATATGTATTTGATTTTTCGAGATGCTTTTTCTTTTCTTTTCTAAATGCATAGGCTGTCTTAATCCCCAACCAAACAAAAACATCAAATACAATATTCTTTTTAAAATGCTTTTTGTAAAAAATTTGCATAGATCCATAAAAACGTTTGGCATAAAAGGTATCCTTTAAAGTGCTTTCTCCTTTATAATGAATGATTGTAGTTTCGCCATAATAATAGTTATCATAACCTTGACTTAATGATTTATAAGATATATCAATATCTTCACCATACATAAAATAGTCTTCATCAAAACCATTAATTGAAGTAAACACGTCTCGCTTCATAAACATAAACGCGCCTACTAAAACATCTGCTTTTGCAATATCATTTTCATTAATATGATTTGCATAATAGTTTTTTGAGTTTCCAAATATTTTTTGAAGAGCGACCTTGACTACTGGAATATTACGCTTACTTTCAGGAAGATATTTTCCAGCACCATCTATGAGCTTGCAACCTACAATACCTATATTTTCTTTAGATTTTGCAAACTCTAAAAGTTTTGTAAATGTATCTTCGGCAACAACAGTATCTGGATTTAAAATACAAATATACTCACCTTTGGCAATTTGCACACCTTGATTATTGCCCTTTGAAAAGCCTAAATTATTTTTGTTTGCTATTAATGCAACATCAGGGAAAAATTGCTTAACCATTTTACAACTATCGTCTGGTGAATTGTTATCAACTACAATAATTTCGGCATCAATTCCAACTAAGGCTTTTTGAACACTTTTTAAACACAATTCTAAAAAGTATTGCACATTATAATTTAATATGACAACTGATAGTTTCAAATACTGATTACATTTTTAAAGAGGCTTCAAACGGAATTCTATTAATAATACTTCTTCCTAAGGTAACCTCATCTGCATATTCCAGTTCGTCTCCTACTGAAATACCTCTAGAAATAGTTGATGTAATAACTTTACAATCTTGAATCTGCTTGTAAATATAAAAGTTTGTAGTATCTCCTTCCATAGTAGAACTCAATGCAAAAATCAATTCTTTTATATTTCCTTGCTTTACTTTATCTACTAAAGATGTAATATTTAAATCGTGAGGTCCTATCCCATCCATTGGTGAAATTTTACCTCCTAGTACATGATATATTCCTCTAAAAGAACTCGTATTTTCAATAGCCATAACATCTCTAATGTCTTCAACCACACAAATAATTTCGTTATTTCTATGTGGATTGGCACAAATCTCACAGAGGTCAACATCACTAATATTATGACAGCTTTTACAAAATTTAATATCTTCTCGCATTTTTAATAATGCACTAGACAAATGCATAGTTTGTTCATTAGGTTGCCGTAATAAATGTAACACCAAACGCAATGCTGTACTTTTGCCAATTCCTGGTAATTGCGACATTTCGTTTACTGCTTTTTCAAGTAGCTTTGAAGAAAATTCCATAACTGCGAATTTACTATTTATTCTGAACTTGTTTCAGAATCTTATGAGTAAATTTAAAAGCATATTAATAGGAATTTGTATTTTGGCTGTTGAATTTAATTCTTATGAGCGCTACACAAATTATTATTCTTATTGCTGCCTATTTTGGTTTGCTTATATTAATCTCTCATTTTACTGGAAAAAACGACACAAATGCAGATTTTTTTAAAGCAGGAAAAAAATCGCCCTGGTATATCGTTGCTTTCGGAATGGTTGGTGCATCACTCTCTGGCGTCACTTTTATTTCGGTTCCAGGTTGGATAGAAGGCTCACAGTTTAGCTACTTTCAAGTGGTCTTGGGTTATATGTTTGGATACTTTGTTGTCGCCTTTGTATTGATGCCAATTTACTATAAACATAATGTAACATCTATCTACGAATATTTATTGGATAGATTTGGAACAGTAAGCCATAAAACAGGTGCCTTTTTCTTTTTTGTATCTCGTGTATTAGGTGCTGCTTTTAGATTGTTTTTAGTCGCAATAGTTTTACAGCAATTTGTATTTGATGCTTGGAATGTTCCTTTTGAAATTACTGTTGTAATCTCTATTTTATTGATTTGGATCTACACTAATAAAGGTGGTATAAAAACAATTGTATGGACCGATACTTTACAAACATTGTTTATGATTGTTGCGGTAATTTTATCCATTTATTTTATTAATGAAAGTTTAGGGTGGAGTTTCTCAGAATTTCTAACTTCTGATGAACTGAAACAATACAGCAAAGTTCTTGTTACTGATAGTTTTTTAGAACGTAGCCATTTTATAAAGTCTTTTCTAGGTGGTATGTTTATTACCATTTGTATGACAGGGCTCGACCAAGATATGATGCAAAAGAATTTAACCTGTAAAACACTTAAAGACGCTCAAAAGAACATGATTTCTTTTAGTGTGGTACTTGTTGCTGTTACCTTTTTGTTTATGCTATTAGGTGCTTTATTATTTATCTATGCTAAAAAACATAACATCTCTATCCCATTGATGGACGGGACTCCTAAAACCGATTTACTATTTCCAGAAATTGCCTTAAATAGTGGTTTAGGTATTACTGTAGCCATAACTTTTATGTTAGGCTTAATTGCTGCTGCGTATAGTAGTGCTGATAGTGCTTTAACGTCATTAACCACATCTTTTTGTGTCGACTTTTTAAACATTGAAAAGAAACCTAAACACCAACAAAAAAGTTTACGTAAAAAAACACATATTGCAATGAGCTTAATGTTGGTTGTGGTCATTATTATTTTTAAATATGTTTTAAATAGTAATGTTATAGATAGTTTACTTACGGTTGCAGGTTATACCTATGGCCCTTTACTTGGTTTATTTGCGTTTGGTATTTTTACTAATTATAAAATAAAAGATAAATATGTATGGATTGTTGCTCTATGTGCGGCAACTATATCCTATGTATTAGGGACAATACCTACTGAAAATCTTGGAGGATATGAAATTGGTTATGAATTATTACCAATTAATGGCTTACTTACATTTATTGGATTAATATTGATTCGTAGCAAGAAGCGTTAAGGTACAAGCCACTTCAAATTCTATATTATTATCTTTTAAAATTTGAAACAATTCTGGATTTTCAGTTCCTGGATTAAAAATGACACGTTTTGGATGCAATGAGATTATATAATCATAATACTCTTTCTGTATTTTAGGGTTAAGATAAAGTGTCACAGTATGAATATCTGAAAACATTAACTTTTCAGTTTTAACTTTTACGCCATGTACTACTCCTTTTACATTTCCAACAGCAAATACCTCAATATCAGAATTTAGTAATCGTTCAATTGCAAAATACGAATATCTATTTGGTTTTAAAGAAGCACCTAGCACTAAGGCCGTTTTCATACTATATGTTAAAAATTTGTTAACCTGTGTTAAAAAAAGTAACAGCAATGGTTTACTGTCGTCTGTTAGATATAAATGTATAAAAAACATTTAATAAAAGACTAAATCAATCAATCAAAAAACGAATGAAAAAACTAATCACTTTGTGTTTTGTTATATTACTTATTGTACAAAACACCCAAGCAACAAACAATAACGACGTATTAGTAGACGGAACTATCTCTGGAAAAGTTCTTGATGCTACACTTAATGAGCCCTTGCCATACGTAAACATTATTATTAAAAATGAAAAAGGCGAAATAGTTACTGGTAGTATTACACTAGAAGATGGCACATTTAAGATTACAAAAATTCCTGAAGGTAATATTACCGTAACTGCACAATATATAGGTTACAAAGCCGTAATTAAAGAATTAATTATTACCAGAAAAAACCGTAAAGTAGATTTGGGCAACATCATGCTTGAAGAAGAAGCCGCCGCTCTTGATGCTGTAACTGTTATTGCCGAAGTCTCTACAATTCAACAAAAAGTAGATAGAAAAGTAATCACAATTGGTAAAGATTTAGCTGCAAGTGGTACAGCTTCCGATATTATGGTTGGTATTCCATCAGTTAGTATAGATCCTCAATCTGGTGATATTAGCATGCGTGGCAACTCTAATGTGCGAGTTATGGTAGATGGAAAATTATCTAACATTCCAACTGAACAATTATTAAAACAAATCCCTTCTGCTTCAATTAAATCTATTGAATTAATTACTAATCCTTCAGCTAAATATAATCCTGAAGGCATGAGTGGAATTATCAATATTGTGTTACACAAAAACACAATGATAGGATTTAATGGAAGTACAAGTGTAGGATTAAGATATGAAAAAGAACCAAAATTTAATAGTTCATTGAATATGAATTATCGAAATGGTAAATTTAATTTATATGGCAACTATAGTAATAATATTTCTAAAAATGTTAATTATGGATTTATTGATAGAATAGAACAAAACACACTTCAAACTATAAATCTTTTAGATGATAGAAAATCTCATTCATTTAAAGCTGGTCTTGATTTTTACTTAAACGATAAAAACACTATTTCAGTTTTTACTAATCAAAGTCTTCATGTTGGTGGTACAAATGCCGAAACTGGTATCTTTTTTAATGATTCTGCTTTTGATCAAATGCAAAATATTGCAAATAAAGGCGACAACGAATCTCATCAATACAATTTTGATTACAAATTAGATTTTAATAAAGAAGGTCAAAATATAGAACTTGAAGTTGATTATAACATCTATAATGGTGATTCAAAAATCAATAATAATTTCGAAGGTTTTATTATAAGACCTAATTATTTTGAACTTAACGATACCAAAAGAGATCGTACAACAATTAATTTAGATTATGTTGATCCTTTATCTGAAACCACAAAATTAGAATTAGGCTTACAGGCAAGATTATTCAACAATACTATTAATTACGAATCAGACGGTCGTTCTCAAAATATGCTAGGCGATTACATACCAACTACAACTTATTTTGATTATAGTAGAGATATTTATTCGGCTTATGCTACATATAGCAAGAAGTTTGAAAAATGGACCTATCAAATTGGCTTGCGTGCCGAAAATGTTCAAGTGGAAACTTTGGCTTTAGATACAAATCTAGGAACTAATGCTGTTACTGCATTCCCTTTTGATAATGATTATTTTGAGGTTTATCCTTCTGCTTTCTTTACGTATAGTCCATCAGAAAAAAATTCGTATCAGTTAAGCTATAGTCGTCGTGTTGACAGACCTGGAGTAGGACAAGTTAATCCGTTACCTGAATTTAGCACACCTTTAATTTCTAAATTCGGAAATCAAGATTTGTTACCACAATTCACTAATTCAATTGAAACTAATTATACAAGAACATTAAATAATAGAAAAGGAAGTATTACTGCTGGTTTATTTTATAGAAGTATAAAAGAAGAAATATCAACTGTAGTTTTAGTTGACAGAGCAGATTTTAATAGATTAATTTTAACAGACGATAATTTTGACGACACTTCAGCATTTGGTTTTGAATTCTCAACTAATTATCGACCAACAAAATGGTGGAGTATCAATGGAAGTTTCGATTTATATTCTCAAACTCAAAAAAGTATAAGTGAAAGACTAACTGAATCACCAGAAATTGCAACTGAAGACGATATAGTTTTAGAAACTGTTGAAGTTGACAATTTAGCATATAGCTTTAGAATGTACAATAATTTTAAAGTTAGTAAAAGCTTATCGTTTACCGCATTTGGGTATTATAGAGGAACAAATGAAAGTGTTCAATTTGATGTAGATCCAATGTATTTTGTAAATCTAGGAATGCGTTATAGTTTTATTGATAACAAAGCTACATTTAGTTTAAACTTTAATGATATTTTTAATACGATGAAGTTTTCTGCTGATGTTGAAAGACCATTCAAACAAGATGTTCAATTTAACTGGGAAAGTCAAACTGTCGCAGCCAGTTTATCTTATCGTTTTGGTGGTGGAAAATATCGTGCTAAATCTCGTAAGCGTAGAGATAACGATGAGAAATCTGGAGGAGGAATTTTTTAAAAGACGAATAAACTCTTTAATAACCTACATAATAGTTGATGGTTAGTGTTAATGTTTGGTTATTAATAAGAAAACCCGAAGTATAAACTTCGGGTTTTTATTTTAATAAAATGTTAAAGTTTACAATACTATGAAATAAAACACAAAATCTTACGTCTTATATATAGACATTTATTTTTTTAAGTGTTAATGTTGGTTAATAGTAAAAAAAATCGAGGTATTTCTCTGCTTCGGTTTTTTTTGTTTATACACTTTAAAGGGAGCCTCTTGATAACTTTGAATAAGTTAATCAATTCAAAGATTATCAAATTTTAATTTAAAAGATTCCTTCCTGATAGCTATCGGGATTTGCAGGAATTTACCACTTAATTATCACACTTCCCCAAGTAAATCCACTTCCAAAAGCTGCCAATACTACAGTATCATTATCATTTACTTTTCCTTGTTCCCAAGCTTCGGTAAGTGCTATAATAATAGATGCAGCAGTAGTATTTCCATATTTCATAATGTTATTATACACTTGGTCATCTCTTAATCCAAATTTTCGTTGTACAAATTGAGAAATACGTAAATTGGCTTGATGTGGAATAAATAAATCAATATCTTCTTTTGTTAAACTATTTTTTGTTAAACCTTCATTAATCACTTCACTAAAACGCACAATGGCATGTTTAAATACAAAAGTGCCATCCATATAAGGAAAATAAGAAATATCTTCTTCTTTTGAATCTAAAATCTCCGGTACCCAATGACCAATGCTAGGAGACTCTACAATTAACTTATCCGCATATTTACCTTCACTATGCAAATGTGTAGAAAGTATACCTTTAGTATTATCTTCTTCTCTTGACAATACACAAGCACCTGCACCATCACCAAAAATCACAGAAACACCACGACCACGAGTTGTCTTGTCTAAACCGTTAGAATGGTATTCTGCACCTATAACCAAAACATTTTTATACATTCCTGTTTTAATAAATTGATCTGCCACAGAAAGAGCATATACAAAACCCGAACATTGATTTCGTACATCTAATGCACCTACCGTTTTCAAGTCAAGCATATCTTGAATTTGCACACCACAACCAGGAAAATAATAATCTGGACTTAAGGTGGCAAACACAATAAAATCTATATCGTCTTTAGTTAATCCTGCTCTATCAATGGCAATTCTAGCTGCTTTTGCTCCCATAATAGCAGATGATTCGTCACTACCTTTTTTAATCCAACGACGCTCTTTAATACCTGTTCGTTCTTGTATCCATTCGTCATTTGTGTCCATTAATTTGGATAAATCATCGTTAGTAACCACATTGTCTGGAAGATATTTACCTAAACCAATTATTTTAGAATTGTACATTGAAAATAATTTATTTTCAATTTCCGTAAAAACGGAAATCTTTTATTCGAAAAGTAAAATTACAAATTAAACTCATAATAAAATGTCAGTTTGTCACTTTTAACGAATTGGCATTTTTGTTGCCAATAGATAAGCAACAAAATAAAACAAAGTTTAAACAGTTTTCCGCCCTTGCGGAAAAGAAAAAATAACAATTCATTATGGCAAAAGGAAATATTAATGTTGCAGTAGAAAACATTTTCCCTTTAATTAAAAAATTCTTGTATAGTGATCACGAAATATTTTTACGTGAGCTTATCAGTAACGCAACAGATGCAACTTTAAAATTAAAACACCTTACTACAATTGGTGAAACCAAAGTAGAATATGGTAATCCACAAATTGAAATTAGGATTGATAAAAAAGGCAAGAAGCTTCATATTATTGATCAAGGTTTAGGAATGACAGCTGATGAAGTTGAAAAATACATTAACGAAATTGCATTTTCTGGCGCTGAAGAGTTTTTAGACAAATACAACGATAAAGGTCAAGATGCAGGAATTATTGGTCATTTTGGTCTTGGCTTCTATTCTTCTTTTATGGTTGCAGAAAAAGTTGAAATCATTACAAAATCTTTCAAAGGTGACGATGCAGCACATTGGACCTGTGATGGCTCACCAGAATTTACACTTGTAAAGGGAAAGAAAAAAGATAGAGGAACCGAGATTATTCTTCATATAGCAGATGACTCTATAGAGTTTCTTGAAGAATCCCGTATTAACGAATTACTTCAAAAGTATAATAAGTTTATGCCTATTCCAATTAAATTTGGAACCAAAGAGATAAATGATCCAGATCACGAGCCTAAAACGACTAAGGATAAAGATGGTAAGGAAACTACAGAACCACATAAACAAATAACAGTTGATAATATCATCAACAATCCAAATCCTGCATGGACCAAACAGCCTGCAGATTTAAAAGATGAGGATTATAAAAGTTTCTATCGCGAATTGTATCCTATGCAATTTGAAGAGCCTTTATTCAATATTCATTTAAATGTAGATTATCCGTTTAACTTAACTGGAATCTTGTATTTCCCAAAGATGACGAATGATTTAAACATTCAGAAAGATAAAATTCAATTGTATCAAAATCAAGTGTTTGTAACTGATAATGTTGAAGGTATTGTTCCAGAATTTTTAACTATGCTTCGTGGTGTTATTGATTCACCTGATATTCCATTAAACGTATCTCGTAGTTATTTACAAGCTGATGGAGCAGTTAAAAAGATTTCATCTTACATAACCCGAAAAGTTGCCGATAAATTAAAATCGCTATTTAATGATAATCGTGAAGATTTTGAAAAGAAATGGGACGATATTAAAATTGTCATTGAATACGGCATGCTTTCTGAAGAAAAATTCTTCGAAAAATCTGATGCATTTGCGTTGTATCCTTCAGTTGATGGCAAATATTACACTTACAATGAACTTCAAGATAAGATTAAAGCAAATCAAACTGATAAAGATGACAAGTTGGTGATATTGTATGCTTCCGATAAAGATGCACAACACTCATATATTGAAGCAGCCAAAGCTAAAGGATATGAAGTGTTATTTTTAGATTCTCCAATAGTATCGCATTTAATTCAGAAGCTTGAAACTTCAAAAGAAAAAATATCATTTGCTCGTGTAGATGCCGACCATGTTGATAATTTAATCAAAAAAGAGGATACAAAAATATCTAAACTATCTGATGAAGAAAAAACAAAGCTTGATGAGTTATTGAAAGAAGTTGTGCCATCTGAAAAATTTATGGTACAATTAGAACCTATGGATAGCAATGCTGCGCCTTTTATAATTACACAACCAGAATTTATGCGTCGTATGAAGGAGATGCAACAAACTGGTGGTGGAGGCGGAATGTTTGGAATGGGTAATATGCCAGAAATGTTCAATCTGGTTGTAAATACTAATTCGGAATTAGTAGGTGACATTTTAAACACCAAAACCCGTAAAAAACAAGAACGTTTAATAAACCAAAGTTTAGATTTGGCACGACTATCTCAAGGCTTATTAAAAGGTGAAGAGCTAACAAGCTTCATTAAACGAAGTTATGAGATGATTAAATAACAAATTCCTGCGTAGACAGAAATCTCATGAATTGAAACCCAAAACCACTTTGTAAAAACAAAGTGGTTTTTTTATTACATTTAAACAATGAAAATAATCTCCACCAACATTGCAAAACCTGTCACTATCCAGATTAATGGAAAAAATGAAACTACAGGCATTTATAAAAAGCCTATAAACCAACCTATTTATTTAGAAAAAGAGCAAGTAAAAGGAGATGAAATTTCTAATAGAAAAGTACATGGTGGCGAGTTTAAAGCCTGTTATCTTTTTTCAGCTGATTATTATCCATATTGGGAAAACCTTTATCCACAATTAGATTGGGATTTTGGAATGTTAGGTGAAAACTTAACAGTTAAAGGGCTTGATGAATCCAAACTATTTATAGGAGATATTTATAAAATTGGAACAGCTTTAATACAGGTAACACAACCTAGAGAACCCTGTAATACATTTGCAGCAAAAATGGGTTCTAAAAACATATTAAAACAATTTATAGCACATGCACATCCAGGAATTTATGTTCGTGTTCTAGAAGAAGGGTTTGTTACTAATAATGATACTATGATTTTAGTTGAACAAGCAAAACATAGTTTAACAATTGTTCAATTTTTTGAACTTTTATTTTCTAAAGAAAAAAATCAGAGGTACTTAAAATTAGCCATAGAGAATGAATCGCTTCCGGAAAATAAAAGAGTGAAACTTGCAAACTATTTAAAATAGGAAAAACTAATTCACTTTATAAACACCTCTTTCAAACTTATCTATTAGAGTTCCCATTTTTTTTGTTACTTTTTTAAAAGCTCCAGATTCGGTAAGCTTTCTAACATCTTCTTTACGTGCAGCTTCACTTGCGTATTCACATTCCCAAATTACATGAGACAATTCTCCGTTTTCTCCAATACGTTTTAACACTCTACCAACAGCTAAACCTAAACTATCACGAACTTGACTTGCATACAAACGCTGTGTATAAACTTCATTTATCTTTCCTTCTTTTGCCCAATAATAATTTTGAACAATTATAGATTGATTATTTTGAGCATCAGTTTTTGAATGGCACAAAAAGAATACTAAAAGGAGTAATAGAACTATTTTTTTCATGGTATATTAAGTTAGAATATAAAAGTAATAAATTCATTTTTGTAACTTAACATTTTATTAGTCGTCATATAAAAAAGGTAAAATTTTTATAACCAATAATTCATAAAATGAAAACACTACATCAATTAAAAACCCAGTCTCTTTTAATTATCTGTTTATTTTTTGTAGCCATCGGTTACACACAAACTCTCGAAGAAAATATTGATCTATTATTAGAAGCAAAATACAAACCTAACGAACCTGGAGCCACAGCATTAATTTATAAAAATGGTGAGGTTATTTATAGAAAAGCGTTTGGAAATGCTAATCTTGAATTAGGAATTGCTATGATTCCAGAAAATGTATTTGAAATAGGTTCCATTACAAAACAGTTTACTGCAATATCTATTTTAATGCTTATGGAACAAGGAACACTGAATTTGGATGATGAAATCACTAAATTTATTCCTGACTATCCAACAAACGGCAAAACAATAACTGTGCATCATTTATTAAATCACACTTCTGGTATAAAGAGTTATACAAGTATGGAAAGTTTCATGAAAAATGCTAGAACAGATATGTCTCCAACCGAGCTGATTGATGTCTTTAAAAATGAATCTATGGATTTTGATCCAGGTGAAAAGTTCTTATATAATAATTCAGGATATATTCTATTAGGTTACATAATTGAAGTTGTTTCTGGTCAAACTTATGCCGATTTTATAGAAAAAAATATTTTTGAAAAATTAGGAATGTCAAATTCATATTATGGTAGTATGAAAAAAATAATACCAAATAGAGCATCAGGATACCAAGATAATGATGGATTTGTAAATGCTGATTATTTAAGTCTAACATTACCTTATGCAGCTGGTTCAATAATGTCTAATGTTGATGATTTACTTATCTGGCAAAAATCCCTTAATACTCATCAATTAATTTCTAAAGAAAGTTACGAGAAAGCAATACATGGTTCTACACTTAATAATGGCGAACATATTGGTTATGGATATGGTTTAGGTGAAGTCGATATTCAAGGATCAGTAGGTATTTCGCATGGAGGAGGAATTTTTGGGTATACAACACAAGGCATTTATTTACCAAAAGAAGATGTATTTGTTTCTGTTTTAACTAATTGTGATTGTAATTCCCCTGGAGGTGTTGCAAACAAAATAGCAGCGTTAGTTATCGGAAAACCATATCCAGACATTAAAGATGCTATTACTTTATCTGAAAGTGAGCTTCAAAAATGGGTTGGAGCATATCAATTTGAAGATGGAGCTGTTAGATTTATTACTGTAAAAGACCAAAAAATATATAGTCAAAGAGAAGGTAGTACTGTTTTTGAAATCTATCCTATGAGTGCTGATCAGTTTATTTTTGAAGATGGTAATATCACTTATAATTTTTCAGAAAAAGACGGAAAGAAACAGGCAAGTTTTGAAAATGGAGGAAGCATAGCTATTGGTGTTGAAACAGATAAAAAACCTGAACCTGAGAAAGTTTCAATTACTGTGGATGCAGAAGTACTATCCCAATATATTGGTAAATATGAATTACAACCAGGATTTGTAATTGAAATAACAACTAAAGAAAATCAAATTTTTGCACAAGCAACTGGACAACCACAATTTGAAATTTTTGCAGAAACGGAAGCAACATTCTTCTTTAAAGTTGTACCAGCAAGTATGGTCTTTAATAAAAATGATAAAGATAAAGTTACAAGCTTAACCTTACACCAAAGAGGACAAAATATGGAAGCCAAAAAAATTGATTAATTTATTTTACTCATTTTATGAAAGCCACTTCAAAATCATGCAGTGGCTTTTTTATTTTAAAGTCAGTATCTTTCCAGTAAATTAACATTTAATGCAAAACGATTACACTAAACCAGAGTTTAAAAAACTACTGCAAAAACTCCAAGAAGAAAGTTGGCAACTAGAACTATTAATCTCTGGGTTTGCTATTTTTGGATTGTTTACAGCTATTCCTATAATTAGCGAAAATTTTAATGATGCTCAAAATAGTCAGCAAATATATAAGTTTGTAGTTTTATTAATTGCACTTATATCTTGTTCAATATTAATTTTCAATTTATTACTTCATGTTTTGCTTCGTGGCTTATGGATTGGTGCTTTAGGTTTACGTTATGTGTCTGGTGATATTGATTATGATAGTTTAAAATATAGCCAAAAATTTACTAAATACTTAAAAAAACGTGTAGGCTCTTTTGATAAATATATTGGCACATTAGAAAATTACTGCAGTATAATATTTGCAGTTTCTTTCTTACTCATCTTTTATGTTTTGGCAATTACGTTTACCATACTTGCAATTGCTTTAATTGCAACCCAATTAATAAACAATGATAATTTACCAAACTGGCTATCTCAAGGTGTAGGAATAACATTAGTATTGTTCATAATTTTTGGAATGTTTTTCACTGTAATTGACTTTATTACACTTGGATATCTTAAAAAGAAAAAATGGACTTCAAAAATTTATTTTCCTATATATTGGGTATTTAGCTTTATTACATTGTCTTTTTTATATAGACCATTGGTGTATAACTTTTTAGACAATAAGTTTGGCAAACGATTAAGTTTTTCATTAGTGCCATTTTATATTTTAATAGCATTAGGCACTTCTCTTAATTACAATGTTTCGAATTATTTAGTTACAGATATGACTTCTAATGATTTTGTAGCAAACAATAATAACTATGAAGATTTATTAAATGAAAACAATGGGTTTATTGATAATGTAGCAATACAATCCAAAGTCATTTCAGATAATTATGTAAAAGTCTTTGTTTTATATTCTGAAAATATAGAAAATCGTATTTTTAATTTCAACCCATTATTAAAACCTGAAGAAGACAGACGAGGCTTAAAAACAGGTATTAACTTTGGTACTAATATAAAAATTAGCGAAAGAGATAGCTTAAGAAAAGTTTACTTGAAAACGTTTAATAAAATCTATTCAGTAAAAATTGACACCATTAAGTATGAAACTGAGTTTATTTTAGCACATAGTAAAAATGATAAGTTAGGTTTTGAGACATATATAAGTACTAAAACTTTAAATGAAGGCAAACATCTTTTAAAAGTGAATCGTTTAAGAATTAGAAAAGGAGATACCACATATTGGAATGTATCTAAAATTCCGTTTTGGTATTATAAAGACTAATATTCAAAACGTTTATCTAGATAATGTTTCATCATTGGTATTTGAATTAAAAACACTAAACCACATAAACCTACAGCATATATCAGGGTTTTAGAAAACTTAATTCCAGAAATAGCATCTGTTATTTTGTTATTAGAAAAAATACTAAGATCCACTTTATCAAACCAACTCTGTCCTTCTAATCCACTACCAAAAACACCATAAGACAAACTCCCTACTACTAAAATAGCAATTACAAACCACGTTCTTTTTGAAATTAATGGTTTATAGACCATTATATTGTTTGTAGCTATAGCATCTACTTTTGCCATAATATTAGCAGTAAAATCTAAAGATGGTTTTTCAAGTGATGAAAACTGTATCACTTTTTTTGCCAGTTTATCTAAATGCTGTTCTGAATGATCCTTCATAACTTTCAATTGTTTCGTTATCTAATTTTTCTCTTAGTATGGTCGCCAATTTTTTACGACTTCTAAAAATTTTCACTTTAACATTATTAGCTTTCAAACCTACAATTTTTGATATTTCGTCTAAAGATAGTTCTTCAAAATAATATAAGGTTAATAAAAAACTATCTTCACTAGGTAACAACTCTAAACAATTTTGAATTGCTTGTTGTTTTTCCTTTGCTTCTATTTGGTCTAAAGCATTATCTAAGGTTTTTACCTGATGTTCTGTATATTCATCTATGGCAAGCGTATATTGTTGTCGTTTATTTTTTTTTAATCTATCTAAACACGTATTATAGGCAACTCTATAAATCCAAGTTGAAAATTTTGAATCGCCTTTAAATTTGTTTAACGAACTATAGGTTTTAATAAATGTGTCTTGAGCAACTTCTTCTGCCTCTTCCCTATTCTTCATCATTCTCATGGATAATGTATATACCAAATCCTTGTAACGATCTACCAATACAGTAAATGCATTAGTATCGCCATCTAATATTTTGTTTATATAAACTTGATCGTTGGTGGTCATCTATTATTAAGACTATATAATTATTGTTTTGGTTACACTTTTTTTAAAAAAAATAAAAAATATCTAAAAAGATGTAACCTACTTACAGATGTTGTCGTCATAAGCTATGAACTCATTAAAAATAATCAATTAAAAACAAACAATTATGGAAACAGGAGCAGTAATTATACCTATTGCATTTTTTGGAGTAATCTTTGGAATATTCTACTTATATGTATCATCACGCAATAAAGAACGTTTGGCCTTAATAGAAAAAGGAGCTGACGCAAGTATTTTTAACATTGGTAAACGAGCAGGTTCATCTTGGAAAGTCTTTGTAATTAATTTTGCATTTTTATTAATGGGAGTTGGACTAGGTGTTTTTCTAGCTAATTTACTTGATACTTATTCAAGTTTAGACTCTGATGCAGTTTATCCTGCTCTTATTTTCTTTATGGCTGGAGTTGGTTTGTATGTAGGATTTACGCAGACTAAAAAAGTAGTAGATTAAATTAAAAACCAATCAAACTAATTGAAACCGCTCCATTTATGAGGCGGTTTTTTTGTGCTTCATAGTTATATTTAAAAAAAATGTTACCTTGACATCACTTTCAACCAACTATTAATTCGTTATGAAATACATTAAACTATTCGTATTGTTATTATTAACAATATATGGCTGCTCCTCTCCTAAAACCTATGATATCTTAATAAAAAATGGAACCATTGCAGATGGTTCTGGTAATGACTCGTTTATAGGTGATATTGCTATAAATGCAGATACTATTGCTGCAATCGGCATTCTTAACGCGAAAGGTAATCTAGAAATTGACGCTAACAATTTGGTCGTTGCACCAGGTTTTATTAATATGCTCAGTTGGGCAACCGAATCTTTGATTGAAGACGGGAAATCACAAAGCGATATTCGTCAAGGTGTTACTCTGGAAGTATTTGGTGAAGGCTGGTCTATGGGTCCGCTTTCAGAAACTGTTAAAAAGCAACAACAGGAATCTCAAGGTGATTTAAAGTATGACATTGAATGGAATACATTAGGTGACTATTTAGAGTATTTAGTCAATCGTGGCATTTCACCAAATGTAGCTTCATTTATAGGTGCTACAACGGTGAGAATAAACACCATTGGTTTTGAAGACAGAGCACCAACAACAGAGGAATTAGAAGCTATGAAAGCCATGGTAAAAGTAGCCATGGAAGAAGGAGCCTTAGGTGTTGGTTCGTCACTTATTTATGCACCAGCATTTTATTCTAGCACGGAAGAGTTAATTGAATTATGTAAAGTTGCATCAGCATATGATGGTATGTATATTTCGCATATGAGAAGTGAAGGTAACAGGCTCTTAGAAAGTATGGACGAGCTCATAAGGATTGCCAATGAAGCCAATATAAGAGCAGAAATATACCATCTTAAAATGAGTGGTAAAGACAACTGGAATAAAATTGATGATGTTGTAAAAAAAATAGATTCTGCTAGAGCTAAAGGTTTACATATTACTACAGATATGTACACATATGTTGCAGGCGCGACAGGATTGGATGCTTCTATGCCTCCATGGGTTCAGGAAGGTGGTTATGAGAAATGGGCAGAACGTTTAAAGGATCCTGAAATTAGAAAACGGGTGTATAAAGAAATGACAACACCAACTGACGAATGGGAAAATTTAATGTATGCAGCAGGTACACCAGAAAATTTATTATTGGTAGGATTTAAAAATGACAGCCTTAGACATTACACGGGAAAAACTTTGGTAGAGGTTGCCAAGATTCATGGAAAAACTCCTGAAGAAACTGCTATGGACTTGGTTATTGCAGATGGGAGTCGTGTTGGTACAGTGTATTTCTTAATGAGTGAAGAAAATGTAAAGAAGCAAATTGCTTTGCCGTATATGAGTTTTGGTTCAGATGCAGGCTCTTTAGCTCCTAAAGGATTGTTTTTAAATTCCAATCCTCATCCCAGAGCTTATGGAAATTTTGCACGTGTTCTTGGAAAATATGTAAGAGATGAGAATGTGATTTCATTAGAAGAAGCAGTTCGTAAACTTACCTCCTTACCCGCGACTAATTTAAAAATAAAAAAACGTGGCGCTCTCAAAACTGGTTACTTTGCAGATTTGGCAATATTCAATCCAGAAACCATACAAGATCATGCAACGTTTGCAAAACCGCATCAGTTTGCAACTGGAATGGAACATGTTTTTGTAAATGGTGTACAAGTTTTAAAAGATGGAGAGCATACAGGTGAACTTCCTGGGCAAGTAGTAAGAGGTCCAGGATGGAACAATTAAAATAAATAAGATGAAAAAAATAAAAAAAAGCATACTTTTAGTTAGTGTATTATGTTTTATGTCGTTTGCTCCACAAATTGCCGATTTAATAAAATTAGCGGTTGAATCCAATCATTCAACATTACAATTTTCTATACCAATTTCTAATGGAATTACTAGAGTTACAGGAAAATTTACAGATTACTCAGTTGATATTGATTATTTAGATAATAATTTAACAAAATCTAATATCTCTGTAGTAATTAAAGCTGAAAGTATTAACACCGGAATTCCTGATAGAGATAATCATTTAAGAACAAAAGATTTTTTTGAGGTTGAAACATACCCAGAAATTACTTTCATAAGTGATTCTATAACAAAAAATAGTGACGATTTCACTGTTCATGGTAATTTTACCATGCATGGTATAACAAAGCAACTAAATTTCCCTATTAAAATGACAGGACAAGATGGGAAATATACTTTCGGATTCACCTCACGATTAACAATAAACAGGATTGATTATGGTGTAGGTGAAAATTTTAAACATTCTGCTATCGAAAATTTTCTTGGTGAAAATATAGATGTAGAAATTGATTTCTGGACCAAAAAGAGAAAATAATTACTCAATTACAAAATCAAAATAAGTATTTGGAAATGGTTCATTTCTCAAAGTAAAATGCCACCATTCTTTTGGATAATGAACAAAACCATGTTTTCTCATAATGGTTTGTATTAACATTCTGTTGGCTAGTTGTTGTGCAGTTAAATTCTTGTTGTATACCCAAGATACCTCTCCAAAAAAATCATAAGGACTTCCCATATCTATTGGTTTTCCTGTTTTACTATCTACAAGAGTCATATCCAAAGTACTGCCTCTAGTGTGTCCTGATCGAGCTGCAATATAACCTTCCTTAAAAAGATGTTGTTTCATAACGTTTGGATAGTATTCTTGTTTATTTAAAGTATCATTTAAATCTCTTGCCCAACGCATAAAGTGATTTACTGCTCGTTGTGGTCTATAACTATCATAAATTTTAATTGAAAGGTTGTATTGCTGTAACTCATTTTGAACTTCCTTCAGAGCAAATGTTGCTTGTTCTGATAAAATGGCCACTTCATGCTGATAACCCTCAATTGGTTTTCCCATAAAATTATTTGATCCAAAATACCTTAACTCTACATGAATAGAAGGAATGAAATCGTTAACATATACAAATCCTTTTGGTAATTGTGCAAAAGTGAAATTTACAACTAAGGCGAATATAAAAGTAATTCTGAGTTTCATATTTCTGTTAAAGGCACTAATTTAGATAATTATTTTCAAACCAATCAATCTATCCTTAAGGTATATAAAACAAAAAACCGAGATCCCTCAATCTCGGTTTTTCTAAAATTTGCTTA
>CAYQME010000026.1:0-34415 GCA_964418645.1 uncultured Flavobacteriaceae bacterium
GGTTTACTATAATCATAAGACCAACGGTAAACATGAGGAATCTCACCTTCCCAGTTACCATGAATATGCTTTATTGGGGCAGTCCACTCTAAAGTATTGGATCTCCAAGGATTTTGAACTGTTTTCTTTCCATAGAAAATACTATAGAAAAAGTTCCATAAAAATACCAACTGAGCAATTCCTCCAATGACAGCAAAAATTGTAATGACTACATTTACGTTTTGTAAATCATCGAATAATGGAAAATTACTATTTGTATAATAACGCCTTGGTAATCCTGCCATCCCAATAAAGTGCATTGGGAAAAATACACCGTACGCACAAATGGCTGTTATCCAAAAATGGATATACCCTAAATTTTTATTAAGCATACGCTTAAACATTTTAGGGAACCAGTGATAAATTCCTGCAAACATTCCATACAATGCCGAAATACCCATTACCAAATGGAAGTGTGCAATAACAAAATAAGTGTCGTGTACATTAATATCTAAAGCACTATCCCCAAGGATAATTCCTGTTAGACCTCCCGTAATAAAGGTTGAAACTAAGCCAATAGAAAATAACATCGCCGGATTAAATTGTAGGTTTCCTTTCCATATAGTAGTAATCCAATTAAATGCTTTAATCGCTGATGGGATTGCAATTAATAAGGTTGTAAATGTAAATACAGAGCCTAAAAACGGATTCATTCCTGAAATAAACATGTGATGTCCCCAAACTATAGTTGATAAGAATGCAATGGCTAAAATTGCAGCTACCATAGCACGATATCCAAAGATTGGTTTACGTGAATTGGTGGCAATAATCTCTGAGACAATACCCATTGCAGGCAAAATAACTATATATACTTCAGGATGCCCAAGAAACCAAAATAAGTGCTCAAATAGTACCGGAGATCCTCCTTGATAATGGAGTACTTCTCCTTTTATAAATATATCTGATAAGAAAAATGATGTTCCAAAAGTTCTATCCATTATCAATAATAAAGCCGCTGATAATAATACTGGGAAAGACACAACACCAATAACTGCCGTTACTAAAAACGCCCAAATGGTTAAAGGTAAACGTGTCATTGACATTCCCTTAGTTCTAAGGTTTATTACAGTTACAATATAATTAAGCGAACCTAATAATGACGATGCTATAAATATTGCCATAGATATTAACCATAAGGTCATCCCCATTCCGGAACCTCCTTGTGCCATTGGTAATGCACTTAACGGTGGATAAATAGTCCATCCAGCAGCAGCTGGTCCAGCTTCAACAAATAATGAAAGAATCATTATAACACTAGATAAAAAGAACATCCAATACGATAACATATTTAAAAACCCTGAGGCCATATCTCTAGCCCCAATTTGTAATGGAATTAAAAGGTTACTAAACGTACCGCTTAATCCAGCTGTAAGCACAAAAAACACCATAATCGTACCATGTATAGTAACCAATGCCAAATAAATATCAGCATCCATAACACCATCTGGTGCCCATTTACCTAATAGCGCTTCAAAAATCACATTAGGTTCTTCAGGCCATGCAATTTGCATGCGGATCATTAGTGACATAATTACACCAATAACTCCCATAATTGTACCTGTAATTAGGTACTGTTTTGCAATCATCTTATGATCTTGACTAAAAATATATTTAGTTACAAAAGTTTCTTTATGATGATGTCTGTGATTGTCGTGATCGAGAGTATCTGCGTGTGCTGACATAATCTATATGTGTTTTATTCTTTTTAAATTATAATTAATTTTGAACTAATGAATTTTTGAACAATTTTTGTTCACTAATCCAAGCGTCATAATCTTCTTGAGGCTCTACAATAATTTTCATTTGCATATTGTAATGCGATTTGCCACAAATTTTATTACATAATAGCAAGTAATCAAATTCAAATCTTTCTAATGCCTCTTCACCCTTAGCAATTAAGGCTTTTGACTTTTCAGTTCTAATTTTGTTAATATTAGCTACTTTATCAATCATTTCAGGTGTTTGCCTCATCTCAACTGTAGTTACCGTAGGTGTAAAACCAAATTGAGTAATCATTCCAGGAACACAATTCATCTGTGCTCTAAAGTGAGGCATATACGCAGAGTGCAATACGTCTTGAGAGCGCATTTTAAATAATACAGGTCTTCCAACAGGTAAATGTAATTCTGTAGTAATGATATCATCTTGTGCATAAGGATCTGATTCATCAACTCCTAAAATATTAGCGTTATCAAGATTTATCAATCTAACATTTGCTTTACCTAACACATTATCTTCTCCAGCATATCTAGCTTTCCAATTGAATTGTTGTGCATAAAGTTCTATAACTACAGTATCTTCATCTTCATCTATAAACATGATGTCTGACCACGTAAATAATCCGTAAATAATTAATCCAGCTAAAACTATTGTAGGAATGATTGTCCAAATGAATTCTAATTTATCATTATCGGCATAGAACACTGCTTTCTTGCCTTTTTCACCTTTGTATTTAAATGCAAAATAGTATAGTAAAAACTGTGTAATTGTTTGTACAAAAAAGAGCAATGCAAAAGATATAATCATTAAATTATCAATCTTAGGACCATGTTCTGAAGCAGAGTTTGATAACAAGGGTAAGTCTCCCCATTTTACAATACATACAATAGTAATAATATAAATGAAGGCCAAAAATCCTAACATTAAATATCCATTAACTTGATTGTCTTTATCAGTGGCTACTTGAGAGTTTTTATTATTAGCATTTGCTAAATCAAAGATTTTAACCATTTGCCAAATAGCGACTGTAATAAATACTAAAACTATAATTGTTAATAAAGCAGTCATTGTTGTTTTTCGTCTTTATTTTATTAATTAATAATGGAATTGTTCACTTTCCTTCATAAACGGATTTCTTTTAGCAAGTAATGGCGCTTTTGTTAACGCTGTAAATACTATAAACATAAATAATCCGGCAAATAATAATACTGAACTTATTTCTGGAATTCCTATAAACCATCTATCACCAACTGTAGCTGGCATAATCATATTAAATACATCAATATAGTGACCAAACAATAATACGATACCCGTTAATACAATAAACCATGGTACACGTTTAAAATCACTATTCATTAATAACAATATTGGGAATACAAAGTTTAAAACTAACATTCCGAAAAATGGCAAATTGTAGTCTTCAATTCTCGTTACAAAATAAGTGACTTCTTCTGGAATATTAGCATACCAAATTAACATAAACTGTGAAAACCATAAATAGGTCCAGAAAATACTAAACCCAAACATAAACTTTGCTAAATCGTGTAAATGGCTATTATTTACAAATTCTAAATACCCTTTAGTTCTTAAGTAAATAGCCAAAAGTGCAATTACCGTAATCCCACTTACAATCATACAAGAGAACACATACCAGCCAAATAAAGTACTAAACCAATGTGGATCAACACTCATTACCCAATCCCAAGACATCATAGATTCTGTATAAATAAAGAATACTAAAAATGCTGCTGAAATTCGAAATGTTTTTTTGAAGTTTTTATTATCCTCGGCAGTATCTTGTGCTATTGAGAACTTTCGTGAAAAATAACGATACAAGCTCCAGCCTGTAATAAATATTAAACCTCTTAATACAAACCACGGGATATTTAAAAATGAAGCTTTATTTTGAAGTAACTCATCATGGACTACAACATCTGGATCCATCCAAACAAATAGATTGTAATGGCCAATAGTTCCAGAAGCAACAGCTATGGCTAACACTATTAATGCTCCAGGAAGCAAATAGGCAGTAATACCTTCCATGACTCTAAAAAGTACTGGTGACCATCCTGCTTGAGATGCGAACTGTACCGCGTAAAAAGCTAAAACACCAAGCGCTATCATCATAAAAAAGAATGCTGCAACATAAAGTGCAGACCAAGGTCTATTCTCTATTTGGTGTTTAACATGATTAACATGTTCTTTATGTTCGTCAACTTGTGCTGTTTCAGAATCACCACTTGAATTTTCTACAGCATGAGAGGTTTCCATCGGAGAGGCTTCTTCTGCATGACCTCCGCCATGACCTGTACTTTCTGCTGCAAGTATTGTTTCAACTTCTTCAAAAGACTTATGAGAAGCCATGAAACCGTAACCAACACCTAATGCTCCTAATACCATCAAGATGATAGAAAATGTCTTTAATTTATTTGAGAATGTGTACATATCTATATATAAACTTTATCTAAATCTTATTTTTCTAAATCTGCTTTTAATTTAAGCACGTATGCTACAACTTGCCAACGCTCCTCTTCTTTTAGTTGATTTGCATAAGAACCCATAGCATTTTTTCCGTAATAAATGGTATGGTAAATTCCCCCAGTTGCAATAGCCCTACCTGCGTCATCATAACTTGGCACACCTAATATTTTTTCACGTTTCACCAAAGTGCCTTGGCCATTTCCTTTTTTACCATGGCAAATACTACAGTAAATATCGAATAACTCTTTTCCTTTGGCAAGGTCTACTTGGGTTGAATCTAACGGACTCATCAATTCAGCTTTTGCTCTAAGGAAATCTTCATTTGTGTTTTTATATTCAAATAAGGAATGTCCTCTTGCAATGGTTCCTTCTGGTGGTAACATTGCTGATTGTTCATTTGGAAAAACTTGATATCCTCCATATGCTTCATAGCCAACAGATTCATACATGTTAGGAAAGTATTGATAATTTGGTCGTGTATCTTTTTTACAAGAATAAACGAAACTTATCATGACTACCACTACTAATATTTTAATTAAGCTCTTCATAATATATTAATGTGCTTCTTTTTCTACTATATTAATTTCAACTGCACCTGTTACATTAAGTAATTTTTTTAGTTCTTTTTCATTTCCATGAACGGTAAGTTCCATTAAAAAATGATCATCGGTTGTTCTTGGGTCTGGATTCTCTGCTTTTTTAAATGGCCACATTCTACTGCGTAAATAAAATGTAATAACCATTAAATGCGCTGCAAAGAACACTGTTAATTCAAACATAATTGGCACAAAAGCTGGCATGTTTTCAATATAACTAAAACTAGGTTTACCTCCTATATTTTGGGGCCAATCTGAAATCATCATATAATTCATCATCCAAATGGACACAATTAATCCAATGCATCCATATATAAATGATGTAATAGCAATTCGCGTTGGCGCCAATCCCATAGCCTTGTCTAACCCATGAACTGGAAAAGGTGTATATACTTCTTCAATATGATGTCTTTCTGCTTTTACCGTTTTAACAGCAGCCATTAACACATCATCATCTGTATAAATAGCGTGAATTACTTTTGAAGTTTCCATATGCTATCTTAGTTTTTTAAATTTTTTGAATTATCATTTGAAACGTTTGATGTTCTCTTATCAACCCCAGTACCTACTAAGCTTTTTCCTGCTTCTCTAATTCTTTTATAACGTTCTCCCGAAGATTTTAAAATAGTTTTTACTTCGGCTTGCGCTATTACTGGGAATGTTCTTGCATATAATAAAAATAAAACAAAGAAAAATCCTATGGTTCCTATAAATGTTCCAATATCAACAAATGTTGGTGAAAACATTGTCCATGATGAAGGTAAATAATCTCTATGCAGAGAAGTTACAATAATCACGAAACGTTCAAACCACATTCCTATATTTACTACAATGGAGATAAAGAACGAAAACATAATACTTGTTCGTAATTTTTTAAACCACATGAATTGTGGTGAAAATACATTACAGCTCATCATCATCCAATATGCCCAAGCGTAAGGTCCTGTTGCTCTATTTAAAAACGCATATTGCTCATACTCGACGCCAGAATACCAGGCTATAAATAACTCCGTAATATAAGCTACACCTACTATAGAACCTGTAATCATTATTACAATATTCATTAGTTCAATATGCTGTACGGTAATGTAATCTTCTAAGCTACATACCTTCCTCATAATAATAAGTAAAGTGTTTACCATAGCAAATCCTGAAAATACTGCGCCAGCAACAAAGTAAGGTGGGAAAATTGTAGTATGCCAACCTGGGACAATAGATGTTGCGAAGTCGAAGGATACAATGGTATGAACAGAAAGCACCAAAGGAGTTGCCAATCCTGCAAGTACTAGAGATACTTCCTCAAAACGTTGCCAATCTTTTGCTCTACCAGACCAACCAAAACTTAATAAACTATATATTTTCTTTTGAAAAGGTTTTACAGCTCTATCTCGGATCATTGCAAAATCTGGTAATAACCCTGTCCACCAAAATACTAATGATACTGATAAATATGTAGATATTGCAAATACATCCCAAAGTAAAGGTGAGTTAAAGTTAACCCAAAGCGATCCAAATTGGTTTGGAATTGGTAATACCCAATAGCCTAGCCAAGGACGACCCATATGAATAATTGGGAATAAGCCTGCTTGAATTACTGAAAAAATTGTCATTGCCTCTGCAGAACGGTTAATCCCCATTCTCCATTTTTGACGAAATAATAAAAGTACTGCGGAAATAAGTGTTCCTGCATGACCAATACCAACCCACCATACAAAGTTAGTAATATCCCAAGCCCATCCTACGGTTTTGTTCAATCCCCAAGTACCTATCCCTGTAGATATTGTGTAAATTATACAACCAACTCCCCACAGAAAAGCGGCAAGTGAAATAGAAAAAACTATCCACCAAGATTTATTTGCTCTTCCTTCAACAGGTTTAGCTACGTCAACTGAAACATCGTGATACGATTTTTCTCCTGTAACTAAAGGTCTTCTAATAGGTGCTTCGTAATGAGACGCCATAATTTTTTATAATTGTTTCTTAATTAATTTATGCTTCGTTTGTATTTCTAACTTTCGTTTGATATACTACATTTGGTTTTGTTCCCACACTTTCTAATAAATGATATGCTCTATCATCATTTTTCAATGCAAAAACATCATCCTGTTCATTGTTAATATCTCCAAACATCATTGCTCCTGAACTACATGCTGCTGAACATGCTGTTTTAAATTCATTCACTTTTACTACTCTTCCATCACGTTTTGCATCAAGAATAGTTTTTTGTGTCATTTGCATACACATAGAACATTTTTCCATAACACCACGAGAACGTACTACAACATCTGGATTAATTACCATACGTCCTAAATCATCATTCATATGGTAATCAAACTCATCATTACCATTATATAAGAACCAGTTGAAACGACGCACTTTATAAGGACAGTTATTAGCGCAATATCTTGTCCCTACACAACGGTTATAAGCCATGTGGTTTTGCCCTTGCTTTCCATGAGATGTTGCTGCAACTGGACAAACAGTTTCACATGGTGCATGATTACAATGCTGACACATAATAGGTTGGAATGCAACTTGTGGATTCTCTGTTGGATTCTCCATTTCAGCAAAGCTACCTAATGTGTTTCCGAGTCCTTTACTATTTTCTTTTTTGTCGTCATCTTCTTTAAAAGTATCTTCTGATGAATAGTATCTATCAATTCGTAACCAGTGCATATCGCGACTACGACGAACCTCTTCTTTACCAACTACAGGGACATTGTTTTCGACATGACATGCAATAACACATGCACCACAACCTGTACAGGCATTTAAATCTATGGATAAATTAAAATGATGTCCTATAGAACGATCAAACTCATCCCAAAGATCAACTTTTGGAGACGATACTGGAGTTTCTTGATGGTCTAAAGATACAACTGGAATTGGATTCCAAACACTAGCCTTTTCTGTATTGAAAATCTCCAATGTGGTTTCCATAAAAATATCTCCGCGACCCATTAAAGTGTTATGTAATTGTGTACAAGCAAATTCATGTTCTCCTGACGCAATTTCAATAGTTACGTCTTGTACATTATTAAAATCTTTATATAAACTATATGCGTTTACACCAGTTTGCATTTCTGTTTTTAATCCAGTTGTTCTACCATATCCAAATGATAGACCTACTGTTCCTTTTGCTTGTCCTGGCTGAATAATTACCGGAGCCTTTACAGTAACTCCGTTAGCTGTAATATTCGCATAGCTTCCGTTTAAAGCCCCAGTTGCAACATGTGTATTCTTTAATCCTAACTCGTTTGCATCAACCTCAGATATCGTTACATAGTTATCCCAAGTTGTTCTTGTTAAAGGATCTGGAAATTCTTGCAACCAAGGATTATTAGCCTGTTGCCCATCTCCCATTCCAGTTTTAGAATACAAGGTCAATTCAAAACCATTTGAAGTTGTTGAAGCCAATGCTCTTGCTGCTTCATCTACACTAGCATTTGCTTCTTCCAAAACTTCCGAAGTTTCTGCCGTATCATAAGTAGTTGTATTGCTTCCTACAAAGACGCCATCGTGTAATGCTGTATTCCATGAAGACCCATTAAGAATAGTATCTTCCCAATTCTTTTTTATATAATCATGGTAACTTACATCGCTGCCGTTCCACATTAATAATGCCTCTTGAAATTGTCTGGTATCAAACAGCGGACGAATTGTAGGTTGCATTAATCCATATTGCCCTTTAATAATTTCTACATCTCCCCAAGATTCTAAGTAATGTGGCGCTGCAGCAATATATTGTGTTAAAGAAGATGTTTCATCTTCTTTCATAGAAAATGTAACCGATAACTCTAACTCTGTGTTTTGTAATCCCTCAGCAAACTCTGATGCATTAGGTAAGGTGTACATTGGGTTTACACCACTCATAATGATTGCTCCAATGTTTCCTGCTTTCATATCAGCTACTAATTTAACAACTGCTTTATCCTCGCCTTGTCTAGTTTTAATTGGCGACTTAGTACCAAACGCCTTACTTCTTAATTTCTCGTTGATTGCCAAAATAATAGCTTGAGCATTTACATTTTGAATTCCAGTAACTACAACACCATTACTTCCCGCTTTCATTAACTCTGAAGCAGCATTACTAACCGCTTCATCAATATATGCAGGTAAATCTCCTGAAACAGAACTACCAATAATTTTACTATACAATTTAGCTAGAGCAACTTTTTGCTGACTAGGTGTTAAAGGCACACGCTTATCTGCATTAGCTCCTGTTAAGCTCATGTTAGATTCAAACTGAATATGACGAGACATTTTACCGTGTTTAGGCACACGTCCTTTTGTATACTCAGTATCAAAACTTCCACCTTGCCAGTCTCCTAAGAAATCGGCACCGATAGATACAATAGTAGCGGCTTTAGAGAAATCGTAATTAGCTAAACCACGCTCTCCGTATTTATTTTGGTAAGCCTCTAAAGCTGCAGATTCTGAAATAGCATCATACACTACATGGCGAACATTACCATATTTTTCTTTGAACTCTGCTATTAATTTAGATGTAGAAGGACTTGCAAATGTTTGTGTTAACAATACAATCTCCTTCCCTGACTCCTTAAGGTTGTTTAACTTTTGAATAGTATCTACATCAAACTCATCCCAAGAGCTATCTTCACCATCCTTTTTAGGTTGCGCTACTCTAAGGCTATCGTATAAATCTAAAACTGAAGCATTAACTCTTGCATTAGCACTTCCGTGTGAAGCTGCTAAATTGTTATTCTCAATTTTTATTGGGCGCCCTTCCCGAGTTTTTACCAAAATACTAGCAAAATCATTCCCATTAGCGATAGACGTTGCATAATAATTTGCTACTCCAGGAATAATTTGTTCTGGTTGTACTACGTAAGGGATTGTCTTTATAACTGGTCCTTCACAAGCTGCCAAAGATGCAGCGGCTGTACTAAATCCTACATATTTTAAGAAATCACGTCGTGTGGTTGAAGATGACTCTAAAGTCTCTTTATCTCCTAAAAATTCATCAATAGGAATCTCTTGTACAAACTCTTTCTGCTTTAGCGTCTCAATCATAGAGCTATTATCCTTGCTTAGCTCCTCAACACTTTTCCAGTATTTCTTGTTTGATGACATATTATATTTTAATTAACTTCTTTGTAATTTATTTAATAATGACATTTTCCACATTCTAATCCACCGTTATCTTTAACAGTAAATTTGTCAACACCATATTTTTTCGCTAGTTCTTCGTGAATTTTTGCATAATACTCGTTGCCTTCTGTTTTTATGTTAGTCTTTTTATGACATTCTAAACACCAAGCCATCGTTAAAGGGGAGTATTGATATACTTCTTCCATTGTTTCCACTGGACCATGGCAAGTTTGACATTCTAAGCCCGCAACAGTTACATGTTGTGAATGATTATAATACACAAAATCTGGAAGATTATGAATTCTTGTCCATTTTACTGGTTGTGTTTCTCCTGTATATTGTTGGTCTTCATCACTCCAACCAACGGCTTTGTATAATTTCATGATTTCGGCATCGTAAAACTCTTTTGTATACTCAGCAGTAGTTTCTCCTGTATATTCATAAATAGATTTATGACAATTCATACACACATTTAATGAAGGTATCCCAGAGGTCTTACTCACACGTGCTGATGAATGGCAAAATTTACAATCTATTTTATTATCTCCTGCATGAATTTTATGCGAAAAATGAATTGGTTGTACGGGTTGGTATCCCTGATCTACACCTATTTGCATTAAATATCCAAACACATAATATGCACTTGCTAGTAAGAAAAATATAGTTACAACAAGAAGTAAAAATTGATTTTTTACAAACGCTTTCCAAAGTGGTTTTCTTTGTACTTCTACTGGATTATCTATGTTGTTAGCATTGGCAAAACGACGTAATGTTTTATTAATCATTATTAAACCAAGCGCAAGCAACATAAATAATATTGCTAAAGCACCTAGGATTAGCTCATTTGATATTCCGTTTTCATTTTGCACACCACTTGTCTGAGCAGTAGCAACTTGACCTCCTCCTGAAGGCGCTGCCTTTTCTTGAGCTGTATAAGCTAGAATATTATCAATGTCGGCATCTGAAAGCTGAGGCATCGCCGTCATTGCAGCATTATTGTTTTCAGCAAAAATCTTTGCAGCATATGCGTCTCCAGATTTTATAACTGCTGAGCTATTTCTAATCCAAGCATTAATCCAATCTCTATCTAAGCCTTGGTCATCACTCAATCTAGCTTCAATACCTCGTAGTGCTGGACCAGTCATTTTTTTATCAAGATTATGACAAGCTGCACAATTGGTATTAAACAATGTTTTCCCAGCTACTGGGTCCCCTTGTGCAAATGCTGTTGAGTATGTAAGTAAAAGAATTAACCCAAAAAATATAAATTTTGTAGTTAAATTACGGTGCGTCACCTGTTTCATATCGTTAGTTGAATTACCTTCTAAACTTTGGTACGATTTTTTCATACAAATAGAACAATATCCGGTTATAAAAATCTCGCACAAAAGTAACATTTAAAGTCGATTTTGAAAATGTTACATAAGTGTTAATATCTAATTTATAAAGATTCTAAATAATAAAAATATATGTCTTTCAGTTTATATAATTTACATTTGTACCAAAATAAACATATTATGCCTAAATCTCTCTTTAAATTTTTGCTTTTTACATTTTTATTTTCCATGTTTTGTGTTAACAAAATAACAGCTCAAGAAGGCAGTGTAAGTATTACCCAAGACAAAGATATTGGTGTGTTGTTAAGTTTAAAAAAGGAAGTTAACAAATCGCAATCAAATTATAAAATTCAAGTTTACAATGGCAATCGCTCAGGCGCAGAGAAAACGCGTTCAGAATTTAGAAATACGTTTTCTGATTGGCCAACTTCTATGAAATTTGAAACGCCTAATTATAAAATTTGGATAGGAAATTTTAAAACGCGTTTAGAAGCAGATCGTGCGTTGTTAAAAATTAAAAGAAAATTTAATAATGCCTTTATATTTAAACCTAAAAAAGAAAAAAAGAAACCTTAAATAAAGACTGTCAAAATCACAAAAAAGGCAGCCATAATGGTTGCCTTTTTTAGTTAACTATTATTTTTTTAATTACCTCTTTATTTTCAAGCCTTATCTTAACAAAGTAAATACCTAAATTTAATTTTGACACATTGATTTTGTCAGAATCATAATTATAATAAACCAATTTTCCTAACACATTATATATAGAAATTTCATTTAAAACTAAGCCTCCATGTTTGATGTATAATATCGTGTTTACAGGATTAGGATATACATTTAATAGATTTTCTATTTGTAACTCCGAAATACCTAGAGCAGTATCTTGTACATCTCCCGATAAAGCTATTATAGCGCCGCAAAGTGTTTGAGTTACTATAGTCTCTTCAACCCATGTTCCTAAGTTTAAACTTGGGGGGTTTGGTAGTGAAGCTTCAGCATTATAGTACAAAACATAAGTATTTGAAAATGTTCCATTTCCATCATCAGCAAAAATTTCCCATCTATTTTTTATATCATTCCAAACAATTTGCATTTCACAAATACCAATTCCTCCGCAATCTTGGTCTCCTGTTACTGGATTTGTTTCAAATATGTTTCTACCTGTGCTATCTGTACCTATTTGGTTAAACGTATAATTCTGATTTTCTAAAAGTAAATGACAAGCATTAAATGTAATTTGAGAAAACACAGTTGTACTTAACAGTAAAAATACGAGCGTCAATAGTTGAGTTATCTGCTTCATAAATCAATATTAATTAGTTGGCAGTAGGAAAAACACCGACTAGTGCAATAATAAAAGTAACCGATTGATATGGTTGCATATTATTAATGGCCTGACTATTTCCTGTATTACCTACCATGGCTGAATTCATTGTAGTTGTATTTGATGCATTAGAATATTCTGGGTCTAAAAGTTTTGTCGCAGCAAGCAAATTCCCAGTTGGAGTTGACTGATTACCATCTGCAATAACAGCGTTAATAGTATGGCTATGAGCCGGCATTTGAGCTACAGACATTGTATTTGTCTCATTTCCAGATTTTTGACCCAAAGATATAGAAGACAGTCCTGGACCATTTCCTGGTCCTAAAGGCACTCGCCCTCTTAGATCTGGCAATCCAAAAGTGGTCACTCCATCTCCTCCATAAATAGTCCCTAATATGGAAAACAATGCTGTGTTTTGTGCTATAGGCAATAATTGCCCTTCGCATTTTGCCCAGCCTGAAGGTGCAAAATTCCCCGCAAACATTCTAATTTCACCAATAAAAGGGGTTTGTGCATTGGCTATATTATTAAAAGCGAAATAGATTAATACAATTGTAATTATTTTTTTCATAATAAATTGTTTGAATTTAATGTATAAAATAATATAATGCTTATTTAAAATCAAGAAATTAGGTGAAATAAAAAATCCCTTTAGAATATCTAAAGGGATTTTCAATATAATTAACAAGGACTATATAGACTACTTAAGCTTCTTTTTAATTTCTACTTCTTGAAAGGCTTCTAATATGTCACCTTCTTTAATATCGTTATAATTTTTTACTTGCATACCACAATCGTATCCTTTAGCTACTTCTTTTACATCGTCTTTAAATCGTTTTAATGAAGCTAATTCACCTGTGTAGATAACAACTCCATCTCGTATTAAACGAATACCCGAGCTTCTAAATATTTTTCCATCAGTAACCATACAACCAGCAATGCTTCCAATTTTAGAGACTTTAAATATTTCTCTTATTTCGGCGCTACCTGTAATTTCCTCTTTAAATACTGGAGATAACATGCCTTCCATAGCATCTTTAAGATCGTTAATAGCATCATATATAATTGAATACATTCTGATATCTATTTCTTCCTTGTCAGCTATTTGACGTGCATTACCCATTGGTCTCACATTAAAACCTATAATAATCGCATCGGATGCTGACGCTAACAACACATCACTTTCGGTAATTGCTCCGACTGCTTTATGAATAATATTTACTTGAATTTCTTCAGTAGATAACTTTTGGAAAGAATCTGTTAATGCTTCAACGGATCCATCTACATCTCCTTTAAGTATAATATTTAATTCTTTAAAATCTCCAAGAGCAATACGACGTCCAATTTCATCTAGAGTAATATGACGTTGTGTTCTTACGGATTGTTCCCGTTGTAATTGTGTACGCTTCGCTGCAATTTGTTTAGCTTCACGCTCATCTTTAAAGACGTTAAATTTATCTCCTGCTTGTGGTGCTCCATCCAATCCTAAAATAGATATTGGAGTAGAAGGTCCTGCTGCAAATACATTATTTCCTCTCTCGTCATGCATCGCTTTAACCTTCCCGCTATTTTTACCAGCAAGTACATAGTCTCCTATTTTAAGCGTCCCTGCTTGAACTAAGATTGTAGATACATAACCTCTTCCTTTATCTAAAAAGGCTTCTACTACAGCTCCTACGGCTGGCTTACTTGGATTTGCCTTAAGCTCTAATAATTCTGCTTCTAGCAATACTTTTTCTAATAATTCATCAATTCCAAGACCTGTTTTTGCTGAAATATCTTGAGACTGAATTTTTCCTCCCCAATCTTCTACTAATAAATTCATATTAGCAAGACCTTCTTTAATTTTTTCTGGATTTGCCGCTTCTCTATCAATCTTATTAATTGCAAAAATGATTGGAACTCCTGCAGCTTGTGCGTGAGATATGGCTTCTTTAGTTTGCGGCATGATATCATCATCTGCAGCGATAACAATAATAACTAAATCTGTAACTTGAGCCCCACGAGCACGCATTGCTGTAAAAGCTTCGTGACCAGGAGTATCTAAAAATGCTATTTTTTGGCCAGATTCAAGCTCTACACCATAAGCCCCAATATGTTGTGTGATTCCACCAGATTCACCAGCAATTACATTTTCTTTACGTATAAAATCTAAAAGTGATGTTTTACCATGATCTACGTGACCCATTACAGTTACAATTGGTGCGCGGGCTTCTAAATCTTCTTGTTTATCTTCACCTTCTTCTATAGCATCTTCAATATCCGAAGTAACAAACTCTACTTGATACCCAAACTCTTCAGCAACTATTGAAAGTGTTTCGGCATCTAGTCTTTGATTCATAGTAACCATCATACCAAGTGACATACATGCTGATATAATCTCGGTTACAGAAACATTCATCATAGTGGCTACTTCAGAAGCAGTAACAAACTCTGTCACTTTTAATATTTTACTTTCTGCAGCAGCTAGCTCCTGATCAATTTCTGTTTGCTGACGATGTTGATCTCTTTTATCTCTACGATATTTAGCACCTTTACCTTTACTAGATTTTCCTTGAAGCTTTTCTAAGGTTTCACGAACTTGCTTTTGAACTTCTTCTGCACTAGGCTCTTCCTTAACAACTTGTGGTCGTTTTTGACCTCTTCCTTTATTATTAAATCTATTGCCTCCTCTAGCGTTACCTTGTCCCTGTCTTTGTCCGCCACCTTTTTGCTCTCCTCCTCCAACTTTACTTATACGACGTCGTTTCTTTTTGGCATCAGTATTTGCATTACCTTGAGGTTTTTTATCTTCTTTCTTTTTCTTTGGTTTGTTGAATTGGGTTAAATCAATTTTTTCTCCTGTTGATTTTGGTCCTGAAAGTTTTTGGTATTTTGTAGTAACTTTTTCATCTTTAGGTGCTACAATGACTTCCTCTTTTGGAGCTTCTGAAGCGTTTTTAACAGCAGGTTTTTCTTTAACCACCTCAACAACTTTTTCTTTTTCTGGTGCTTCCTTTGCTTCTGTTTTTGGTAAAACTTTCTCTTCCTTTTTATGTTCTGGAGTCTTTTTTTCTTTAACAACTTCCTTTTTAGGCTTTTCTAAATCAATTTTTCCAACTTGCTTAGGTCCCGAAAGAGTGGTTTTAGCTTTAACAACTTCAATTTTAGCTGCCTCTGCTTTTTGTAGCTTTTCTTCAATCTCACGCTCACGTTCCATACGAAGTGCTTCTTTTTCTTTAAACTTAGCTTCACTAACTTCTTTAGAGGCTACTTTTTTACTAGCATCTGTTTGAAATTCTCCTGAGAGTACTTCATATACTTCTGCAGAAATTTTTGTAGTAGGGCGATGCTCTATCTCAATGCCTTTAGATTCTAAAAAATCTACAGCACGATCTATGGAGATATTTAATTCCCTTAATACTTTATTTAATCTAATTGTTTCAGCCATAAATTGCCTTTAAAAATATCAAACAGTTATTCACCGTTTTTGTTCCAATAGTTATATGTTTTGAATAAAAATAGAGCTCACAAAATGTATTCTTAATTTTTATTCAATATATAATAATTTTTTATTCTTCAAATTCTTCTTTAAGAATTCGAACAACTTCACTAATTGTTTCTTCTTCAAGATCAGTACGCTTTACTAAATCATCTATTTCTTGTTCTAAAACACTTTTTGCTGTGTCTAATCCTGCTTTTGCTAATTCTTCAATAATCCATCCTTCAATTTCATCAGAGAATTCTGTTAGCTCTACATCTTCTTCTACGCCTTCTCTAAAGACATCTATTTCATATCCTGTAAGTTGTCCTGCCAAACGAATATTATGTCCACCACGTCCAATTGCTTTACTTACTTCTTCTGGTTTAAGAATAACTTCTGCACGTTTTGTCTCTTCGTCAAGCTTAACAGAGGTTACTCTTGCTGGACTTAATGCTCTGGTAACAAACAATTGCAGGTTATTGGTGTAGTTAATAACATCAATATTTTCATTCCCTAACTCGCGTACAATACCGTGAATTCTAGAGCCTTTCATACCAACACAAGCTCCTACTGGATCAATTCTATCATCATAAGAATCCACTGCTACTTTAGCCTTTTCTCCTGGAATTCTCACCACTTTTTTCACCGTAATTAAACCATCAAAAACTTCAGGAATTTCTTGTTCAAACAATTTCTCTAAGAATATAGGTGCTGTTCTTGACATAATAATAGTTGGCTTATTCCCTTTAAGTTCAACAGTTTCAATGACACCTCTTACGTTTTCTCCTTTTCTAAAGAAATCTGAAGGAATTTGTCTGTCCTTTGGCAAAATAATTTCGTTACCATCATCGTCTAACAAAATAATTGCTCTATGGCGAATATGATGTACCTCAGCGGTATAAATTTCACCTACTAAATCTTTAAATTGTTTGTAAATGTTCGTGTTATCGTGCTCGTGTATTTTAGATATTAAGTTTTGGCGTAATGCTAAAATAGCACGACGACCAAGATCTATAAGTTTAACCTCTTCAGATACGTCTTCACCAACTTCAAAATCTGGTTCAATTTTTCTGGCTTCGGTTATTGAAATTTCCTGATTTGGTTCTTCTACCTCACCATCAGCAACTACAACACGATTTCTCCAAATTTCTAAATCGCCTTTATCTGGGTTAATGATAATATCAAAGTTATCATCGTCTCCAAATTTTTTCTTTAGTGCATTTCTAAAAACATCTTCTAATATCGCCATTAAGGTTACACGATCTATTAATTTATCGTCCTTAAATTCTGAAAATGACTCAATTAACGCAATATTTTCCATAACTATTCTGGATTAAAATTTTATTTTCACTTTTGCTTCTACAATATCATTATAAAATATTGTCGCTTCTTTTTTTACAGTAATTTTACCTTTGCCAATTGGTTTAGGTTCTCTAGCTTTCCACTCCAAAAAAATACTTTGGTCATTTGTATTAACAAGCGTAGCTTCAAACTTTTTATTATCAATTGTCTTAACCTCTAACACTCTTCCAATATTTTTTTGATATTGTCTCGTATGGCTTAAAGGTGTCGTTGCTCCTGACGAAGCAACCTCTAAAGAAAAATCCTGTTCTTCTCTATCTAAATTATGTTCAATAGCTCTACTTATAAACATACAGTCCTCGACAAGTACGCCGTTATCACCATCAATTATAACTCTTATAGAATTACCTTCTAACACATCAAAACTAATTAAAAACAAATCTTGTCGCTCTTCGAGAGCATTATCTAGTAAGGTTTTAACTGTGTATTTGAACATTTTTTAGTATAAAAAGAGGGGACTTCTCGTCCCCTCACTTATTCTTTTTCTTACAACGCTGCAAATATACAATATTTATCTTGATTTTTGCAAGCGTTTAAATGCGAATTTTTAATATTCCTTGACCTAGGGTGAAAAAAAATCAGCCTTGGTTAAAAGACTGATTTTTTGGATCTTTGTTGGCCTACTAGGGCTCGAACCTAGACTCTTCTGGACCAAAACCAGACGTGTTGCCAGTTACACCATAGGCCAATATCTCATTTTGAGGTTGCAAATTTATAACAAAGTTTTAGTTGCGCAAGCATTTTCTAAAGAAAATAATGCGAAACCCTTAACGTTTACTTAAAAACACTCACGTGTAATTTATTTATTGTTAAATTCGCCATCAGTAACAAACAATGATTATGACACAATTTAACTTCAAAAAGTGGAACACCGTTTTAGGATGGGTCGCTTTTTTAGTCGCATTTATTACTTATAGCTTAACCGTTGAACCTACAGTAAGTTTTTGGGATGCAGGAGAATATATATTAACTTCATCCAAACTACAAGTAGGGCATCCTCCTGGAGCACCATTATTTCAAATGTTGGGTGCTTTTTTCTCAATATTTGCAACCGATCCTTCTCAAATTGGACTTATGCTTAATATGATGAGTGCTGCAGCTAGTGCGTTTACAATCCTGTTTATGTTTTGGTCTATCTCTATGTTGTTACAAAAACTAGTCATTAAAACAGCCTCTATTTCTCAAAATAAAGGGCAAGCTGTTCTTGGTAGTGCGCTCGTTGGAAGTCTCGCTTTTACATTTACAGATTCGTTTTGGTTTAACGCTGTAGAAACTGAAGTATATGCCATGGCAACTTTAATCATGGCTGTTTTATTTTATTTAGCATTACGCTGGGAACAAGACATGGACAAACCTAGAGGGAACAAATGGTTAATTCTTATTTCTTTTATTATTGGTTTATCGTTTGGCGTACATTTTATGGGACTGTTAACTATTCCTGCCATTGGCCTTATTTATTTCTTTAAAAATTATAAAACGGTAACCGTTAAAAATTTCATTATTGCAAATGTATCTGTAGCTGCTACTTTACTTTTTATCTTTAAATTATTACTCCCTAATGCCCTTAAATTTTTTAGTGCAGCAGAAGTGTTCTTTGTAAATAGTATTGGGCTACCTTTTAATTCTGGAAGTATTATCGCTGGTTTGTTAGCCGTTACATTATTTTATTATGGCTTAAATTATACTAGAAAAAAACACTATAAGCACACTAATACATTAATTCTTTGTGTGCTATTTATTTTTATTGGCTTCTCCTCTTGGATGATGCTTCCTATTCGTGCAAATGCAAATGTAATTATCAATGAAAATAACCCTTCAAGCGCAAGAGAATTATTGGCGTATTATAACTTAGAGCAATACCCTAAAACACATTTATTTTACGGCCCTCAATTTACTGAACAATATGCGGGTTATGATGAAAACAATCCTTATGTAGACGACAAACCTAAATACGAAAAAGATTATGAAAATGGCAAATACGTTATCGTAAACGATTACAAAAACGCTTCTCCAAATTACAACTCAAAACATGCGTCTATTCTCCCTAGAATGTGGAGCACGGAACATGCCGAAAATTATATGCTCTACACAGGCTTCTTAGATTTTAAGATAAAACCAGAGTACCAAATGCAAAATGATGTAAGAGCATTAGTTTCAGATTTTATTACTCGTGTTAATGAAGGACAAGTTGATTATAGTGACTATAATAGCTTTTTAAAACAATATGGTCCACAATATTTCGATATAGAAAAACCATCTTTTGGAAGTAATCTCGCCTACATGCTCGAATACCAATTGGGTTATATGTATTGGCGCTATTTTATGTGGAATTTTACTGGACGACAAGACGATATACAAGGCAAATATGATATGCATGGCAACTGGATAAGTGGTATTAATTTTATTGATGAAATACATTTGGGCTTACCTCAAGATAACCTACCAAGTGATGTAATAAACAATAAAGCTAGAAATACCTATTATTTTTTACCATTCATTTTGGGCTTAATAGGATTATTCTTTTTATACAATACAGACAAAAAGCTATTTTGGACCATGCTCGTCTTCTTTCTGTTTACAGGACTCGCCATTCAGTTTTATACTAATGTAAGACCTTTTGAACCTCGCGAAAGAGATTACTCGGTTGTAGGATCATTCTACGTCTTTGCTATTTGGATTGGCTTTGGAGTATATGCCCTTTTTGAGTTATTAAAAACTAAAATTAAATCTAACTTACTTGCGCCCACTGTTGTGCTAATATGTTTAATATTAGTTCCTGGAATATTAGCTGCAAACAATTGGGACGACCATGATCGTTCTGGTAAAAGAACTGCCAACTCAATGGCACTTGCATATTTAGAATCTTGTGCGCCAAATGCTATTTTGTTTACCATTGGCGATAACGATTCATTCCCTTTGTGGTATCTTCAAGAAATTGAAGGTGTAAGAACAGATGTAAGAGTTATAAATACAAGTTTATTCCAAACGGACTGGTACATAGATCAAATGAAACGAAAAGCTTATGAAAGCGACCCAATTCCTTCTCAACTAACTCACGACCAATACAAATATGGAACTAATGATTATGTTATAAAAGCACCTGTTACAAGGGATACTTTAAACATAAAAGAGGTGTTGAATTTTATAATTAGTGATAACCTAAGAACAAAATACAAATATGTGTTACAACAAGATCCCGAAATAGATATTAATAGATATAGAAGTCAAGAACTAAATGCCAATTATTTACTAACTGAAAACATTAGAATTCCTGTAAATAAAACATCTGTTTTAAAGAATGGTATCGTAAAAGAAAAAGACGCCGATAAAATTGTGCCTTATATAGACATAAAAATTAAAGGGAGTGCCTTATATAAAAACCGATTGTTAATGTTAGACATTGTGGCTAATAATACTTGGGAACGCCCAATCTATTTCACAGGTGGGGCTTTTGGAGATGATGATTATATCTGGATGAAAGATTATCTTCAATTGGATGGTTTGTGTTATAAATTAGTCCCTATTAAAACACCAGTCGATAAAGCAAACCCTTTTGATATGGGTCGTATTGATAGTGACTTAATGTATGAAAAGGTAAAATCTTGGGATTGGGGAAATAGTGGAGAAGATATTTATCATGATGTTGAAACTCGAAAAAATGGTATTTCATATCGTGGCAACTTAGCGCGTCTTATAGAAACGTTGATTAACGAAGAACAATTTGATAAAGCTGAGGAAATAGCTGATCTTGCCATGGAGAAAATGCCTGTTGATGAGTTTGGTTATTACACCTTGTTAGAACCATATATTGGTGCTTACTACGAAGTAAAAGCCAAAGGCAAAGCACGACAATTGTATTTTGATGTTTCAAAAAAATATCAGGAAACCCTAACGTATTATAGCGCGCTTAGCGAGGAAAAACAAAGTCAGTTAATTGAAGAAATTTCAACCGATATTAGTCGTTATAGAGGCTTAATTGATGTCTTGATGATTTATGAAGACAAAGATTTTGTGCAAAATGAAATGCAGAAATATAACAACTTTATAAGACTGTTTACAGGTGAAGAACCTGAAGTTTTAGACCGTATTGATAAGGATATTCCAATAGATATTAACGCTATTGAGATTGATAGTAATAAGTAATGCATATAACGCCAGTTGTAACTCCAAAGATTTTAAAAAAAGCATTCCCAAACTTAGTTTGGAAACTTCCTGTTAAAAGCAAATCAATATATCTTACGTTTGATGATGGCCCAACACCTGAAATTACTGCATGGACTTTAGATATCCTTAAGCAATTTGATGCCAAAGCTACTTTTTTTTGCATCGGCAAAAACGTTGAAGAACATCCAGAAATATTCAATAATATAATTACAGATGGTCATGCTATTGGTAACCACACTTATAATCATTTAAAAGGTTGGAAAACCAAAAAAGATGATTATGTGAATAATATTTTAAAAACTCAAAAGGTTTTATTTAATCAAAAATCAAAAAGCGTAGGTCTATTTCGTCCGCCTTATGGACAAATAAAACCAATACAAATAAAAGAATTATCCCAACTAGGTTTCAAAATAATTATGTGGTCTGTACTTTCTATAGATTATGATATAACTGTATCAAAAGAAAAATGTTTAAAAAATGTAATTGACAATACGTCGCCAGGAGATATAGTTGTTTTTCATGACAGTATTAAAGCATCCAAAAACTTGCAATATGCGCTTCCAAAAGTGTTAGAGTATTTTAGTGAAAAAGGATATGTGTTTAAACGTATTCCTGAATAAGACCAATAAGTGTATTGGCGTCTTGCTCACCACTTTGGCGCCATTTCATTTCACCGTCTTTATAAATAATTAATGTAGGTAAACCTTTTATACGAAGTGCTTCTGCCAAGTCTTTGTTTTTATCAACGTCAATTTTGATTACTTTAGCTTTATCACCAAGCGCAGCAGCAACATCTCTTAATACAGCATGCATGCCTTCAGATTGTTCATTCCAGTCTGTGAAAAAATCTAACAAAACAGGAATATTTACATCTATTAATTCCCCAAACTTTGACATCCTTATAATGTTTTAAATCAAGTGTACTATTACAAACCTACAAATTTTTATTGGTTTTGAAAACCAATACTTTAGGCAGCTTTATTTAGTCCTATTTATAAAAATAAACATTTCTATACAATTAAGCGTTATTTGTGCTTTTTTTAAGCTCTATCACTGTTATTTCTGGCCAAATGCCAACACGTCCAGGGTATGCTAAAAACCCAAGACCTCTATTTACATTTATATACTGTCCTTTTTGCTTATAAATTCCTGCCCAATACTTATAACGCCATTTTACAGGACTCCATTTAAACCATCCCGGAATTTCAATACCAAACTGCATACCGTGTGTATGACCACTTAAGGTTAAATGGTAATGGTAATCGTCATCAATAACTTCATATTCCCAATGTGATGGGTCGTGGCTCATTAATATTTTAAAATCATTAGCATCAATATCTTTTACTGCCTTAGTTAAGTCGCCTTTTTGCTTAAAACCTTTCCCCCAGTTCTCAACACCAATTATTGCAATACGCTGTCCATTTTTTTTAAGATATCTACTTTCATTCAACAATAAATCAAAGCCAATTTCTCGCTGTATGTCTGCTAAATCTTTAAGGTTTTGTTGTTTGTCTTTTTCAGATTCCCATTGTACATAATCACCATAATCATGATTTCCTAAAATTGAAAAGATTCCGTCTTTAGATTTTAATTTGCTAAATGTGTCTTTCCAAGGAATCATTTCTTCAGCTTTATTATTTACCAAATCGCCTGTAAATAAAATAACATCACTTTGTTGCTCATTAACCAAATTTACAGCGTATTCTATTTTCTCCTTATTATCAAAACTACCGCTATGAATATCGCTTATCTGTGTGATTTTATAACCATCAAAAGCCTCTGGCAAATCTTCAAAATGAAGTGTGTATTTTAAAACTTTAAAATTGTATTTTCCTTTATACATTCCATATAATAACGATGCAAATGGTATAGCTGCTATCCCCAAAGCTAACTGACTTATAAATTTTCGTCGCAATGGGAAATGGTTGCTTTGACTACCATCATTTTCTGTAAAAAAGGAATACGCAGCTTGTGGTAGTCTTATAATATCTTCACCAAACATAAAGAGCATCATCACTATTTTAGGGAGATATAATGTTAAAAACAATCCAATAGCAATATTTGTTTTTATAGAAAGTCCTTTTCCATCCATATGTGTCAGTTGGTAAACAAAATTCCCTAAAACCAAGATTGAAATTAGAACATACAAATAATAAGACCAATTACTCTTAACGAGAGTTTTGATAGATTGAAAAGCATAAAAGTCTATAATACCAAAAATAACTATAAATATAATCCAACGAAGCATATACAGTTTTATTAAATATAATTCAATGTAATGCTAATAAATCATTGATAAAATTTATTTAACGATACCTTAAGATTTATTATCTTTCTGCTTCTTTTAGACTAACTATTTATGAAGCCATTATTTCTACTTTTAACAATTACTTTTTTATCATTTAGTTGTTCTGAAAAATCAAGTATTTCCCTTACTAGAAAAGACAAATCTTTAACCTCTTATGTTAACCCTTTTATTGGCACTGGAGGTCACGGACACACTTATCCTGGAGCAACAATGCCTTTTGGAATGATGCAATTAAGTCCAGACACACGGTTAGATGGTTGGGATGGTTGCTCAGGTTATCATTACAGCGATTCTTACATTTATGGATTTACACACACACACCTCAGCGGAACAGGAGTAAGTGACTATGGCGACATCCTGCTCATGCCTACAAATGAAGTGATTTTTAATAATGGCGCCGATGACAAAAAAGGCTATCGGGCTCATTTTTCTCATGATAGCGAAACTGCTAAACCAGGATATTATAAGGTGCATTTAGATTCAACAAATATTGATGTTGAGTTAACGGTTTCAAAACGTAGCGGCATACATCAATACACTTTCTCAGAAGGTTCAAAACAAATTGTCATCTTAGATTTAGAGCATCGTGATGAAGTATTGGACAGCAAAGTAAATGTGTATTCAAATACTGAAATTGGTGGACATCGACATTCTAAAGCTTGGGCTACTAATCAATATTTATTTTATAATATTCAGTTTTCTAAGCCTTTTAAAAACATGGTGTTTCTTAATGATAATAACCAAGGCAAAAAAATAAAAGCTGCTTTCGAATTTGATGCTTCAGTAGGTGATGTTTTAGAAATTAAAATAGGTATAAGCGCCGCTGACGAAGAAGGTGCTCGAAAAAATTTAAGAACCGAAATAGAAAATAAAACATTTGAAACCATTAAATCTGAAGCAGAAAAAATTTGGGAAACGCAACTTGAAAAAATTGTGATTGAAGGCTCTGATAAGGATAACAAAACTAATTTTTATTCCGCATTGTATCATACCATGATTGCGCCAAATTTATATCAAGATGTAGATGGGCGTTATCGTGGCATGGATTTAAAAGTGTATCAAAATAATGATTTCGAGTACTATACTGTTTTTTCGCTTTGGGATACTTTTAGAGGCGCGCATCCTCTTTACACTATAATAGAACAAGATCGTACCAACGATTTTATAAATACCTTTTTAACAAAATATGACGAAGGTGGCATCATGCCTATTTGGGATTTATCGGGTTGTTATACAGGTTGTATGATTGGCTATCACGCTGTTCCTGTAATTGCTGACGCTTATTTAAAAGGGATTAAAAATTACGATGTAAACAAGGCGTTTGAGGCTATGAAACATAGTGCTTCACAAGACAAACTCGGTCTAGAATCCTATAAAAAGCTCGGATATATTCCCGTAGAAACTGAAAGCGAATCGGTGTCTAAAACTTTAGAGTATGCCTATGATGATTGGACCATTGCGCAAATGGCAAAAGCTTTGGGTAAAACTAAAGATTATAAAACCTATTCTGAAAGAGCACAATATTATAAAAACTTATACGATCCCGAAACACAATTTATGAGAGGCCGTTTTAGAAATACTTGGTTTGCACCATTTGATCCATACGAAGTAAATTTTAATTACACCGAAGCCAACTCTTGGCAGTATAGTTTTTACGTACCACAAGATATTTCAGGATTTATTAAGCTTCTTGGTGGCAAGAATAAGCTGGAAGCAAATTTGGACAAACTATTTGTAGCTCAAGCCGAAACATCTGGACGAAATCAAGCCGATATTACTGGCTTAATTGGTCAATATGCACATGGTAACGAACCCAGTCATCATATGGCATATTTATACAATTTTGTAAATAAGCCTTTTAAAACACAAGAAAAAGTACATCAAATTTTAACCGAAATGTATCATAACACTCCTGATGGCATTTCTGGGAATGAAGATTGCGGACAAATGAGTGCTTGGTTTGTATTAAGTGCAATGGGGTTTTATCCTGTAACGCCTGCATCTAACACCTATATAATTGGGAGTCCGTTGTTTGACAAAGCGACTATTAATCTAGAAAATGGAAAGCAATTTACAATAGTCGCTCACAAGATTAGTGACACAAATATTTATATCGAGAATTTAGTATTAAACGGGAAACCATTAAACAGAACCTTTTTAAATCATGATGAAATTATAAATGGCGGTACTTTAGAATTTCAAATGACCAATCATCCATCCGATTGGGGAAGTAAAGAAGGACAAGAACCAAAAACTGAGATTACAGAACATCTCATTGTTCCCGCTCCTTTTATTGCCAAAGGCGATGTCGCATTTAAAGTTAGTACAGAAGTTGTTTTAGAAAATGTAGATAAAGATGCTTTTATTTATTATCGCTTGGGTCATAAAGGTGGATTCAAAAAATATGAACATCCATTTATTATAGACAAAGCTATTACTATGTCTGTTTACTCCGAAAAGAATGAAACCAGAAGTGCAATAATTAAAACTCAATTTTATAAAATAGATTCAAATCTTAGCATTACTTTAGAAACAGAATACGCAAACCAATATAGCGCTGGAGGGAATGATGCTTTAATTGACGGAATTATTGGTGCTCAAGATTTTAGAACAGACACTTGGCAAGGGTATTTTGATGAAGATGTTATTGCAACAGTCGATTTAGGAAAAGAAAAAACAATAAAGTCTATTATTGTAAACTTTTTACAAGACCAACGCTCTTGGATTTTTTATCCTACACAAGTAGAGTGTTTAGTATCTAGTGATGGTATTAATTTTGAGTCTATTGGAAAGCAAACAATAGATGCCACAAAACCATCAGAAAATGTTGAAATAAAAAAATTATCTTTTAAGCAAGCAACAACAAATTATCGTTATGTAAAAATCATTGCCAAGAAATTAGGTGTTTTACCAAAATGGCATTTAGGTTATGAGCATGATGGAAGAAGTTGGTTATTTGTAGATGAAATAATACTAAATTAAAGTTATGCCTTTCAATAATTTAACACCAATGCTCGAGGTAGAAAACATGGATGAAACCATTGTTTTTTACGAAACTATTTTAGATTTTAAATGTATAGAACGATATAATGATGAATGGGCTATGGTGCAAAAAGATGATGTGTCTATCATGTTCTCTAATCGTTTTTTTAAAGAAGATTACCCAAGTACTTATATGACTGGAAGTTTATATATTTATACGGATGATATTGATGTAATTTGGCAAATATTGAAAGACAAAGTTCATGTGTGCTATCCTATTGAAAATTTTGAATATGGTATGCGTGAGTTTGCCATTTATGATAACAACGGTTACCGCCTTCAATTTGGACAGGAAATTACAATTAACTAATTCTTATAAAACTAACTATTAATCAAATAAAACAATGTCACTTCGAGTGATTTCGAAACATCGAAATTGTATCGAGAAGTCTAGAACAACAAAAAATGAACCAACAAAAATCTTACCGCTCCTCATTCTTTCTATTAACTATCTTGTTTTTTCTTTGGGGTTTTATTACTGTTTTGGTAGATTCTTTAATTCCACGCTTGCGTGAGTTATTTACACTTACATACTTTCAAACAGGATTAGTACAATTTGCTTTTTTTGGTGCTTATTTTTTACTCTCTATTCCTGCAAGTTATATCCTTTCAAAAATTGGTTATAAAAAAGGAATCATTTTAGGGTTATTAACAATGGCAATAGGCTGTTTACTATTTTATCCGGCAGCTTCCTATCGTGTGTTTGGTGTATTTATGTTAGCGTATTTTATTTTAGCAGGTGGAATGACCATCTTACAAGTAGCTGCCAACCCGTTTGTTGCTGTGTTAGGAAGTGAAGATGGTGCATCAAGCCGATTAAACTTATCACAAGCATTTAATTCACTAGGGACAGCTATAGCTCCAGCAGTTGGTGCTTTATTTATTTTAAGTGATACTATTAAAACTGACGACGAAATTGCCTCTCTTTCTGAAATTGCAAAAGAAACCTATTTGGCATCTGAAGCCTCAGCAGTACAAACGCCCTTTTTAGGACTAGCATTATTTATTGGCTTAATAGCGATTATCTTCTTGTTTGCCAAACTCCCAAAAATGATGAGTGAAAAATCAATAGGAACTTACGCTGAAGCATTTAAAAATAAAAACTTAATGTTAGGCGTCATAGGGATTTTCTTTTACGTAGGTGCCGAAGTTGCTATTGGGAGTTATCTGGTAAACTATTTTCTAGATATGAATTTAGTTGAAGTGATTACAAAAAATGGTTTTATGAAATCTATTGCCGAAGGAATTCTAAACACTGGAATTACAAATGGTGATAACAAAGCCATTGTTGGTGTATTTGTAACATTTTACTGGTCTGGAGCTATGATAGGTCGTTTTATTGGTTCATATTTAACAAGAGTGATGAAACCTGGAAAAGTATTGGGCATTTTTGCTACAATTGCAATAACTCTAATCTTAATTTCTATTAGCACTACTGGATTAGTAAGTATGTGGAGTATTTTAGCCGTTGGTTTATTCAACTCAATTATGTTCCCAACAATTTTCACACTATCTATTGATGGATTAGGAGAACTTAAACCTAAAGGGTCAGGATTATTGTGTACAGCTATTGTTGGTGGTGCTTTAATTCCACCTTTATACGGCTATTTAACAGATGTTATTGGATTTAAAATTGCTTTATTTTTTATTGCTTTATGTTATGCTTATATATTATATTTCGGATATCGCAATTCTAAAAAACTAGTAATCAAATAAAATCTTTCCTCAATAAAGGAAAAGACAAAAACATAATTTATGAAACGTAGAAACTTTATTAAAAATGCCTCATTAACAAGCGTTGGAATTGTTGTTGGAAGTACATTAGCAAGTTGTAAAGAAAATACTTCGGAAGAAAAAAAGGCAATAACTCCAGCTATAAAAACAACATTCCCTTTAGTTATTGGCACCTGGAATGTTAAAAGAGCTACAGCTACAGCAAGCGAAGCTCTAGAACAAGGCGCCATTGCTTTAGATGGTATTGAACAAGGTTGTAAGATAGAAGAAGCAGACGAAAAAAACCAAACAGTAGGAAAAGGCGGTTTGCCTGATCGTGATGGCCATGTAACATTAGATGCTAGTATTATGGATAACCAAGGTAATTGTGGTTCTGTGGTATATATGGAGAATGTAACCCATGCTATTTCGGTAGCACGGAAAGTCATGGAAAAAACACCTCATGTTATACTTGCAGGAAAAGGCGCCGAACAATTTGCGTATGAACAAGGGTTTCCCAAAGAAAACTTATTAACTGAAGCTTCAAAAAAAGCTTGGGAAGCATGGACTGTAAAAAGTGAGTACAAACCCATTATTAATATTGAAAATCACGATACGGTTGGCATGTTGGCTATTGATAAAAACGGCGATATTTCAGGAGGATGCACTACTAGTGGTCTTGGATTTAAAATGGCTGGTCGTGTTGGCGACTCACCCATTATAGGTTCTGGATTGTTTGTAGATAACGAAGTTGGTGCAGCGGTAGCTACTGGATTAGGCGAAGAAGTTATAAAAACGGTTGGCAGTTTTTTAATTGTGGAATTGATGCGTCAAGGCAAATCTCCTCAAGAAGCCTGCGAAGAAGCCATAAAACGTATTGTAAACAAGCCAAACAGTAACTACAAGAACTTTCAAGTTGGCTATATTGCTGCTAACAAACAAGGAGAAACCGGTTATTATGCTATTCATAAAGGGTTCAGTATGACTAAATATCAAGATGGTAAGAATACAAACATGCCTTCTGACTATTATATAAAGAATAGCTAATCATACCTTTATAAATTCATTATGAATAGATTAAATGCGTGTTTAATCTATAAAGAACATACTCGATCCTTGCGAAAATGACAATGAATGTGTATTTCGTCGATATTCTATACAGTATTCTTCAAATAAACTAGATTTCTTTGCATTTTATCAAATTTTTAAATGCACTACTACTATGGTGTTCTTTCTTTGTAGTAGAAACAAACCCAAGTCATGAACAAAATAATAACAGTAATAGCATTTTTAATCGTTCCCTTTTTTGCAACTGCGCAAAACGATTCTGAAATTGTAAAGACTGATGTTATTATTAAAACTGAGGTTGTTATTAAAAAGATTGATCCTATTAGCATTAATCCAAAAACACAAAATTTAGACCTTAACTATAAAAAGAGTAACGATATTATTAGTGTTAAGGCATATATAAAGAGTTTGCAGTTAAAGCGTAAAGCTACTGTAATGAGTTAATTAATTCAACAAAATAGTGAATAGCTTAAAAAGCCACACCATGTGTGGCTTTTTTTGTTTTTAATCAATCTCCTTTTTAAAGGCAAAATTTGTAGTTTTATAGTCTTCAATAAAACATTACATGTTAGAACAAAAACGCCTTTTCTTAGTTGATGCTTACGCTTTAATATTCCGTGGGTATTATGCCTTTATTAAAAACCCGAGAATCAACTCCAAAGGCACAGATACTTCAGCAATAATGGGATTTATGAATTCACTTTTAGATGTCATTAAAAGAGAACGCCCAGACCATTTAGCGGTTTGTTTTGACAAAGGTGGAAGTATTGCACGTAAAGAAGCATTTCCAGAATACAAAGCTAATCGTGATGCAACACCCGAAGCCATTAAAATTGCTGTCCCTTATATCTATGAGATTTTAAAAGCCATGCATATTCCTATAATGGTAAAAGAAGGTTTTGAAGCTGATGACGTTATTGGTACACTCGCAAAACAAGCCGAAAAGCAAGGTTACAAAACTTTTATGGTAACTCCCGATAAGGATTTTGCACAATTGGTTAGCGACAATATTTTTATGTATAGACCTATGTTTGGAGGTGGTTATGAAACTTGGGGAATACCCGAAGTACAGAAAAAGTTTGAAGTAGAGCGCCCAGAACAAGTTATTGATTTTTTGGGTATGATGGGAGATTCGTCCGATAATATTCCTGGGCTTCCAGGTGTTGGTGAGAAAACCGCCAAAAAATTTCTTGCTGCTTATGGCAGTATGGAAGGTTTGCTTGAAAATACTCATGAACTCAAAGGAAAAATGAAAGAAAAAGTAGAAGCAGCTAAAGATTTAGGCTTACTTTCAAAACAATTGGCAACGATTATGTTGGACGTTCCTATAGAGTTTCATTTTGATGATTTTGAATTGAATACTCCTGATATTGAAAAAGTAACAGCTATTTTTCAGGAACTAGAGTTCAGAAGACTTACCGATAATTTAGTAAAAACATTTGCAGTTAATACCTCTAACGAAGCGATAAAAGTAGAAGAGGATTCAAAAGAAACCGAAAAAAACACATCTTCAAAACCAACTTCTGCTGGGTCAGGACAATTTTCTTTATTTGGTGCTTCGACTTCCCTCAGCAACCAAAATACAGAAGAAGCACTTTCAGAATACACTAGAAAAACCATAGCAACTAAATCACACTTTTACCAAAGTGTTACTCCTGGTTTATCTATGAAACTCTTTCTTGATAAAATAATGCAACAAACATTGGTATGTTTTGATACAGAAACTACAGGATTAAATCCTATTATTGCACAATTGGTTGGTATTGCTTTTTCTTGGGATATAGGTAAAGGATTTTACCTGCCTTTCCCAGAAGATAAAAATGAAGCTCAAAAACTCATGGAGCAATTGCGTCCGTTTTTTGAAAGTAAAACGATTGAAAAAATAGGACAAAATTTAAAATACGATATCAAGGTTTTAGCTAAGTATAATATTGAAGTTAAAGGGAAACTCTTTGATACTATGATTGCGCATTACCTTATTAATCCAGATATGCGACATAATATGGATGTATTGGCGGAAACCTATTTGAATTACACACCAGTTTCCATAACCGAACTCATTGGTAAAAAAGGAAAAAATCAGTTATCAATGCGAGATGTCCCACTTGAACAACAAACCGAATACGCTGTTGAAGATGCCGATATTACACTTCAACTAGCAGCACACTTTCAAGGAGAACTCACTGAAGCCAATACCAAAAAGTTATTTGACGACCTTGAAATTCCGTTAGTAAAAGTCCTAGCTTCTATGGAATTGGAAGGTATTAACTTAGACTCAAGTTTTTTAAATTCACTTTCAGAAGATTTAAATGCTAATATACAAACATTAGAATCTAAAATATATGATACTGCAGGCGAAGCATTCAACATTGCATCACCAAAACAAATGGGAATCATTCTCTTTGAAAAATTAAAATTAGTCGATAAACCTAAAAAAACAAAAACAGGACAATACGCCACTTCAGAAGATATTCTTTCATATTTAGCTAAAGACCATGCCATTATTAGACACATTTTGGAGTATCGCGGCTTAGCAAAATTAAAGAGCACTTATGTAGATGCACTGCCAAATCAAGTTTTAGAACAAACAGGACGTGTACACACTGACTATATGCAAACCGTTGCTGCTACAGGGCGTTTAAGTAGTAACAATCCTAATTTACAAAACATTCCTATTCGCACTGAGCGTGGGCGTCAAGTACGAAAAGCTTTTATTCCGCGTAACAATCATTATATTTTATTAGCTGCCGATTATTCGCAAATAGAACTCCGTGTTATTGCGGCTTTAAGCGAAGAAGATAATATGATTACTGCTTTTAAAAATGGCGAAGACATTCACGCATCAACTGCTGCAAAAGTGTTTAATGTTCCTATTAATGAGGTAACTAGAGAGCAACGGGGCAATGCAAAAACAGTTAATTTTGGGATAATTTATGGGGTTTCTGCTTTTGGTTTAAGCAATCAAACCGATTTATCACGAAGTGAATCTAAAGAATTAATCGAAACCTATTACCAAACCTATCCAAAACTTAGAAATTATATAAGCGAGCAAATAGATTTTGCCAGAGATCATGGGTATGTACAAACCGTTTTAGGAAGACGCCGTTATTTAAAAGATATCAATTCCCGCAATGCAGTTGTACGTGGTGCTGCCGAGCGTAATGCTGTTAATGCACCAATACAAGGAAGTGCAGCCGATATTATTAAAATTGCAATGATAAATATTCATAAAAAAATAGTATCTGGCGATTTTAAATCTAAAATGCTGTTACAAGTACATGACGAATTGGTGTTTGATGTCTATAAACCAGAATTAGAAACTATAAAAGCACTAGTTAAAAAAGAAATGGAAGCCGCTTATAATTTATCTGTCCCTTTGGTTGTCGATTTAGACACGGGCAACAATTGGTTAGAAGCGCATTAATTTTTTAATACAAATTTTTGTATTTTTATAGTTTATGCTCTAAAAATGAAGGAATTACCAATTGTAACTTTAAAACGTGTTCGTCATAGAAACGAAAATCAAATTTGTCTTGAATTTGATTACAATGAGGATTTAATCTTAATTGCCAAAACCTCTTTATGTGCAACATGGAGTATGACCTTAAAATGTTGGTATATTAAAAATAATCCAAAAAATTTAAAGCTTATTTTTTCTGTGTTTAAAGGAAACGCTTTTATAGATAGTTCGGCGTTATTTAAAAAAGAAGACAAACCTAAAGTAATTATCCGGAAAGGAAAAAGAGATTTAACTCCTGAAAACAAGCAGTTATTAAACGCTTACTATACGTACTTAAAAGGAAAACGATATAGTAAAAGCACTATAAATATTTATACTTTTTTTATTGCGGATTTAATAGCTTATTATAATACTATAAAAATTGAATCTCTAGATAACAGAGCTGTTGAACAATTTGTAGAAAATGTTTTTATAAAAAGACACTATTCTATAAGTACTCATAGGCAGTTTGTAAGTGCTGTAAAATTGTTTGCAAAATTTTATCCTAAATGTAAAATTGATGAATTACAACTGCAGCGTCCAAAAAAATCTCGAAAATTACCAACTGTGCTTTCTCAAGAAGAAGTTATTGATGTTATTCGTAGATCTCAAAATTTAAAACACAGAGCCATTATTGCCTTGATATATTCTTGTGGTTTGCGCATAAGCGAATTACTTAATCTTAAGCTCAATGATATAAATATTGACAGGAGGCAGTTAATTGTTAAAAGTGGTAAAGGTCGTAAAGACAGGTATGTTGTTCTGGCAGAAAGTTATTTACCACTGCTTCAAAATTACTTTTTAACCTATAAACCAACCACATTTTTTGTTGAAGGTTCAATAGGGAAACCGTATTCGGCTAGTAGTGTTAGAAAGTTTTTACATCGATATTGTAAAATGGCAAAAATTAATAAAACGGTAACACCGCATACCTTACGCCATAGTTATGCAACTCATTTACTAGAACAAGGTGTTGATTTAAGATATATACAAGAGTTACTTGGACACGCCAAGCCTGAAACCACTATGATTTACACACATGTTGCACGAAAAGATCTATTAGATATTCGCAGCCCATTAGATACGGCATTGGCATCTTTAAGAGAAACCCAAAAAGGGGAACAAAAACTCCTATTATCCCATAATATTAACTGATAATGAGTATATTTATTCCTCATATAACAAGTT
>CAYQME010000027.1:0-32224 GCA_964418645.1 uncultured Flavobacteriaceae bacterium
TGTGGACCAAGTATATATGAATGCCGTACAATTAATGACAGGAAGCGGCGGTTGGCCACTCAATATAGTGGCGCTTCCAGATGGAAGACCCGTTTGGGGAGGTACCTATTTTAAAAAAGAACAATGGATAAAAGTACTTAATCAAATTTCGGATGTATATAAAGAAGATCCCTCAAAACTAACTGCCTATGCCGATAAATTAGAGACAGGTATTAAATCTTTAGATATTGTTTCTCTTAATACAAACGAAGTTGAATTCACAAAAGACTTTATTGAAGAGTCTGTCTTAACTTGGTCTAAAAATTTCGACAATACTAAAGGTGGGATAAATCGTGCTCCAAAATTTATGATGCCTAATAACTTGCACTTTTTACTACGACAAGCCTATCAAAACAACGATGCTACACTTCAAAATTATGTAAATCTTACATTAACAAAAATTGCTTATGGGGGTGTGTTTGACCATGTAGGTGGTGGTTTTTCTAGATATTCTACTGATTTTAAGTGGCATGTACCCCATTTTGAAAAAATGCTTTATGATAATGCACAATTAGTGAGTCTTTATAGTGATGCGTATTTAATTACAAAGAATGAATTATACAAAGATGTAGTTTATGAAACTTTGGAGTTTGTAGAACGCGAGTTAACCAATCCTGAAGGCACTTTTTATTCGTCGTTAGATGCAGACAGCACAACTCCTAAAGACGAATTGGAAGAAGGCACATATTATGTTTGGACAAAAGAGGAATTAAATCCTTTATTAGGGGCTGATTTTAATCTTTTTTCTGATTACTATAATGTGAATAATTATGGCTTTTGGGAAGATAAAAACTATGTTCTAATTAGAAAAGATAGTGATAAAGATATTGCTGAAAAATATACTCTTTCTATAGAAGAACTGTCTAGTAAAATTAAACAATGGAAAGACGTATTATTAACTGAACGAGAAAAACGCTCTCGCCCAAGGTTAGATGATAAAGTGCTTACCTCTTGGAATGCCCTAATGTTAAAAGGTTATGTAGACGCCTATCGTGTGTTTAATGAACCTCGTTTTTTAGAAGCAGCAATTAAAAATGCTAATTTTATATTAGACAAACAATTAACGGCTGATGGTAGTTTAAACCATAGTTATAAAGATGGTAAAAGTACCATCAATGGATATCTTGAAGATTATGCTGCAACCATTGATGCATTTATATCGCTTTACGAAAACACCTTAGATGAAGAATGGTTGCAAACAGCAAAAAATTTAACCGATTATACCTTTGACCATTTTTTTGATGACAACAGTAAAATGTTTTATTTCACATCAGATAAAGATGCATCTCTGGTAACCAGAAGTATTGAATATAGAGATAATGTTATTCCTGCAAGCAATTCTATATTTGCAAAAAATTTATTCAAGCTATCTCATTATTTTGATAATGAAGCGTATTACAATACGGCGACATCAATGCTTCATAATATCAATCCCGAAATTGCTACATATCCTTCAGGATTTTCAAATTGGTTAGACTTGATGTTAAATTACATTAATAATTATTATGAAGTTGCTATCGTTGGAGATAACGCTTTGGATAAAATTAAAGAGTTAAATCAATCCTATATTCCTAATAAACTTATTGTTGGGAGTACAAGTGATAACACCTTACCCCTTCTTGAAAACAGGTATGTTGAAGGCGAAACATTTATCTATGTCTGTGTAAATAAAGCTTGTAAACTTCCTGTGAAAGAAGTTGAAAAAGCATTAACTCTAATCGAAAAATAGAATGGAAATCATCACAATAATATTGATTGTATTCGTTGCATTAGAACATTTTTACTTTTTAATTTTAGAAATGTTTTTATGGGCTAAACCAAAAGGCATCAAAGCATTTGGTTTAAAATCTAAAGCATATGCTGAAGAAACAAAAGTATTAGCCGCCAATCAAGGGTTATATAATGGTTTTTTGGTCACTGGTTTAATCTGGTCTATTCTCTCTAGGAATACAGAAATAGCTATTTTCTTTTTAAGCTGTGTGATTATTGCAGGTATTTATGGTGCTTACTCAACAAAAAAAATACGATTGTTTTATGTTCAGGCTGTTCCAGCAATACTAGCATTTTTACTTGTTGTTTTTGGTTAAAAAAGAGGTGTTAAATTTAATTTATAAACTAAAAAAATTATTATTCACCCAATCTTAAAGCTCAAAAAAAGTTTAAGATTTTGATTTCAATGCAACAAAATCTTTTAAATAGTAGGGTTCAAAATAAGCGACATCTTCGGTGTCGTTTTTTTTGTATTTATTATTAGCGAGTAAACTCATTTCGTTTGCCGATGGTAATTTATTATCAACAAAAATAGCATTAGGGTGACTAATCAATGTTTTTGTTTTTTCGACACCATTCCCAATAAAATAAACTTTCCCTTCTTCTAAATAATCTTTAAAAGACTGCTCTTCCAAAATTTGCGCTTGTGTTTCTCTAATCTGTTTGTAATTTAAATCGAAAATTGCGGAATACACTTCCATACGCCTAGCATCCAACATAGGTACAATAAAACCTTCTTCTATTTTAATTTGATGTGCTAACGCCTCTAAAGTAGCAACTGAAATTAGTGGTTTATCTATAGCAAAACAAAGCCCTTTTGCTGCCGAAACACCTATACGCAATCCTGTGTAGGATCCTGGTCCTTTGCTAACTGCAATAGCATCCAAATCACTAAATTTAATTTTTGATTTAATTAAAACCTCATCAATATAACTATGCAATCGTTCGGCATGAGAATACTTATTATTGTTATCCTCTTTTAAAACTAAAGTCTCTCCTTCTTTTGAAAGAGAGACTGAGCAATTAGTCGTACTTGTTTCTATATTTAATATTAATGAGCTCATCTTGAATTATTATTGATTACAAAAGTAACTCAAGATGAATTCAATGCCAATTAATCTAGAGTAATTGTTTTACCAAGATAAAAGTCTAATACTTTCGTTTTAAATACAAAATCGTATTTGGCATTTATTAAAGAAGACTCTGCATTAATCAATCGTATTCTTGCTTGTTCTAAATCGAACGAATTCATTGCTCCAAGATTATATCGATCTTGAGAATTGCTAAAAGCAAGCTCTTGAGATTCTAATGATTTTTGTGCTGCTGTAAATGCTTTTAAGGCAGCTTGAGCATCCGTAAATGCACGTTGTATATTAGTTTCTAAATTAAGTTTAGCCTGATCTAAATCAAGTTTTGAATTTTCTTCTCTAATCTTTGATTTTGCAACAGCTGTTTTATTTTGAAATCTAGAGAATATTGGAATACTTACACTTAGATTAAAATTATGGCCTTTGTTTGCATCAAGCTCTCTAAAAAAGGCTTGCTTTGTAAAATCATTTTTGGCTTCACTCCAAACAGAACCTAAACCATAACTAAAATTTACTGATGGATAATATCCAGATTTGGAAATTTGAGTACTTAACTCAGCATTTTCAATGTTTTTCTCAGCTACTTTAATTTCATTTCTATTTTCAAAAGCATAATTTAAAATTGGCTTGATATCACTATACATTAGTAGAGCAGATGGTGTATCAACCTCTATTATTTCTACACGAAATCCTTCAAAAGGAATCTGGAGTAGCTGTGATAAAGACAATAATGACAAAGTGTAATTATTATCAGCAACAGTCAATCTCTGTTCATCTGTACTTAAAGTGGCTTCTGCATCAAAAATATTAGCCTTGGGTTGCACTCCAGCATCTACTAAATTACTTACCTGTTCTAATTGCTTAACAGAAAAATCATATTGAGCCTTAGCTGTTTCTAAATTTTCCTTATTAAACAAAACATTTAAATATGCATTAGCTACATTTAATGAAATGTCGTCTTTAATTCTATTTAAATCATATTTATTAATTTCCTGATTTAACAATGATTGCTTGTATAAATTCAAAGTTCTAAACCCATTAAAAACATTTTGATTAACACTAATATTATAATTAAAAGAATTTGTAGTTTGACTGATTCTTTGGTTTGAGACTGGATTAAAGCCTGAACCAATACTTACACGTTCCCCTAAACTAGTGTTCAAAGAAGGTAAAAAATTACCTTTGGCTGCAATAATATCTTGGTCATTTATCAATAAAATGTTTTCCCCCTTCTTTACGGTAATGTTGTTTTCTAAAGCATAATCTACACACTCTTGTAATGTCCAAAATTTGCTTTGGGCAGATAATGAAAGACATACTAAGAAAAAGAATGCTACAAAACTATATTTCATATTACTTGTTTTAATTGTCTTCATCTTCGTCTTCGTTATCTTTTGATGCTTTATTCCACACTTTTATTTTATCGCCTTCTTTTACCCCTTCAAGAATTTCCACATTAATCCCATCAGATAAACCAATTTCTACATCTACTTTTTTAAATTTACCGTCTTCTCCTTGTATTTCTACAAATGGTTCTTCTGTTATTCTATTAAATTGAAGCAATGCTTCCTTAATGGCCAGAATACTATCCTTACTTTCTATCTCAATTTCGGCATTTGCACTGTAACCTGCTCTAATTTTAGTGGAAGGATCTATTTTTACGTCCGCTTTTATTGTAAACTGTACTGCACCATTTTCCTCTTTTCCTTTCGGTGCCACAAAAGTTAATATTGCTGGAAATTCTTTTTCGTTAATAGCTCCAAGTATAACCTTTATTTCTATACCTTCTTCAAGCTTTCCTACCTCAGCTTCATCTACTTTACCTTCAAAAATCATGATACTCATATCAGCAATTGTAGCAATTGTAGTTCCTGCATTAAAATTATTACTTTGAATAACTTGATCTCCTTCACGTACAGGAATTTCTAATATAGTTCCAGAGATTTGAGAAATAATATTTGTATTTGCAGAAGTTCCTCTTGAAATCGACCCTTGTTTAATAATACGATAATCATTTTGAGATTGGTCGTATGATTCTTTGGCTTGATTAAATGATAACTCACTGTTTTCAAAATCTTGTTTAGAAATGACTCCTTTATCAAACAACCCTTTATTTCTATCAAATACAATTTTTGCATTATCCATAGAAAATTTAGCACTCTTTATTCTACTGTTAGCACTAACTAATGCTTGCTCGTTTGGAACCACTCTAATTCTTGCTATCAGGTCTCCTTTTTTTACTAAATCGCCTTCTTCAACTAGTATTTTATCTACAATTCCTGTTATTTGAGGTTTTAATTCAATTTCTTCCTCAGGATTAAGTTTCCCTGTAGCTACAGCTTTTGTATCTATTGACGTAAAGTAAGGCTCTTCAACTTTATAATCTATTATGTCTTTAGAATTTGAATCTTTAAAATACTTTAATACAAATAGTAACAATACTATCAATACTATTCCTACTATAATTTTTATTGTTTTTTTCATTTTTTTAGTTATTTATTCTTCTCTTAATGCTTCTATTGGTTTTATGCTTGTGGCTTTAAATGCTGGGATTAACCCAATTAAAGTTCCTAAAATAACAAGTATTACTAATGCTAATAATACTACTGAAATGGTAACTGAGGCATTTACAAAAACTGCATCGTCACCTTGACCTAAAGTCTTATCCATTAAAATTAAAATCCATCCTCCTGATATGATTCCAAAGAATCCAGCCACTAATGTTAAAAACACTGCTTCTACCACAATTTGTCGCTTAATTTCAAAAGGTGTTGCACCTAATGCGCGACGAACTCCAATTTCTTTGGTACGCTCTTTAACAGTAATTAGCAATATGTTACCTATAGCAAATACTCCTGCTATTAGTGTAGCTATACCAACAAACCAAGTTAAAAATTGCATCCCCGTTAAAAATCCTGTCATTTTTGCAAAGCGTTCTCCCAAGTTAAAACTTCCAAAAGCACGCTTATCTTCAGGATGAATTCTATGCATATTTTTTAATAAAAGTTTGGTATCTAATTCAATTTGTTTAATATCAAATTCTGGTTTCCCTGTAATCATCATCCAGCCAATATTTTCTCCTTGATTATATATTTGCTGAAATGTTGTAAAAGGAATATGAATATCGGTAGAAGGACCACCAAATGGATTCACCTCAAATATTCCAATAACTTGAAAATTAATATTATTAATTCTTATATACTCTCCAATAGCCTCTTCATCCTTTTCAAATAGTTGTTTATAAATATCTTCAGAAATAGCAACAGATTTTTTATTTTCATCTATATCTCTTTGATCGAGAAAACGGCCATGTATCAATTTCTTTTTTTCAACTTTATCTAATAATGGATAATCTCCTGATATATTAAAAGTGCCTGAAAGCAGATTTCTAACTACTAAGCTTCGGTTTTGATTTCTTGGAACAACAAACTCAATGCCTTCAATATTTTCTTCTATTTTTTTGACATCCGTTAATGTTAATCTAACACGTTTTCCTTCTTGAAATCCTTTAAAAGGTTTACTTGTATTTTGTCCCCAAATAAATACACTATTGGTAGCAAAATCTCCAAATAAACGATTGAATGAATTTTCGATGCCTTTTGCAGAACCTAAAAGACCTATTAATAGTAAAATGCCCCACCAAACACCAACCATGGTTAATGTAGATCTTAATTTGTTCTTACTAATACTATCGTATAGTTCTTGCCATGTATCTCTATCGAATAAAAATCTAAACATCCTTAATCATTTCTTAGTGCTACAATCGGTTTAATTCTTGATGCCCTTTTTGCAGGTAAATATCCAGCTATGGTTCCAGCTAATATTAATGTTATTGTTGCTCCAATTACAATAGTATTACTTACTCCTGGGTCTTTAATGAAATACTCTTTTAACACAGGTGTTGCCCACTCTAGAACGCCTACACCAATCAATAAACCAACATATCCTGAAATTGCAGTAATAATGATGGATTCAATTAAGATAATAGATATAATCTGTCTTGGCTGCGCACCAAGAGCTTTACGAATTCCTATTTCTTTAGTGCGCTCTTTAACTATAAAAATCATGATATTACTTATCCCAACAATGCCTGCAATTAAAGTCCCAAAGCCTATCACTAAAATAATGACACCTAATCCAAAAGACATTTGATTTACAGCTTTAGCTCCCTCAGCATTGTTTTGGACTCTAATGCCTCTTTGGTCACTATAAGCTATAGAAAAACGATTTTTAAGCTTTTTCTCCATTAAATTTCCAAAAGCAAGTGCTTTATCATAATCCATTTCGGGATTATAGGTGAGATACATCATATCTACATAATCATTATTGCCATACAATAATTGAGCAGTTGTAATTGGAATATACAACATACGCTCTTCATCATCTCCTCCATCATCTGTATATACACCAACTACCTTATATTGAATACCACTTAAGTTTAAATATTTACCAACTGCTTTTGTTTTTGTAAATAAATCTTCTTCAACCAACCTTCCAATAATAACTACTTTAGTTTTATTATTAATATCGCGTTGATTAATATATCTACCTTCTTTTACTTTATTTTGTTCTATAAAAAGATTATCGGGATGTATAGCTCTAACCGTATAATTGTTTTTTTCGTTTCTAAAAGAGGCATTAACATTTTTCATGACTCTTGAAGTCATATACTCTACCTTATCACCAAACTCATCTAAAATATAATCGTGGTCTTTATTCTTAAATTGGATTTGTCTCCCAGCCTGAAGACCTTTATATGCTTTTGTGGTTTTACCAGGATAAATTACTATATTATTTATAGCATCGTCTTTAAAAGCTTCGGCAAACGTATTGAGTAATCCATTTGTAATACCAAAAAGAATAGCAAATAATAAAATGGCAAATGCCACAGTAAACCCAGAAAGCAAACTTCTGGTTCTATTTTTATTTATACTCTGAAATATTTCTCGCCAAAGATCTATATCAAACATGTTGTGTAGCTTTTACTTGTTTAACAAATTTATCTTCCATAATAACGCCATCTCGTAATCTAACAATACGTTTACACATATTAGCGATGTCTTCCTCGTGTGTTACGATTAAAAGCGTTTTGCCTTCATCATTTAATTGTTGCAAAAACTCCATAATCTCATATGAAATTGCTGTATCTAATGCTCCAGTTGGTTCATCGGCTAATAACAATTTTGGGTTTGCTGCTAAAGCTCTTGCTATTGCAACACGTTGATTTTGTCCTCCAGAAAGTTCTTTTGGCAAATGATGCGCCCAATTTGTTAATCCTACTTTTTCTAAATGAAACATTGCTTTTTCTTGGCGTTCTTTACGCTTCATGCCTTGGTAATACAAAGGCAATGCAACATTTTCTAATGCATTTTTATAATTAATAAGATTAAATGATTGAAAAATAAATCCTAAAAATTTATTTCTGTAAACTGCTGCCTTCTTTTCGGTAAGGTTTTTAATTGGTAAACCATCTAATATATACTCGCCGGAATCGGCTTCATCTAACATTCCAATAATATTCAGTAATGTTGACTTTCCTGAACCAGATGATCCCATGATTGCTACCATTTCTCCATCTTCAATATTCAGATTTATTCCTTTAAGCACGTGTAAACTAGAATCTCCTATGGTATAGGATTTGTGTAGATTGCTTATTTTCAGCATAGTTAGTGTCTTTTATAAAGTTTCTTAAGCGTTGCTCTTTTAGTTAGTTTATAATTAGACTTCAAAAAGAATATTTTGTTACAGGATATACTTTTAATAAAATGTTAAAAAAATACTAATTGTTCTTTAACTTCCTATAAATAAAGTAACCTAAGCCTCCAATAAGTATGTAAGGGATTGCCATTAAATATACAATTCCGTTATTAATACCTCTAGCAGTGCTTTGGCCTTCTTCGCTCTCTAAAACAGCACGACACATGGCACATTGTGCTTCAACTGGAACAGAAACTAACAGTAATAAGATTATTATGAGAATAGTTTTTTTCATATTAAAGAATGTTGAGATTCTTCGTTTTACTCAGAATTACAGTTTAAACATAATAAGGTGAAATCATAATATAAACCACAACTCCAGAAATGGCAACGTAAAGCCATAATGGAAATGTAATTCTTGCTATTTTTTTATGTTTTTCAAAATTGTTGGTAATAGCTCGTACATAAGTTATCAAAACAAATGGAATCACAGCTATTGAGAGTACTATGTGAGTTATTAAAACTGTATAATAAACATATTTTACCATTCCTTCTCCTTTAAACTCAGTAGGATCGCTTGTCATATGATAAGCGACATACATTACTAAAAATGCTATTGAAAATAAAATAGCTGTTTTCATTAAACGCTCATGTAATACTTGTTTTCTGTTTTTTATTGCCCAAAGTGCTATTATTAATATTAGGGCTGTTAATCCATTTATTGAAGCATATATTGGTGGTAAAAAAGATAGTGGTTCAACATTAGGAATACGTACTCCAAACAAAACAGCAACAACCAATGGTATAGTTATAGACAAAATCACTATCCATTTATTATACTTTTTCTCTTCGGTTATATTTGTCATTTCGTACATTTTTAAGATGCTTCGACTGTGCTCAGCATGACAATCTTATTCATTTAGCAACTTTTTAATATCTTCTTTTAACATACTTATTTGCTGTTCTTGACCATCTTCATCTATCTTTTCAGATTCTGAAATCATTCCGTTATAATAAATAATTGGATTCCCATTAGCAATTCTTGATCTTATAAATCCGTTTTTATCTATTAAAGCAAAATTTCCTGAATGTTCAAAACCTCCTTCTGCTTCAGTATCCTTAGCTGTATATAAATTAAATCCTTGATTTGCCAATTGATAAATTACATCTACATTTCCTGTTAACAAATGCCAATTAGGATTGGTAATTCCGTATTGTGTGGCGTAATTTTTTAATACTTTAGGTGTATCGTGTTCAGGATTTATAGTAAATGATGCTACTCCAAAATCTTTAAACCCATCAAAGCTATTTTGAATTTGCACCAAGTTTTTACTCATTCTTGGACAAATTGTTGGGCATGTTGTAAAAAAGAATTCTACCACATATACTTTACCTTCATAATCTTTATTGGTGATAGTTTTTCCGTCTTGATCTATAAAACTAAACGCAGGGACTTTTTTAGCAACTCCATTAATTTCAAGGAATGCCAAATCGGAAACCAATTTCTCTTTTTTACTTGGACTATCACTTCGGCTTTCATCTCGTGTGATATCATTGTTTTTTATACGATCTACAATTCTAGGAATAAATATAATTCCAAACACTAATATTATTAATGAAATTCCGATATAAGAATAATTAGTTTTGCTCATCTTTTGATTTTAAATCTTCAGCTCTTCGCGTTGAAGAGTCGAAAGTTCCTTTTCGTTTTTGTCTGTACTCTGTAAATAAAATACGCATATCTTCGCTCATTTTATTCTTTATTTCTGATACTTCAATGCAATTATAAGAGCTTAATGCGTAAACTTTCTCTTCTTTTTCTATCTCTCTTTCGGTTCTATCGTCAATCCGTCCTCTTTGATTTCGTTCTTTATCGATAATAAACACTTGATCTGTGCTGAAGTTTTTATCTAAACCTTCTCTAGCTTTAAGTGAATTAAATATCCTAACTATGTCTTGCTGGTCTCCATATACAAAGTGCCAGTATTTTAACGCGTCATATTTCAATAATTCTTGTTTTAGTAATTTTACTTGAGATTCGTTCCCATTTGGAATTAGTATTAAAATTTGAAAACGTTTAAATCCTTTAAATTTATCGTAAATCAGTTCTTTTAAGTTTAAGGCAGCTGTTGCTTTATCCATTGGATTGCTTCCAAAAAAACCAAGAACAGTAAGGTTGTTTTCCAGACTAATAGTTTCTCTATCTTCAGTTGTTAAGACTGATGTTTCAAGAATATCCCCTTTAACAATATCTAATGTGTTATAATTATGCTTTGAGGGATATAAAAACAATAAAAATATTACTGGGAGAAAAAATAAAATGACGAGTATTAATGTTTTTCTAATGCTTTTCAAATTCATAGTACAAAATTAAAAAAGACGGTTAAAAAAACCGCCTCCTTATATATTTTTAACACTTCGACGATGCTCAGTGCTGATTTTAATTTTTAAAAATTCTGTTTAATGTATCCATTGTCATACACATCAAAAACGTAACCTCCTTCTTGCAAAAGAATGAACAACAAATAGCAAATTAAAAATATTGCTGTCCATACTACTAAACGACGTAAAGTTTTGGTTTCGTCTCTCATATGCATAAAATCCCAAGTAATATAGTAGGCTTTTACCAACGTTAGAATAATGAAAATCCAGTTAAGAGCTTTCATGCTTAAAAAACTTACCATTAAAGCATCTGGTTTAGAAATCCCTAGAGCAACTTCTACACTTGTTACAATAGATAATAACACTAAAACACCCCAAATTTTTTGAGTGTTAGACTTAAATTTAACTAAACCTCTTAATATTTCTAATTTATGTGCGTGATCTGACATTTTAAATTGAATTATTTTATAATTAAACTAGGTAGAAGAATGTAAATACAAATACCCAAACTAAATCTACAAAGTGCCAGTAAAGTCCAACTTTTTCTACCATTTCGTAACTTTTTCTACGTTCGTATGTTCCTAATATCACATTAAAGAAAATGATAATATTAATCATTACTCCTGAAAACACGTGGAATCCATGAAACCCTGTTATAAAAAAGAAAAAGTTTGCAAACAAAGGTGTCCCATATTCATTAACATGTAAATTAGCGCCTTCTACTACAACTTTCCCATTATCTTTTAGAAGCTTTAACGATTCTGCTCTGGATAGTAATGTTTTTTCTCCTTCCTCATTTATTATTTGAATTCTTATGAGTACGTTACTGTTTGCTTCCATGCCGTGAATTACTTCCTCGACTGCGTATGTTGGTTGTGTCCCTTCACTTTTAAACCATATTCCATTCTTACTTTCATGAGCTACTCTACCATCATCTTCAGTAACTACAAAATCACGTAACGCAATTCGGTGGCCATCTTCAGCATTAACAAATTGCAAAATATTTCCTCCTGTGGTTTGTACAGCGCCATAATCTCCTCGGATAAATGTTGCCCATTCCCAAGCTTGAGATCCTACAAATATAGCACCTCCAACAATAGTAAGAAGCATATAAAATGTCACCTTAGCTTTTTTCAATTCGTGTCCTGCATCAACAGCCAATACCATTGTTACAGAAGACATTATTAAGACAAAGGTCATAAATGCCACATAAATCATAGGTGCTGGTTCATGATAAAAAGGAATATGAGTAAAAACTTCATCTGCTATTGGCCAAGAATCAATAAACTTGAATCTAGAAAACCCATAGGCTGCTAAAAATCCTGAGAAAGTTAATGCATCTGAAACAATGAAAAACCACATCATCATTTTTCCGTAACTTGCATTTAGAGGTTGGTTACCTCCTCCCCAAGTTTTTCCTTCTGTTCCAGTACTTACAACTGTATTATCCATAAATGAATTTCGTTTTTAAAATTGAACAAAAATAATCAAATTATTTTTCTAAAGAAACATCAAATAATAAATTTTAATCAGTCTAAACAACATCAAAACTAATGTTACATGAGACCACTTAAATTAAATTAAATACTATCTCATGAAATATAAAAATAAAAACAAGTATATCCACAAAATATCTACAAAATGCCAAAAGGTTGCGGCCAGTTCAAAACCTAGCATTTTCTGTGCATTATACTTTTGTTTAAAATGATTATAAATTACCACTAGCAAGCAAATTAGACCAACAATAACATGTAAAATATGAACAGTAGCAATAATATAAATATATGACATTGTAATATTACTAGTAGGTCCAGTAAAATTATATCCTAAATTTATTAGTTCTTGAAATCCTTCTAGCTGGAAAAATATAAACGCTAATCCTAACAAAAATGTCAGTACTAAAAATGATAAAGATGTATTTCTGGCGCCAGATTTCAATGTTCTCTTAGAAATAATAAGCATAACACTACTTAAAATTATAAGCACCAAACTAATAATGAAAGCATTTGGTAGCTCAAAACTCGTTAACCAGTCTTCCCTAGTACTACTTACTACAAATGCACTTGTTAATCCAGCAAACGACATTATTAATGATATAATACCAAACCACAGCATCATTTTTTTTGCTCTATTACTTTTCTCTTCTATTGTTCCTTGTGTTAAATCCATAATTATCTAATAAATTTATCTAAAACATATATTATTTGTACTAGTGTAATATATAATACACTTGCTAACATTAATTGTCTGGCAGCTACTGCAGTCATTTTTTTATATAACTGCACTGCATAATAGAGCATCACTAATCCTAATAAAAATACAATTATAGCTCCTACAATTGTTAAGTGAAGACTTCCAGTAAACCCAAAAACTGGGATAATAGATACAATAATAGTCCAAATTGTATATAAAATAGTTTGTACAGCTGTCCCTTTATCTCTTTTCCCAGTTGGCAACATATTAAATCCTGCTTTTTGGTAGTCCTCGTGCAAAAACCAACCAATTGCCCAAAAATGAGGGAACTGCCAAAAAAATTGAATCATAAATAACGTCCCTGGCTCGATACCAAAATTGTTTGTAGCGGCAACCCAACCCAACATAAATGGAATAGCTCCTGGAATGGCTCCTATAAAAACAGATAAAGGTGTTTTTGTTTTTAAAGGCGTATATACACTTGTGTATAGAAAAATAGAAATGGCTCCAAACATTGCTGTTTGTGGATTAATTATATATAAAATGGTAATCCCTAAAATTGTAAATATAGAAGCTAAAATAAATGCCGAATTAACAGACATACGTCCTGCTGGAATTGGTCTATTCTTCGTACGCTCCATTAATGCATCTAAATCCTTCTCGATAATTTGATTGAATGCATTAGATGCTCCAACCATAAAATAACCACCAAAAGCCAGTAAAAGTAAGATGTATCCATTAACCGTTTCTGCTCCTAATAAATATCCTGCAAGCGATGAAAACACTACACTTAATGAGAGTCGCATTTTTGTAATCTCTTTAAAATCAGAAATTATTGAAGTCTTTGGAAAAGAAGAATTTGAAACCCTTGACATTGGCTAAATTAGTGCTGTTGTTTTGCGATTGCAAAGATACTTTTAAAATTGTTTATTACAATGCAAAATAAAAGTAATTCACTATTTAACAAGAGCAACGTAAGTTTTAGTATCTTTAGAGGACTTTTTAATAAAAAACCATACTCATGACAGCTTTTCAAAAACCTTTATACCTTTTTATATTTGTTTTTAGCACCATTCTTTACGCTCAAAATACCAAAGAAATTACTATAAAAACCACACATCTTTCAGATAATGTTTATATGCTCGTTGGACAAGGTGGTAATATTGGTGTTTCTGTAGGTGAAGACGGTGTCTTTGTAATTGATGACCAATTTGCTCCATTAACTCCAAAAATTATGGAGGCTATCAAAAAATTAAATGATAAGTCTATTAATTTTCTTGTAAACACACATTATCATGGCGACCATACTGGAGGTAATGCTAATATGGCAAAATTAGGCGCGAAAATTATTGCTCATGATAACGTTAGAAAGCGTCTGGTAGAAACCCCTAAAAGGGATGGCAGCATGAATCCTAAAGAAGCATTGCCAATTATTACATTTAATAATAAAATGAATTTATACATAAATGGCGATGAGATTGCTGTATTTCATGTGGATAACGCTCATACTGATGGGGATGCCTTACTTTATTTTACTAACAGCAATGTGTTACATACTGGTGACACTTACTTTAATGGACGTTATCCTTTTATAGATTTAAATTCTGGAGGAAGTGTTAAGGGCTATATTGAAGCTGCTAAAAAGGGATTAATGCTTGTAGACGATAATACCAAAATTATTCCTGGTCATGGTGGTTTATCTAATAAGGCTGAATACCAAACATTTTTAAAAATGTTAGAAACACTAAAAACTAAAGTACAAGCTGAGATTGATAAAGGAAAAACCGAAGATGACGTCGTTGCAAATACTACAATTACTGAGGCTTATGACGCTTTAAATTATGGTTCAGGTTTTATTTCTTCTGAAAAAATACGGAGAACGTTTTACAAGAGTTTGAAAAAGTAAAAACACTTAAAAATCAAAATACCAATTAAACAAATCGGTTTTTAAACCTAAGCTAAACCATACTGAATTATTTTTAAATGTAGTAGCAGTAGTTGCATTAGGGTTAAAATCACGATAACTTATATAGGCAAACAACTTTAAATTTGTGGCTGGATTTACCACATAACCCGTTTGCAATTCTGCATGGGAAATATTGGTTTTTATACCTTGACCAACTTCTACTCCAGTATCAAATGGACGCTCATTATAATCTCTAAAAACGTCTCCTCCATAACTAAAATCATCAGTGCCATTATTAAAATCAAATCCTTTAAATCCAAAAACCAACTTAGCATCTGCATACCATCGTTTATAATTATAACGCCCAATTAGAATTGTTTCACTAAAATTAGCTCCCCATGGATGCGCTAATGATTGGTTATTATGACCATAATTAAGCACAATAGTATTATGCGAATACGTATAAGGTCTTACGCGATTATACTCTAATTGCAAAAACAAGTTATTTACTTTAAATGCATTGTAATACTTCGCGCCTATTTGGTAACCATATTTATTTTTCCAGCTTTTTTCACCACCTTTTATATCGCTCAGAGAAAATTCATCTAAAATAAATTGACTGTAAATGTTAATATTATCATTCACTTTATATTTTGCCGAAGCACCTACAATGGCATTTCCTGCACCTTGACCAGTTTCAAATTCTATAGCACGATAAAATATAATTGGATTTAAATAATTAATATCAAATCCTCTATTATTTGAGTTTGTCCATACTACAGATTCGAATAAGCCTAAATTGAACCTTTTAGAAACATTCCAACTCAAATAGTGATTCACCATATATTTAGTTAAAAAAGCTTTGTCTTTGACTACTTCAGGTCTAACATCTTTTAACCATAGCCAAGTAGTTGTAAACTTAATTTTCCAAAATTTTGCATTTAGCTTTAAAAAAGGCGAAGGGCTTGCTGCATCGCTTAAAAATAAAGAGCGATAGCCATCGCCAATAAAGTTTTTACCGTGTCCGAACTGGAGATTTAAAAATTTTACTGGAGTATATGATAAATAGGCTTCGGCAACTGGATAATCGTAAGCATCGTCTTTAAATCGTTTAGCAATACCTCGCCCAGGAATAATTGCTGGATCTGGCCCAAAGGCTTTTAAAGTTTCTGCATATTGATTAAAATATTGCGCAAAACGTCCTTGACTTTCGTATACTGAAGCTGAAAAACTTAGCTTACTTCCTAAACCTCCTTGTATATAAATCCCTCGAGTATTATTAAACGTTGTATTAAAATCGGCATCCGAATCTTTTCCTACTTGGAGATCAAAAACAGGATCTAAAGTAAACCAATAGTCTTTGCCTTGTATCTGCACTAAATGTTCATTTAGTAATTTTCGTTTTCCCCAAGAGTTGGCTTCTATTAATAATTCGTCTTTCTTTGCTTTAAAATCATAATACTTTGAGGCATCTTCATACATAAATGGTTTTGATGCTGTATGACTGTTAGTCTCAATAATATTCATATTTCTTCCAAAACGAGAATAAGCACTATGAGTAAACGGAATATTTACTTGACTCAAATATTCTAAACCTTCATACGCTTTAATAGATGCATTAACACTATCATATTCCATCTTTGCATGTCGTACAATTTCAGAAATAGCATTAGATTCATTCTCGATATCACTATTTTGAATGCTATTAGAAGGGTTTTCTAACGGAATCTTAATTTGGTAGGAATACTGCTTGTAGGTTGGATTCCCGTTATAGGTTGCTGGTGTTATTTTAGGAAATTCAGAAAACACTTGTTGTACTGCTTTTTTAAGCTCATTATAAATAGCATCAACATATAGAACCACAAAGTTTCCTTTTGCATCTACTTCAAACAATACAACAATACTTCCACTATAGTTTTCGTCTTTAACAATTTGAGGAATCTTGAAACTATGATACACTAATTGAGAAACCTGTTCGTAGAAACAACTCTTTAAATCTTCAATGGATTCGTTTTCACAATTAGGAAACACTGGTGGCTTTTCATATTCTGAAAGATCTTGGGCAACTATAGTTAAAGATACAAAACTTAAGGCTAGTAGGAAAAATTTCTTCATCAGTTAAGTCAATCTATTTTTGTTTGTGAAAGATACTATTTTTTAAGTTCAGTTGTAAAAAAAACCGTTATCATATAACGATAACGGTTTTACTATAAGTATTAATGAACAGTTTATTGGACTTGTAACACTATAGGTAATCTAAAAATAACTGCTACATTATTATCGCGCTGTTTTCCAGGTATCATTTGAGGTATTTTATGAATTACTTTTATTGCCTCTCTTTCCAACTTATCATGTGGTGCTCTCGCTTTAATTTCGGTAACATAGCCTGTTTTGTCTATTTTAAACTGAACATCAATACGTTGTTTTCCACGCAAACCTAGATCTGAAGCTATATCTGAATTAAATTTTCTACTAATTAACCTTCCAATTTTATCAGACAGACATTTTCTACGTTCCTTATTGGTAGATAATCCTTCACAACCTGGATAAATAGGCACTTGTTCTACACCAATTATGTCGACAACTTCTTCAGGAATATATACATTAACATCCTCTGGAGCTAGTACTTTTCCTGAAGTGTTTTGTTCTGGCGTAATAATCTCAAACAATTCCTTTTTTTGATATGTGTCATCAGGAACAATTTTTGGCGGCTGACTTAATACAACCTTCTTTTTAAGTACTTCTGGTACTTCTTGTTTAGTAGGCTCTTCAAACACTTTAAATTGTTCAATAATAATAGTTTCATCTGAATCGTTTAAAATAGCGTAATCGGTAATAGGAATAACTGTTCTTTCAAACTGCATTTCAAACAAGCCATAAGTGGCTAGTAATGTTAAAATCAACCCAACCTGAAAGTACAAAGTTGAGTTTTTTTGTAAATTTGCATCATGCTTCTGTGATTTTTTCACGACTGGCTCGTTCTGACCAACGCGTTCGTGATTTTTCTTTGAAAAATTCATAATTATTGTTTTAAATGTTAATGTTATGAATAAAATACAAGAAGCATACCAAAAAAATCCCGTTACAAAATTGTAACGGGATTTTAAATTTATGTTGTTTATTCTTAGTCTTGAACTTGGAATATAATAGGTAAAGAATATGGTACAATTACTGCTTTTCCTCTTTGTTTACCTGGTTTCATTTTTGGAAGCAAATTAATAACACGTGCTGCTTCTTTTTCTAATCTTGGATGTGGCGCTCTTGAACGGACACCAACAACATTTCCATTTTTATCTATTTTAAAAACCACATTAATACGCTGTCTTCCGGTTAAACCTAAATCGCCCGCTAAATCTGTATTAAACTTCTTTTGTACAAATTTTGTGATTTTTGAAGACATACATTTTCTTTTGGCATCATTATTCCCTTTTTCACAACCAGGAAAAATGGGCACATTCTCAATTACTGCAAAAGGCACCTCGATGTCTTCTTCTACATCTTCTACTTCAACATCTTCTACTTCAACAATTTCTTCCGTTTCGTCCGTTTCAGTAGATTCTATTACTGTTTCTTCTATTTCCTCTTCATCTTCTACAACCTCAATAACTTCAGGTGCGGCAGGTGGAGGTGGTGGAGGTGGTGGTGTTTGAATTTGCTCGGTGATTGGAATTTCTTCATCATCTAACTCATCCATGTTTAACATTCCTATATCAATATCACTCTTATCGTAGGACTTGTAATTAATAGAAGAATACGTAACTATTAACATTAATAATAAACCAACAGCAAAATAAATTGAGCTATTTCGTCTTACATCAGCTTTCAAATTCTTTTTAGGTTCCATAATTATTGTTTTTTCAAGATTGGTAAAATAACCAATAATTTACTAAAAAAGCAAGGGTTTATTTTTTTTTAACGATTGTGCTATTTTTCATGAGTAAAATAAGCGATACAATAGTAACTCCAATACTATTAGCAAGAATATCCATAATAGAAGCATCTCTTGCAACAGTAAACTCTCCTTGTAACACTTCAATAATTATACCAAAAACTATTGAACTAATAAATGCCAAAAGGATTGGTTTTCTAGTCTTAAACTTAATAAAAACTTTAAACCATAAAAAAGTTAATAGAGCGTATGCTAAAAGATGATAGATTTTATCTTCATAATTAGTACCAAAATAGGGCAATGCATCATTGCTTATTAAACTAAGAACTGCTAATATAATTGAATAGCCTACTGCTACAAATAGCACTATTATTTTATTATGCACCTATTAGTACTTTATAATCATTCGCTGAAAGTAAAACGTCTAATTTAGATACATCGTCACATTTTACTTTTATCATCCAACCATCTCCATAAGGATCGGTATTCACTTTTTCTGGTTCGTCTTCTAAGGCTTCATTAAACTCAATTATTTCTCCTGAAACAGGTAAAAATAAATCTGAAACTGTTTTTACAGCTTCAACGGTACCAAATACTTCTTCTGCCTCTAAGGTTTCATCTAAGGTTTCTACCTCAACATAAACAATATCTCCTAGTTCACTTTGTGCAAAGTCTGTAATTCCTATGGTAATAATGTCGCCTTCAATACTAACCCATTCGTGATCTTTAGTATATTTTAATTCAGATGGAATATTCATAATGTAATTTTTCGGTAAATATATTAGTTGTTTAATTAGTTTCCAAAGTTATATCTCAAAGTTAGTCCTGAGCGAATAGATGTTTGTGGAAAAGCTGTAGATATTGCATATTCTGAAAAGGAATAGTCAAAAAAGAAAATCCCTGTTAAGTTCTTACTAAATGCATAATCTGCAGTATACTTAAGACTCCATATGGTTTGTCCAGAAGTTACCTGATTATTGTCTAGATCTAAATATCTAATAATAGTTTTATTTTCTCTAACTGAAACATCAGCCTTCATATTTAAATCACTTTTTATTACTTTTCGTGGACCAGCCATTTTAGAATTAATTTTTACATCTTTTATTCTATAACCTAACCCGAAAATGTATTCTTTACCTTGAATTTCGGTGAGTAAATTGTTATCAAAACTTAAAGATAATACACGATCCTTTCTAATTTCTGCCAATATCTTCATAGAATTTTTCATTTCAAAATCTAACTTAATTAATGGGCTAAATTGTTCTACTAAGTTAATATTACTAAATAAAGTTTCATTTTTATAATTCCCGGATTGATCTAATACATTCTGATTTTGTGTGTTATAATCTGCGCCTAAATCAGGAGCATTATAATCAAGGTTCGTTCTAAATTGGTTAATGGTATAACTAGCACTATAGCCGTGTGCTACAGAAAAACGCTTGAAATGCTTTTTAAACCACTTCATTTTCATAAATCCGGTATATTTTAATGACCAATTAGGTATTGGTACATCTCTAAAAGCTCCTAACTTTACTTTACTAGCGTCCGTACCTGAATAAGCTGCTAAAAACGCTGGTAATAATACCGCTTGATTAGATTTACCATATCCTAATGGAAATCCTGTTACATCGCCATTTTCAAAGTTTGCTGGATTAGAAAAATTAACACCATCTCTTTGCGCCAGTCGTCGTGCTATGATTAATCTATTTGCTCTAAAGTCTTCAAAAGGAATCGACCCATTTTCATCACTACTTTTAAAAGCCGTTTTTATTAAAGATGTTGAAATATTGAAATTCCCAAATGTATTTTGAATTAATGAATTGTAGGTGTCACTAAAGCCATCTCCATTGGTATCCGTTGTATTAAAGTTTTCGGTAAAATTACTAGCATATGTACGTCCTCCTGTAACATCTATTTTTAAATCTCGTACTGGCTCTACAGTTGCCGATAGTATTAAGTTTTTATTTTGTGTCTCTGTGTATTGTTGGTTAAAATCTGGAAAAACTGTTAACCAACCATTCCTAGCTGCTAAATGTCTAATATCTCTCTGGCTTCCAAAAGTATAACCAAAGGTAGGTTTTGTTGTTCCTATAAATCCAGGTGTTTGTAAATATCCTGGTAAGAATGATCCATTATTTTCAGTGTAATTAATTTGAACTCTTTTAACCATAGTTAATATATCTACTACAGTATTAAATGCCGCATTGTTTTTAGATTTAGCAGCTTGTTTTTGGTTTGCATTAGTTGCAGGAACACCTCTATTTGATTTTGAATTGCCCGCTGTGGATTTGCTCTTTTTTCTAACCAATCCAATATAGCTATACAAACGTTTCATATCTAAAGTGGCATTCAAATTATGCGTGTTTGCATTTGATACCGAGTTTCCTAAATTATATGTTTGTCCATCAATAGTTAAATTCCCAAATAGATCAGATCCCTTTTGCCATAGAAAATCTCCTGTATATGCATAGGTTGCAGTAAGAAAACTAAGTGCTGGTATTTTATTTATAGGTATTTCATAATTAAGCCCTAATTGTTGAAACTGTCTATTAGGATCACCAACATCAAAGAACCCATCCCATACATCTTTAGAAGGGTCTTGTGAGCCATTTAAATTATCATTAATAAAATAATTACGAACAATATTATTGTTTGACGCTGTAAAATTCAATCGTAATGCATCCGTTAGGTCGTAGTTAATTGTGTATTGAAAATTAAATGTGTAGTTTCTTCTAAACAATTCTTCAATGCTAATATTACTGCCTCCTAAATCAATCTCTCTAAATTTTTGCTTATTGAATTGTCTCACAAAATCAGAATTCACAGAAAAACTCGTTGGCAATAAATTAAAGTTAAAATCTTTTAATATTTTCCAGTATTTTCCTTTAAATAAGGAATCGTTCTTTTTAAAAGGTTCAATTTTTATTGGATTAAAGCTAAAGTTATAATTTGCACCTACTCTAATATTTTGGTCTAGTGCATTTTCAATTTCAAAATCTCTATGTTCAACTTGATTAAACGAATAGTTAAGCGTTACATTTTCTACATCATAAAATCTTGGAGTTGCTTCTCCTGTTCTTTGCTTTCTGACACCAATAAAGTTAATACTCTGTCGTTTTGTATAGTCTTCTGACTGTTTTCGAATAGTTTCCCGTTCGTTACTATTTGCTGCGGCGTCAAGACGGGTTTGAAGTTTTACATCTTTATACTGCTGATCATATTCTGGTGTAATAATTGCTTCGCTTTGACCATAGTTAAATGGAATTTGCAGTCCCCAATTTTTTGGCAATAACTGCCCCAGATTTACATTTGTAACTACATCGTATTGTTTAACATCCTCTCTACTTCTTTCATTAGGTCCTTGTTCAATTGTGCCAAATCCTGTAGTGCTTCTTCGTCCTGTAGCACTAATATCCATAAAGTCTGCTATGTTAGTATCCATACTTACTATAGCTGCCCAACCGCCTTTATTATCCATGTCTGACAATCGTAACTCATTAAACCATACTTCAGCACATACATCAACATTATCTTGTCTGGAGTTTTTAATCCCCACCATAAGTGTTCTTATATCTCCAAAATTTGGATTCCCTTTAATGGCAACACGGTGTTGTCCTATTGTATATGGCGAAAATTCTGGAACAGGAGTTTCGGTTAATACACCATCTATAACATCATAAAATGTTGGGTCTAGATTACCAAGAGTACCTTCAGAAATTCCTAAAGCTTTAATTTTTGCAAGTACTTCTATAGGGAAATTAATTTCATTCACATCTGGCCACACCGCAGTTTCACTTATAGAACCTCCTGGAGACACTTCCAACGGAATTTCTATTTGGTAATAGTTTTGCGTAAAATCGTTACCCATTCTTATAAAACCAATAGCGTCACCATCTGCTATACCGGGAGACGTTCCTTCTTCGGCATGTATAAACATTCTCAGTTTTTTAAACTGTCGCATGTCTACACTAATATTTTTATAAACCGCTCGTGAATCTTCTGGCTCTAATTTACATGTATTAACCACTAAAGATTGTTCATTTTGTCTAACCAGCGTATTGTTATTATTTAATTGTTCCCGCTCTACTCCTGGAGGAGACACATAAGTACCATCGTTTTCTTGAATGCCAATAATGCCTACGTTAAATTCTGTACCATCTGCATCATTGTTTGGATCATTGTCTAAAGACAATTGATAACGTCTCCAATCACTACGCACTAAATCTAAAGTTCCAAAACGCAATACTACATCTTGGGTGAATTCTTTTAAATACAGACGCATAAAACGGATGGATCTAAAATCTGAAATCCCTCCAACTTGTCTTGTTGACGCTGTTAGTGGAATTCTAAATTGATACCAACGTACTAATCTCGAATCTCCATTTGGCAGTGTTACTGTTACCTCTTTTCTGTCTCTAACACTCGAATTATTAGGGTTTGCCAAACTCGTTGGAGTAATATCTAGTTCATATTCAAAATAACTATCAATGGTGTTCATTGTGTTATCTCGATTTATATCTTCTACGTCAGGCTCCGTTGTAGAACCTCTATTCGTTTGTGAAAATGTATCTGGCGAATTCCCTTCTTGACCATTATATAGTTTATAGCGGTCAAAAATATCGCCTTCAGTATTTAAAAAGTATGAATAATTATCTTTTGCTGGATCAGATAATCCTGCGAAAGCAGGAAATACTGATGCTTCTTCGGCATCGTCATAGCCATCATAACCCACATCTTGGTTTATTCGTTCTTGTCCCAAACTAGAAAATGCATAAATCAAAGATTGGTTTTGTGGCACTACAGACCCCCAAACCGTTTGAGGCAAAGTACTAATATCTCCTGATTCGTCTAGACCATTTTCATATTGTTTACGTCCATCTTTTAAGATATCTTCAGAAATATTCCCAAGGTTTATTGTTAATTTACCTCCCGGATTAGATGGATTATCCAAGAAAGGATCTAGCATCCAAAAATCGATATATTCAACATTTGCTTGCTCAAAATCTGTAGATGTAAGTTGTCTTATAATACCTGCCCATGAATCTTGCGGATTAACTAAAGTATTATTACTTGCGTTAGGATCCATATTATAAGCACCCCTTTCTGAAGGGTAATATGCTAAATCTAGTGGATTAATAACTGTGGTTTGCCCTTGTACAATATCTATTTGAGGAAAAATTTCTTCAATAGAAACTCGTCGTGTATATAGATTAGACATGTCGTCATCACTAATACCACTTGGTCGTAAACTACTATAAAAAATAGGATCTATAGTGTACCAGTTTAATTGTGCTCTATCATAACCATTTTGAACACCATTATCATCTTCAGGACCTTCACTATAAACACGTCCTAATCCTCTAGGTCTACTTGATAAGTGCCATGATATAGGTGAGAGCATATCGATTGCATTTTGAGTGCCTTCAAAGTCATCGACATAGGTTGTTGCTTCACTATTAAAGTTTGATCCTTTTGGTGCTCCTGGAAGCAAATATGCAAATTCCCCTCTAACCGATAAGTTTGATGGGGCATCAGTATCTATATTTGGTAATTTATTTGCTAATCGTGTTAAAAATGGTACCTCCGTTGAAAAATTACCATTAATCCCAAATATGGTGTTATTTATAGGTTCTGCGCCATAACTTGCCTTTTGCGTAATTGGTCGCTCATTGAGATTTAAAAACGTTGCTCCTAATACAAAATTTTCATTAAATTGATGCTCAACATTAATTCCTGAAAAGCGTTTGGTTTGTTGTCCAAATACCGCATTGTTTTCTACTGAAACTTGAATTGGCGTATTAGACGCTTGTAATGCTGGGTCTAAAATTTGAACCGTTCCTAATTGATAATTTACAGTATAATCTACACCTTCAACTAGTACTCTTCCTCCTGCTGTAACTTTAACAGATCCTCGTGGTACATTAAATGCTCCTATTGGAATTCCTGTTCCTCCTCCAGACTTATAACGCCCTTTAATTTGAAACTTATTTTTTTCGCCATCCTCTAAAGCACCTGTTTTTGTTGACTTATATAATTTGTCGTAAACATATTTTGCTTGGTTAGGGTTATATTGTGTGGGATCGTTATAATCTAAATCGTTATCACTCGGATTATTATCTATATCCAACACGTCAAATAAATATTTACCAAAAGGTTCTACATTGGTGAAAATTATTTTTCCGTTTTGTTGGATGACCGTAATTCCCGGAACAAAATCAAAAAAACCATCACCATTAAACTGTGGGTCGTTATTAAAATTTAATTTATCCAAATTAAAAACTCTCAATAATGGTGTCTCTTCTAAAGCATCTTCGTTTGGCGCAGGTGCAGGGAAAGGTGTGCCATCAACCGGAGTTATAAAGTTTAAAGGAGACGTTTCAGTATAAAAAATATTTAATTTAAAATCTTCTTTGTCTAATTGAAAAGAGCCTGTGTTGTAAATATTCTTCATCATCAAGTCCCAAATAGGTTCTTGTACATTCGTAACAGTACTCTTTAACATTTTAAGTACCAAACTATTATTATTAATAATGGTATTTCCTGTGCCTCCATCTATAGAAATACCAGTAGCATCTATTCCATCATTTGCAAATTCACCAACCTGAAATACTTGATCTCCAACAGTAAATTGAAACGCTACAGCCAGTATTTCGTCATTTTGTAAGCGCTGATTTAAAGAAATATATCCCAATTGGCTATTCAATATATACTCATTGCCTTGAGTAAGTTTTTTTGCGTTTTCTAACTTTCCATAATCAAAACCTTCATTAACACCTGGCACTAAAATCCCAGCTGGTACTGTAGCTATATCTCTAATAGCATCCGTAATTTGAGATCCAGGTCCACCAATATTAGTTGGGTCATATGCATTATTTCCATTACTTGGAAACGCATTTGGACCTGCAGTAACGTTTACCGGTGAGCCCAAAACGCTAGACTCTCCTAAATCTTGAAGTGCTACAATATTTCTTACATCGTCCGTTTGATTAGATCGATTGGTTACCCAAACTTCTATCCTTGTAATTTGCAAGCCTTGATTGTTTATATAAGGGTATGTTTTTAAGGCTTCGTCATAAGTGTCTCTAAAATATTGTGCTAAGAAAAAGTGTCTATTCTCATCATAGTCTAAGCCAAAAAACTCAAACTCTTCTAGAGTACCTCCTCCTTGGGCTACTACTGTTCGTGTTTGCGATTGTTGCTCAGAAAATATGCCTGTAATAGTGGTTTTACCAAACTGTAACTGTGTTTTTACTCCAAATAAACTTTGCGCACCCGTAATTAAAGAGCTATTTAAAGGCATACTTACATTACCAACTTCAATTTTTTGAATTATATCATCTTCCGTTGGTGTATATTCTAGTTTTACTAAATTTTGAAAATCGAAAGTAGATTGTGTGTCGTAATTGGCAGTAACTTGGAGTCTTGTTCCAACTTTTCCTAAAAGACTTAAGTTAATACGTTGGTTAAAATCAAAATTAAAGCTACTTCTTCTTCTTGGGGAAAATGAAGGATTATCTTGTTTTGTAAACAATATTCCCATATCCATTTCTACTGATCCTTGTGGTATTACTTCAATAGTATTTCCCCCAAAAATCGTTTCAAAAAAATCGGAATCTACATATAAATCTGGAATAAGGTTTTTTTGCAACTCATCAGCTCCATTTTTTTTCCCATCATAAGCATCAATTTTCTGCTTGTAATAATTCTTTAAATTTTCTAATTCTACTAACCTTTGAAATTCTTTAGGAGATAAAATTATAGGATAATTTATATTGAATTTACCAACACTCTCCGTATAAATATATCTATCAGTAATTGGGTCGTAAGTATATTTAGACACAATACTATTCGGATTTGGCATATTTAAATTACGAAAAGAAAATGTGGTACTCGTTGAATCTTTAACTGTTGGTTCTTGTGCATAGGTCACAATATAGAACAGTAACATAATGCCTGTAAGCATATATGTTTTGGTAGATTTGTAAAAATTAATGTTGGTAGTTTTCAAATCAATTATAAATTTTTTAAGGCTTCTTTTATTATAACTTCTACACTTACGTCATGGTTATTAGAAATAATCTTATTTACAACACGTTCCGATTGTTTCTTAGAAAAACCAAGAACTTCTAAAGCAGATAACGCTTCATCGGAGTTAGTATTGTTGCTAGAGGTTATTCCCTCGTCAATATCATAAATTTTTAGGACTTTATCTTTTAGTTCAATAATAACACGCTGTGCAGTTTTTAAACCAATTCCTTTAACTGATTGAATTAATGCTACATCTCCTACCGCAATCCCTTCTCGCACTTGTTTTGGCGTTAATGATGATAGCATTGTACGTGCAATGCTAGTTCCAATACCACTTACCGAAATAAGCAAACGAAATATTTCACGTTCACTTAATGAAGAAAATCCAAATAATGTGTGTGCATCTTCTTTAACCTGAAGGTGCGTAAAAAGTTTTAAGTTTTCTTGATCTTGTATTTGTGAATACGTATGCAAAGAAATATTTAGCATATAACCAACACCGTTACAGTCTATCACAACATCAGTAGGTTTTTTCTCTATAAGTCTTCCTTGGATATGGGTAATCATTAATCAAATTTTGTTATCGTCCCAAATGTAATAAAATTATTATACAATATAACGAGATAATCTAACCGTAAAACATATGCTTTTAATCTCTTTTCTGCTTCTTTTGAGCATCAATTACAGCAATAGCAGTCATGTTTACAATTTCATCTACACTAGCATCCAATTGCAAAATATGCGCAGGTTTTCTTAATCCCATCATAATTGGCCCAATATTATCGGCCTTATTAAGCTCTTTTAAAAGCTTATAGGTAATATTAGCCGAATCTAAGTTTGGAAATATAAGCGTATTCACTTTTCTCCCTGCTAGCTTTGAAAAAGGAAATATATCTTGGCGCATTTCATTATTAAGCGCAAAATCTGTTTGAAACTCACCATCTACTATTAAACTTGGGTAAAAACGATGCATATACGACACGGCTTCTCTTACTTTAGATGCTTTTTCATGATCTGAAGATCCAAAATTTGAATATGATATCATTGCAATTACGGGTTCGAGTCCAAACATTTTTACGGTTGTAGCTGTCATTTGGGCTATTTTGGCAAGATCTTTAGAATTGGGGTCAATATTTATTGATGTATCACTCAAAAATAGTGGTCCTCGTTGGGTCATCATTAAGTTGGTCGTAGCTATTCTAGTAGCTCCTTTATCAAGGCCTATTAACTCTAATATGGGTTTTACAACGGTAGGATAATTTCTAGAATATCCTGAAATAAGAGCATCAGCATCGCCTTCATTTACCATCATTGCAGCATAATAGTTACGTTCTCGCATCAGTTTTTTTGCAGTATGCAATGTAATCCCTCGTCGTTTACGTCTTTCCCAGTATATTTTGGCGTAAGCATCTTTTTTATGTCTTTCATCATCCGATTTTGGGTCAATAATAGTCACTTTTGCGTCAAAATCAATTTCTTTTTTTAAGCGTCTAATAATATCTATGCGTCCTAATAAAATTGGAATAGCAATCCCTTCATCATAAACAATTTGAGCTGCTTTTAAAACTACTAAATGGTCGGCCTCTGCAAAAACAACGCGTTTTGGGTCTAATTTAGCACGATTGTGTAATAAACGTACTAGCTTATGGTCACTTCCTAAACGTTCCAATAATGCTTCTTTATATTTTTGCCAATCCTTAATGGGGTGAGTTGCAACTCCACTTTCCATGGCAGCTTTAGCTACAGCCACTGGAACCGTTGCAATTAATCTAGGGTCAAACGGTTTAGGGATTATATATTCTTTTCCAAATGCTAACTTAGTCTTGCCGTAGGCAATATTTACTTGTTCTGGTACAGGCTCTTTGGCTAAATTAGCAAGTGCAATAACTGCAGCTTTTTTCATTGCTTCATTAATAACTGTAGCACGAACATCTAACGCACCTCTAAAAATAAATGGAAATCCAAGTACATTATTTACTTGGTTTGGATGATCACTTCTTCCCGTTGCCATGATGATATCGTCTCGGGTATCAATAGCTAATTGATAGGCAATTTCAGGATTTGGATTTGCCAAAGCAAAAACTATAGGGTTTTTAGCCATCACCTTTATCATATTTGGTGTTACTATATCCGCTTTTGACAAACCTATAAACACATCTGCTTTTTTCATAGCTTGCTCTAAGGTGGCAATGTTTCTTAAAGTTGCAAATTCTGCTTTTTGAGTGGATAAATTACTTCTATCTTTTCTAATAACCCCTTTACTATCAAGCATTACAATATTTTCTCGCTTTGCACCAAAAGATTGATATAATCGCGTACACGAAATTGCAGCAGCTCCAGCACCACTTATTACAATTTTTACCTTTCCAATTTTCTTTTTTGCAATTTCTATAGCATTCAACAATGCCGCAGCAGAAATAATGGCAGTACCATGTTGGTCGTCATGCATGACTGGAATATCGAGCTCCTCTTTTAGTCGTCTTTCAATTTCAAAAGCTTCAGGAGCTTTTATATCTTCAAGATTTATACCACCAAAGGTTGGTGCTATATGCTTTACAGTCTGGATAAACTCTTCTACATTTTCAGTATCTATTTCAATATCAAAAACATCGATATCTGCAAATATTTTAAACAATAATCCTTTTCCTTCCATCACAGGTTTTGATGCCTCAGGACCAATATTTCCTAATCCTAAAACTGCTGTCCCATTTGAAATAACTGCTACCAAATTTCCTTTGGCTGTATATTTATAAGAGTTGCTTTTATCTTTTTCTATTTCAAGACAAGGTTCGGCTACACCAGGAGAATATGCTAACGATAAATCTCTTTGGGTGGCATATTTTTTTGTAGGAACTACTTTAATTTTTCCAGGAGTTGGTTGTGAGTGATATAATAACGCTTCACTACGTTTATTTTGCTTACTCATGATATTATCTAATTAGATTCTGGCTTTCGCCTGAAGAATAATTTTCTAAGAGTTTGTTAATTAGGAACAAATTCCCAACCAACAAAGGTACGATGTTGTGCTTAATAGTCACACAAATAATACTATTCTTTTAAGAATTTGATATTTCTAGACAGTCCAGAAAATTTAGTGCGCTTTACTGCTGAATTTTTAAATACTTTATTAAAGGTGTCTTGGGTAATTTCCTCCCAATCTTTTCTGTTCATAGACAACAGTTTTGGATGCGGATTAAAAAGCGGTTGACTATGTGGTGTTGAAAACCGATTCCAAGGACATACATCCTGACAAATATCGCAACCAAACATCCAATCTTCAAATTGACCTTTTACATTATTTGGTATTTGTTTTTTTAACTCTATAGTGAAATATGAAATACATTTACTGCCATCTACCACATAAGGTTCAACAATAGCTTGTGTTGGGCAGGCATCAATACAAGCAGTACATTCTCCACAATGGTCTGTTACAGGCAAATCATAATCTAAGTCTAAATCAATAATGAGTTCTGCGATAAAATAAAATGAACCAACTTGTTGCGTCAATAAATTACTGTGTTTACCAATCCAACCTAAACCCGATTTTGCAGCCCAAGCTTTATCCAACACAGGAGCAGAATCTACAAAAGCTCTACCTTCTACTTCTCCAATTTCTTCTTGAATAAATTGAAGCAACTGTTTGAATTTATCCTTAATAACGAAATGATAATCTGTCCCGTAAGCATATTTGGATAGCTTAAAGCTGTTTTGTGTTTGTTGCTTTTCTGGATAGTAATTGAGTAATAAAGAAATAACAGATTTTGACCCTTCTACCAGTTTTGTTGGGTCTAATCGCTTGTCAAAATGGTTTTCCATATACTGCATCTCTCCTTGCATATTGTTGTTTAACCATTTTTCTAACCGAGGTGCTTCTGTTTCCAAAAATTCAGCTTTACTAAAACCACAAGATAAAAAACCGAGGCGTTTGGCTTCGGTTTTGATGAGGTTGGTATAATTTTGTTTTTTGTTCATTTTTGATAAGATTCTGAAACAAGTTCAGAATGACATTATGTGTCAAAACAAGCCACCTTGAGTTGCGCCTTTAATTCTACCAAGGTGTTTATACGCCAATTCTGTAACTTCTCTCCCTCGTGGTGTTCGCATTATAAATCCTTGCTGTATTAAAAAAGGTTCGTACACTTCTTCAATGGTTTCTGTGTTTTCGCTCACTGCTGTTGCTAAGGTTGTTATCCCTACTGGTCCTCCTTTAAATTTATCGATAATTGTAGTTAAAATTTTATTATCCATTTCATCCAAACCATGTGCATCTACATTCAATGCTTTTAAGCTATACTTAGAAATTTCAATATCAATTTTGCCATCCCCTTTTATTTGTGCAAAATCACGAACGCGTCGTAATAAGGCATTTGCTATTCTTGGTGTACCACGGCTTCGTCCTGCAATTTCTATTGCTGCTTCCATTGAAAGAGAAACGTCTAAAATATTTGCGCTACGTTGTACTATAGTTGTTAGTAATTCTGTTTTGTAGTATTCTAACCGACTACTAATTCCAAAACGTGCTCGCATAGGCGCAGTAAGTAACCCTGAGCGTGTCGTGGCGCCAACTAATGTGAATGGGTTTAGGTTAATTTGAACCGTTCTTGCGTTTGGTCCAGACTCAATCATGATATCAATTTTATAATCCTCCATCGCAGAATACAAATACTCTTCAACAATAGGGCTTAGACGATGAATTTCATCAATAAATAAGACATCTCTTTCTTCAAGATTAGTAAGTAATCCGGCCAAATCTCCTGGCTTATCTATAACAGGACCCGAAGTTACCTTAACACCAACACCTAACTCATTAGCCAAAATATGAGCTAATGTGGTTTTTCCTAATCCTGGTGGACCATGAAATAAAGTGTGGTCCAAAGCGTCTCCTCGCTTATTGGATGCCTTAACGAATATTCTTAAATTTTCTAAAATCTGATCTTGTCCAGCAAAATCATCAAAAGAAAGTGGTCTTAAGGCTCTTTCTATATCATGCTCTTCTGGAGTAAAATCTTCACTTGAAGGATTAAGATTTTCGTTCATGCCTCAAATATAAAGAAAAAGCCTTTCTAATTGGAAAGGCTTTAAATATATTATTTAACTGTTTTTATAACTAATGTTGTAGCTCTTCTTCGCCTTCTTTTAAAGGTACATTTTGAGGTACAAAATCATCATCATGACCCGGTTTACTATAATCATAAGACCAACGGTAAACATGAGGAATCTCACCTTCCCAGT
>CAYQME010000028.1:0-30265 GCA_964418645.1 uncultured Flavobacteriaceae bacterium
ACATGATGATTGCACTTAAAGAGAGTGATAGTGTAAAACGTATGGTGTATGCAGCATCAAGTTCTACCTATGGAGATAGTTTAACTTTGCCAAAAGTAGAAGACAATATAGGTAAACCCTTATCGCCGTATGCTATAACCAAGTATGTAAATGAACTGTATGCTGATGTATTTGGTAAAACATACAATACGGATGTTATAGGATTACGGTATTTCAATATTTTTGGACCAAAGCAAAGCCCAGAAGGGGCTTATGCTGCTGTTATTCCATTGTTTATGGAAGCAATAAATAACAATAAATCGGCAACTATTAATGGTGATGGTGAGCAAACACGAGATTTTACCTTTGTTGAAAATGCGGTTCAAGCCAATATAAAAGGGTTTTTTGCACTAAAGGAAGCAGCTAATGAAGTATTTAATATTGCTTGTGGAGAACGTATTAGTGTGAACTATTTATGGAAAAATATTAATGAAGCAGCACAAAAAGACGTGAAAGCAAATTACGGACCACAAAGACAAGGTGATGTTAGAGATTCATTGGCCGATATTTCTAAGGCAGAACAATTATTGGGATTTAAACCACAATTTAATGTTAGAGAAGGTTTAAAAATTACTTGGGAGAACTTTATAAATAAATAATGTCAGTTCAAGTGTTTTGAAATTATAAAATGATTGCAAAAAAGATTGAGAACTGAACTTTAGCAAAGAGATACTTAAAAAAATATAAATTTGAGCAATAGCACCGAGGATACATGGCTATACACAATATCAGCTAAACATAAATTATTAGATTTAAATTTAAAAGAAGTTTGGCGTTATAGGGATTTGTTATTTCTCTTTGTCAAGCGAGATATAGTAACTGCTTACAAGCAAACTATTTTAGGACCACTATGGTATTTAATAGAGCCGCTATTTACTTCTATTATATTTACATTAATTTTTAACAATGTTGCTAATATTTCTACGGGAACGGTACCGCCCTTTTTATTTAATCTAGCAGGTATAACGATTTGGAATTATTTTAAAATTTGTTTTTCTGCGACGTCTAATACATTTTCTGCCAATGCAGGTATTTTTGGTAAAGTGTATTTCCCTCGTATTATAGTGCCGTTGTCAGTTGTAATTTCTAATTTATTGAAATTCGGGATACAATTGCTCGTTTTTGCATCTTTCTATGTGTATTATTATATCCAAGGCGCAGCAATTAGTTTGAATGTTTACATCCTTTTGTTTCCAATGATGATTCTTATTATGGGGATGCTAGGTCTAGGCTTGGGTATGATAATTTCTTCTTTGGTTACAAAATATAGAGATTTAAAAATACTAATAGGATTTGGATTGCAGTTATTAATGTATATGTCTGCGGTCATGTATCCTGTTTCATTCTTTGTAGAAAAGTTGCCTGACTATGCTTGGATTGTAAAATACAATCCATTAACTTTTGTCATTGAAACTGTAAGATACGTGTTATTAAATACTGGTGTTTTTAATACAGGAATGTTTATTTATACCCTAATAGTAACTTTAATTATTTTGATTTTAGGGATTATTGTTTTTAACAAAACAGAAAAAAGTTTTATTGATACGATTTAAGAAGTGAGATGTGAGTAGATGTTTTACTATCCACAAAAAAAAGAACAATGAGTGATATTATACTTAAAATAGAAAACTTAAGTAAACAGTACCGTTTGGGCTTGATTGGTAGAGGTACTATTGGTGACGATTTAAAACGTTGGTGGTATAATGTGAGAGGAAAAGACAATCCGTTTTTAAAAATAGGGGATGTAAATGTTAGAAGTTCTAAAGCTAATTCTGACTATGTTTGGGCCATACAGGATATTAATTTTGAAGTTAAACGAGGTGAAGTTTTGGGTATTATAGGTAAAAATGGTGCGGGTAAATCTACTTTGTTAAAAATACTCTCCAGAGTAACGAACCCAACTACAGGTCAAATAAAAACAAAAGGACGTATAGCATCACTTTTAGAAGTGGGTACAGGCTTTCACCCAGAAATGACAGGGCGCGAAAACATCTTTTTAAATGGTGCTATTTTAGGAATGACCAAGGAAGAGATTCGTTCTAAAATAGATGAGATTATAGATTTTTCAGGTTGCGAACGCTATATAGATACTCCAGTAAAACGCTATTCTTCTGGTATGACAGTACGATTAGCATTCGCCGTAGCGGCATATTTAGAACCCGATATTTTAGTGATTGATGAAGTGCTAGCTGTTGGAGATGCCGAGTTCCAAAAAAAAGCTATAGGTAAAATGCAGGACATTAGTAGAGGGGAAGGACGTACCGTTTTGTTTGTAAGCCATAATATGGTGGCTGTAAAAAGTTTGTGCACTAGAGTTATAGTTTTAGATAAGGGTAGTATAAGTTTTAATGGAGGTGTGAATGAAGCGCTTAATTTATATAAAAAGATTTTTAATCCAGATCTGGTAGTAAGAAAAGATACTAATGAATTAAATGTAGAAGTTTTGGATTTTTCAAAAAACGTTGGAATTCAAGATGATTTATTTTTAAAATTGAGAATTTCTAACAATAAATTATTAGACTTTCCCTTGTGTTTCGATATCGGAATAAGAAATGAAATGAACGAAAATGTTTTACATTTTAAGATGGATTATACTTCAAATTCATTAGATTTTAAATTGTTGAAAGATTTTAATGTGATTCTTAATATTAAGAAACCAAATTTATTGCCAGGTGATTATTTTATTGATATTTATTTTTATGATAAAATTAAAGTGTTTTATTGGGTAGAAAACTTTTATGAATTTAATGTAGTTAGTCGGAATACATTTACTAACAATAAGATTTTTAATAATTTACAAGCACATACACTACCAGAATTCTCTTACGAAGTGGTATAAAAATAAAATCATAGTCAAACTGATGAAAAGCAAATATTTATTTAATTCATTAGAAGTAAGGACATTTTTTAATCGGATATTTAAGAAGTCTGATTTTAACAGGTGGAAAAATAATGAGGCATTAAATGTAAGTTGGGATGAAAGGACTGAAATAATGTCAAAGTTAATTGAACCAAACTCCACAGTTTTAGAATTTGGAGCAGGTAGAATGAAATTAAAAAGTCTTTTACCTAAGAATTGTATTTACACGCCATCAGATTTCGTGAAAAGGAGAGATGGTATAATTAGATGTGATTTGAATAAAAAAAATTTTCCTTTTTATAAGCAATATGATATTGTGTTTTTAAGTGGTGTTTTAGAGTATGTTTATAATATTTCAAGCTTAATTCATAAATTAGAAAAAATCACAAATATTATAATATGTTCGTATGCAACTCAAGAATTGAATGATAAATATCGTGCTAAAAATGGATGGGTCAATGATTACAAAGAGAAAACTTTATGTGATATATTTTTGGTGTCTGGGTTTAAAGTTGAAAAAAAATCTTATTGGAAAAAACAAGTAATCTTTAAATTTATTAAATAGATTCTTTATAATGAATGATGTTTTTAGCTTTCAAAACCAAAAAAGCCAGACGATTTTAATAATGAAAACTAAGTCATGATAAAACTATTTTGGTTTTCCAATCCTCATTTGAAACGAGACGATATTGTTAATTTTGGAGATGAATTATCAAAGGATTTAATTCACAAACTTTCAGGAAAAAAAGTGAAATGGATAAATCCTATGAGACAAAATTTTTTTCAAAAAAAGTTTACTAATCATGTCTTTGGTATAGGTAGCATTCTTCATTTTGGTGCAAAAAATAGCTTGATTTGGGGGTCTGGTTTAATTGATAGTAAATCTATAGCACCTAACGCTAAATATTTTGCGGTAAGAGGTAAACATACTAGAAATGAATTATTAAATAGAGGATATAATGTTCCTGAAGTATATGGTGATCCTGGTTTGCTAGTTTCAAAAGTATTTCCTAGAAAAGGAAAAAGTAGGAAATTTAAAATTGGTGTTATACCTCATTATGTTGAGTTTGATGATGTGAATAATTGGTACTTAACGAATAATATTACAGATGAAATTATAATGATAGATCTTAGAAAAGATATTCAAACTATTTTAAATCAAATTATAAATTGTGAATTTATTATTTCCAGTTCTTTACATGGAATTATTATTCCTCAATCTTATGACATACCTTCTCTACGAGTGTCTTTTACTAATAGGATAATAGGCGATGGTATAAAATATAATGATTATTTTGATTCAGTAGGAATTGAGAATTATAAGTATCCTTTTTTTAACAAAGAAAATTTTACAGATATTAACATAAACGACTATATTCATAAATTAGAAAGAAAAGGTAGAATAAAAAAGGACTTATTGAAAATTCAAGATAACTTAATTTCTGTAAAACCTTTCTAATGATTTCTGTAATTACACCAATCTATAATGCCGAAAAGTTTTTGTCAAAAGCTATAGAATCTGTTTTAGCACAAAAAGAAGTAAGTGAGTATATATTAATTGATGATGGGAGTACAGATGATTCTTTGGATTTATTACGAAAATATATCGAAAAAGATAATCGTATTAAAGTTCTTCAACATCCTGATAAGAAAAATCACGGACGCTCTAAAACAAGAAACTTAGGTATTAAAACTGCTAGTAATGAGTTGATTGCTTTTTTGGATGCAGATGATTTTTATCTAGATAACAGGTTTAAAAATGATTTAAAAATACTTGAGAATAGAAATATAGATGGTGTTTATAATGCTATTGGCATTCATTTTTATGATAGTTATAAAGGAGATACAAATATCCCACATGTATTAACAACACTTAAATCAAAAATTTTGCCTGAAGAACTTTTTGAGAGAATGGAGCCTTTTGGCAGTCAGGGGTGGTTTTCTGGTGATGGTTTTATAGTGAAAAAACAATGTCTTATTGATGTAGGAATGTTTAATGAAAAACTGATTGTTGCAGAAGATACGGAACTTTGGGTTAAACTATCTCTAAAATATAATCTTGAGTCTGGTGAATTGGTCGAGCCTGTTGCGAAAAGAGGAGTGCATGATAATAATATTTTTAATAAGAAAGAAACTTACAAAAAACCTATCCTTTTAATGTACCAAAGTATTTTGGTTTGGGCATCAAGAAATAAAGTAAAAAATAACCGATTGAAAATTATTAGCAATAAATTTATTGAGTATTTAACTTATTTTGTTTCAAATAATGTTTTATTATTCTATAAATATTGGTTTAAAACAATTTTTTTTGTTCCAAAATTAATAGGGTTTAAAGTTTATATCAAATCTTTTTTTAAATATCATATAGGGCTTTTGCAGTTACTAACAGGTAAAACTATGTAGTGAATTATAAATTAAATCTATAAAAGCCAATTATTACAAAAAAGGACTGGACTTAATAAAAAAGATTAAACTTGAGATTGATAGGAGTAGAAATATTAATTCAAAAGGAGGAAGCCATTATATATAATTAATCTTTAATTGAAGAAATTAAACAAAATACTTAGATATAGTTTGATACGATTGATGCTTAATATGCATTTTTATAAATTAAATAATGCCATATTAATTTTTAGTGAACCACGTGGGGGTAGTACATGGCTTATGGAAATTTTAGATAGTTTACCTAAAACTATAATTAACTGGGAGCCTTTGCATATTGAACAGGGTATTGTCACCGATAAATTGTATTTAGGAAACTTTCCATATATTGATTCAAATCATAATTCTATAAGATATATGAACTTATTTAAGAAAATGTTAACTTTTCAAACACACAACATTTGGACTACTAAATTTGTTAAGTTAAGGTTGATATGGGAAAGTAAATATGTAATTACAAAATTTGTTAGAGGCAATCAATTACTACCTTGGATAACTACAGTTTTTAGAAATCAGTTTAATCATAGACCTATTTATTTATTGAGGCATCCTATTAGTACATCTATGTCTCAACTAAAAACATTTAAAGGACTTAATAAGAAAGAGGCTTTAAAAGAAATGAATCAAAAGCTTTCTTTTTCAATTCCACAAACCCTAAATAATAAAAGATTTATAAAGCATAAAAATTATTTAACTAGTCTTAATACACGTTTAGAGCGCCAAATTGCAATTTGGTGTATTAATAATGCATGTCTAATTGAACAAAACTCTAAGAAAGATTGGATAGTAGTATATTATGAAACTTTAGTATCTGAACCCTTAAAAGAATCTACAAGAATTATTAATGAATTATCTTTAGGTGTACCCACTAATATATTTGAATCATTTAATTTTAAAAACCCGAGTTATACTACCAATCATAATAATACTATAAATGATACACATATTCAATTAGAGTCAATAATCGAAAGTCTTGATGTTATATTCTTAGAGAGAATACAAAAAATATTTGATAAATTTGGCCTTAAAATTTATGAGGCTAATAATCCATATCCTATTAACTAAGAATTAGATATGATGGATAAAAAACCTCTAGTTTCAATAATAATACCAACATATAATCGTGCTCATTTAATAAATGAAACCTTAAATAGCGTACTTGATCAAACGTATACCCATTGGGAATGTATTGTCATTGATGATGACTCTATAGACAATACGGCTAAAACAGTAACTGCATATTGTAATAAGGATAAAAGATTTCAGTATCACCAACGACCAAATAATAGACCCAAAGGAGCTAATGCCTGTAGGAATTATGGATTTGAGTTAAGCAAAGGGGACTATATAAATTGGTTTGATAGTGATGATATCATGTTGCCCCTAAAACTAGAAGTTCAAATTAAAGAATTACATAATTCAAGTTATGACTTTACCATTTGTCAAACTACTGTGTTTGATATTGAAAAGAATCAGGAAATTGGTTTACGAGCTCCGAAATTAAAGTCAGATAACATATTTGAAGATTATATTAAGTATAAAATATTTTGGTTAACAGGTGCGCCTTTATGGAAAAGACAGTTTTTAGAAAAAAAGGCATTAATCTTTGATGAAACATTGCAACAAGCTCAGGATTACGACTTTCATATGAGAGTATTATATATTTCTCAAAACTATAATGTAAACCAAAGGCCGCTGGTTGTATTCAATGTTCATGATGAGAACATGTCGAGAACAATATATAATAACCCATCAAAATTATTTTCAAATATTAAAGTGAAATATAATATCCTCAAAAAGTATCCTAACTTATTGAGCGACGAAGTAAAGCATAATATTTTGGAAGAACTTGTTAAATTATATAGTTATGCCATTAGAGAACGCTATAAAAAAATAGCACAGAAAACCTCTTTCTTTATAATTAACCTATACAGTTATAACAAGCATTTATTTTTTCGTACTAGGTTGAAAACGTATTTGTACACCATTATTCCTTTATTTTACACTTTTTTTGGGAAAGGGTTTAAGTTAACTAAATTAGCAAATAAAATTATTAGTTAATAATGTCATTATGCCTTTAATATCGGTAGTACTTCCTGTTTATAATGTAGAAGCGTATGTATATGATGCCATAGTATCGGTATTAAATCAAAGCATACAAGATTTTGAAATTATAGTTATAGATGATTGTTCTACAGATAATACAGTATCTATTATTGAGAGCTTTAAAGATACCCGAATAAGAATTATAAATAAAGATACAAATAAAGGATTAATAGACAGCTTAAATATAGGTTTTAAAGAAGCAAAAGGGGAGTATATAGCTAGAATGGATGGTGATGATATTAATACACCAAATCGGTTTGAAAAACAATTACAAATACTACAAAGTAATCCTAAAATTAGTGCCTGTGGGTGTTGGTTACAATGTTTTGGTGTTAGTCACAAAATGATAAAGCACAAAGAGTTTCATCATGAAATTCAAGCACAATTATTATTAAGTAACCCGATGAGTTTAGGTGCTACTATGCTAGAAAGAGAAGCTTACAAAAATCATGAATTTGATATTACAAAAGTACATGTAGAAGATTATGATTTTTGGGCTAGAACGGCTTGGAGCAACAAAATGTATAATATTCAAGAGGTGTTATATCATTATAGAACACGTAAAACACAGGTGTCCAGTCTTCATAATACAATACAAAAAAAACAGGATATAAGAATAAAGCTATGTCTCTATCACAAGATAGATTATGATAAGGCCATTTTTAATGATGTGCTTATTGAGAAATTATTATTTTCAAAGGAAGCTGTAACAGTAAATGAATCTCGACTTTTTTTTCAATGGATGAAGGCATTAATTAGAATTAATAAAAAACAGGATATTTTTGATTCTAATGAGCTCGCTAAAAATTTAGAAATTTTAAAGCGACAATTTGTTTTTGAACTGTTTTTTACAAACAACAGAAAAGGGATAGATTATAATTTAAGAAAGGAAATTCTCGTAGGTTTACCTATTAGAAAAAAGCTTTTTGTTGTATTGAAAAAGATAAAAGAAAGAGTATCCTTTTTAAGGAAACAAAAGAACAGTTAAAATAAACGACCTCAAATTGTATATGGATTTACATAATAAAAACATTTTATTGGTCATACATCAAGGTATAATGGGAGGTGCAGAACGTCAGGGCTTGGGTATTTCAATGTTTTTAACCAAAGAAAATAACTGTAAGGTTGATTTGTTACTGACTTTTTCGGGTGAAATGACACAGGAATTTAAAGCTTTTGCAGACGAATGTAATATTGAAAATATTTATTATTTTGGAGCGCCTTACCTATTGTTTAAGCGTGAATTCACCTGTAAAAATTTAAAACGGTTTATATGGTCTGCTAAATATCTTTTTAGATTACGTAAAGGCTTGATTAAAAACAAATACGATATTGTTATTCCTTTTTTAAATTTCCCCTCTAAAGTTTCTTATTATTTATATAAATTATTGCCCTCAGTTAAATTCACGTTTTGGCACCAATTAGGCTTAGACACTAATAGTCTTGATATTTTTGAAAGTATTGCTGTTAAAAATATCCCTTGTGTAATTGGTAATGCCAGTAACTGTCTAGATATGTTTAAAACCACATATAAAATAGACTCTAAAAAATTGAATGTATTACCACAATATGTTTCAATGAAATATGTAAAAGAAGATAAAGAATTACTTAGAGCTAAATATATTATACCTCAAGAATCAATAGTTATAGGTATGATTGCTCATTTTAGGCCAGAAAAATGTTTCGAGCTTTTATTATACGTTTTTGAAAGGCTTAATAAATTGAATGACAATATCTATTTGGTGTTTTTAGGAAGTAAGCATAGTTCTGATGTTACATTGCGAAAATTCAATGATTTAGCCGATAGAATTCATGAAAAGCAATTAGCTTCAAAAGTGAGTTTGCTTTCAGAGGTTAAAGTTGAAGATGTTTTAAATACTATAGATATAGGTGTTTTGGTTTCAGAAATAGAAGGTGTTCCCAATGTCGTGATGGAGTATATGTTATATGGATTACCAGTAGTAACAACAAATCATCCAGGTTGTGTTACGTTATTAAAGGATTCCCTTTTTTTAATTGAGAATAATGAAGATTTGTTATTTGATTGTCTTGAGCAATTGATCAGATCTGAATCTTTAAGAATCTCGGAGGGAGAATCTAATCAAAAAAAGATTAAAAATTTCAATATTAATGCTTATGTTAATAAGTTAGAAGTAATTATGAATAAGTATAAAAGTTAAAAAAATCAATATGAATGTACCAGTTATTTCTATAGTTATTCCTTGCTATAATGATGATAAATATATTGAACAGGCCATAAATTCTGTATTAAATCAGACATATCAAAATATAGAAATAATTGTTGTTGACGATGGCTCTAATATAGAAACAAAAAGGGTTTTAAGTCGATTAGAAGCGAAAGTAACTAAGTTAATTAATCAAGAGAATAAGGGACAAAGTACAGCAAGGAATGTTGGGATTAAAGCCGCAAAGGGTGAATATATATTGATATTAGATAGTGACGATTTTTTTGAACCTTTATTCTGTGAGAAAGCAATTAGTATTTTTAAAAATAAGCAAAAAACTAAAATTGTTAGCTGTTATGCTAATATTATATATCCTACTGGAAATAGAGAATTGTATAAACCAGCGGGTGGTGATATAAACAATGTAATATTTAATAATATAGCCTTAGGTAGTGTAATGTTTAAAAAAGAAAATTGGAAAATTGCTCAAGGCTATGATGAAACTATGAGAAATGGTTTTGAAGACTGGGAATTCTACATAAGAATGCTTAGAGAAGGAGGTCGAGTTTTAATAATAAAAGAGCCTTTATTTAATTATAGAAGACAATTAAATTCTACAACCACTAAAGCAAATAGAAATAAATACGAGTTATTGAAATATATATATTTAAAGCATAAAAGTTTATATGTTGACAATTTTGAATTATTAATAACACATCTACTAAATAAAATTGAAAGAGAAGAATTAGAAAAAGTCAAGAAAGAAAAGAGCATTGAATACAAAACAGGTTACTTCCTATTACGTCCAATAAGGTTCATTAAAAGGCTATTATCATGAATTCTTTTTATTCTCAATTAGTCACCATTATAATGGCCACCTATAATAGGGGGTATTATATTGTTGAAGCATTAGATTCTATTAAGGAACAAATCTACACCAATTGGGAATGCTTAATTATTGATGATGGAAGTACTGATAATACACAAACTACAATTGCGTCCATTTTAAATGATGATTCAAGATTTAATTATTTAAAACGCCCAGACCAATATAAAAAAGGCTTACCGGGATGTAGAAATTATGGGTTAAAAATAGCGCGAGGCGATTACATTGTTTTTTTTGATGATGATGATATTGTGCATCCCCTTAATTTAGAGATTTGTATTTCTACATTTAAGACATCAAAGAATTCATTTTTTTGCAATTATAAAAAAGCCTCTTTTTTTAATAATTTCAATTATAACTTAATTGATTATGGCAGAGATTTTGAATTAAAGCAAACGCATGATTATGTGTTGGAAAAAGTGATAACACATACAATTCCATTTGCATCTTGTACAGTACTGTGGAAAAGAGAATGTTTTAAGGATAATGTGTTTAATGAAGATTTGATGTATGCAGAAGAGTGGGAATGTTACCAGCGTATATTAAGTGAGAATATTAAAGGGGTTATTATAGATAAAGTACTATATTATAATAGAAAGCACGATAAGTCAAATACAGGAGAGTTTTGGAAAAACAGTCCTCTTCGAGTAAGCTCAAAAAAAAAGGCTATAGAATTAGTAGTTTTTAATTTAGTAAATAAAAAACTACTAACGTCTTTCTTGTTAAATTACTTAGTAAATTTATCGATACCATTTAGAGATTATAGTTTGGTTAGAAATGTTCTCAAAATTTCTAATTCTAAAAAGAAGTTAAGGTTATTTTACTATTTGAAATATTATGTATTTCCTATTTGGGTTTTGTATAAAAAAAAATTAAAACGTAGAAATTGAAAATACTTATTTGTTTTGGAACTCGCCCTGAAGCTATAAAAATGGCTCCAATATGCTTAGAGCTAAAGACAATGAAAATGTCTTTTAAGCTTTGTGTGACCGGGCAGCATAGAGAGATGTTGCATCAAGTATTAGCGTTTTTTGAATTAGTTCCAGATTACAATTTAAATGTAATGCAACCCAATCAAAGGTTAAATGAACTAAGCGCTAGAATACTAACTGAAATGGATATAGTATTTGCAAAAGAGGATTTTGATTTAGTACTTGTTCATGGAGATACAACCACATCTACTTTGGTTGCCTTGGCTGCATTCCATAGAAACTGCAAAGTAGCCCATATTGAAGCTGGTTTGAGAACATACAATAAACAATCACCCTTTCCTGAAGAGTTGAATAGACAAATTACGGGTAGGATAGCGGACTTTCATTTTGTGCCTACTGAAAAGGCTAGACAAAACCTTCTTAAGGAAGGTGTGAAAAATTCTATAATTGTTTTAACAGGAAATACAGTTATTGATGCATTGTATATCACATTAAATAAGATTGAAAACGGATACACTACTACATTTATTCAAGATTTATATAAAACGATTGACTTCAATAAAAAGATTATTTTAGTTACTGGGCATAGACGGGAAAGTTTCGGAGAAGGATTTGAAAATATTTGTAAAGCCATCTTAGAGATTTCTCAAAGAAATGATATAGAGATTGTTTATCCAGTACATTTAAACCCTAATGTTCAAGACATAGTATACGGTAGATTGACTGGAAAAGCAAACATACATTTAATACCTCCTTTAGAGTATCCGTCATTTATTTGGTTGATGAGTAAAGCTGTTTTAATAATTTCAGATTCTGGAGGTATTCAAGAAGAAGCCCCGTCTTTAAATATTCCAGTATTAGTTTCGCGAGAGATTACAGAGCGTGATGAAGGTATAAAAGCAGGCTGTACTTTTTTAGTTGGAACTGATACAACTAAAATTATAGAAAAAACCAATGAAATTTTGAATGAAATTAAAACGTCTAAGAAAATGAATAATCCCTATGGTGATGGTAAAGCCGCAGAAAGGGTTGTGGGTTTTTTAAATGATTTTGAATTTTAAGCAGATGAAAATATTTATTTTAAAAATCATTAAATACCTACCTTTCAATTTTTTAAAAATATTCTTATTAAATAACGGATTTGGATATACCATAGGACATGGTGTTAAGATTGGAAAATCAATCATTAATTGTAAAAAAGTCAGCATTGGTGATAATGTTTATATTGCAAGTAGAAATGTGTTTTCTTGTAGTGAAATAAAAATAGGTTCAGATACTAAAATTCATTCAGGAAATACATTTATCGGGAAAGAAAGCTTTGTAATTGGCAAAAATTCGAGAATAATCAACAACCACTATTTTGATTTATGGCATCAGATAAAAATTGGTGATAATACATGGATTGCAGGAAGGAATAGTGAGTTTTGGACACATGGTTCGATAAAAACTAAAACAAATAATAAAGATTTGTCAATTGTAATAGGTGATGATGTTTATATTGGGTCTTCTTCAAAATTTGCTCCAGGCTCAAAAGTAAATTCTCGAAATTTAGTAAGTTTAGGAAGTATGGTTTCTGGTGAATTTAATGAAAACGAAACTATTATTATGGGTAATCCAGCAACTATAGTTAAAACTGGTATTGATTGGAGAGAAAATTGGTGATAAATAGATGAGCAGAAAAATAGTTGTAATAGTAGACTCTATTGATATAAATGATAGCAGTGGTTCTAAGGCCAATGTTGCTTTAATTAAGAATTTAATAACTATTGGATATGAGGTTTTTGTATATCATTATACAAGAAAAGAGGTCAAATTACATAGAGCATATTGTCATGCCATTAAAGAAAAGAAGCGTAATTTATTATATATTTTAAGTAGAATACAGCGTATTATTCAAAGAGCATTTAAAATTAACTTAGCGAAACATTTAGAACCTATATTTGGGTTTTCATTTACTTTTTTTAATGATGTAAATAGTATTAAGGCTGCACTTAAAAAAGTTGATATAATAAAAGTAGATTTAGTGTTGACTTTAAGTAAGGCAGCCAGTTTTAGGCCTCACTATGCGGTAAACAAGATGCCAAAGTTTTATGACAAATGGATGGCTTATATTCATGATCCCTACCCATTTAGCTGTTATCCGGAGCCTTATGATTGGAGAGAACCCGGTTATAAGAAAAAGGAACAATTTTTTAAAAACCTTTCAAATCGGGCAAAATATTCAGCTTTTCCGAGTGTATTATTAAAAGAATGGATGGGTAAATTCTTTTTGAATTTTTTAAATACTGGTATTGTTATTCCACACCAAAATATTGATGTTGATTTAAAAACACAAGTAGCTCCAGATTTTTTTGATAGTGATAAGTTTAATATTTTACATGCAGGAAGTTTAATGAAACAGCGAAATCCTAAAGGATTAATTAAAGGCTTTCAATTGTTTTTAGATAATAATCCAAGCGCTAAACAAGATTCAAACTTATTATTATTGGGTCATGCAGACTATCATGAAAAGATGATAGATAACCATGTAAAGGAGATACCAGAACTATACGTAAATTTATCTAATGTTTCTTTTAAAGAGGTTTTTTGGTTGCAAAAACATGTTGCAATCAATGTAATATTAGAGGCAGAATCTGAATTTAGTCCGTTTTTACCAGGGAAGTTTCCACATTGTGTATCCGCAAATAAACCTATATTGTATTTAGGGCCTCAAAAAAGTGAGGTGAAAAGATTACTAGGAGAAATTTATCCATATTGGACTAAAGTAAATAATATTGCAGCAATTGCTGAAATTTTACAACAATTGTATAATGAATGGCTAATTGATAAAGGAATATTAGTTTTAAATAGACCAGATTTGGGCAACTATTTGGGAAAAGAATATTTAAGAGAGCAACTTGAAAACGTTTTAAATAATGATTAAATTCGGGGTACTTATTTCTACTAATAATAGACTTGAAGCATTAAAGTTCACTTTAGAGAAAATAGATTATTTATTTGAAAATGATAATGTAGAGTGTATTATATACGATGATGGTTCAACAGATGAAACTTCTTTTTTTGTAAAAAAATATTACCCAAAAATTCAATTGATTACCAACGTGAAAAGCAAAGGTTATATATATTGTAGAAACATGATGCTTAACTTAACAACTGCTAAGTATGCAATTTCATTGGATGATGATGCTCATTTTATCACTAAAAATCCGTTGCAAATAATTGAAGATTATTTTCAAAAACATCCACAATGCGGAGCCTTGGCATTTAGATTGTTTTGGAATAAACATATACCACTAAAAATAGAGTCAAGAGATGAACCTGAACATGTTAGAGGTTTTGTAGGCTGTGGACATGTATGGAATATGGAGGCTTGGAGAACAATTCCAAAGTATCCTGAGTGGTTTGTTTTTTATGGGGAGGAAGAGTTTGCTTCTTATCAATTGTTTAAAAATAACTGGGAAATACATTATGTTCCTAAAATTTTAGTGCATCACAGAGTAGATATAAAAGGAAGAAGAAAGAAAAAAGATTATCGTATACGTTTAAGGCGTTCTTTAAGTTCAGGCTGGTATCTCTATATATTATTTTTTCCATGGAAAATGATTCCCAAAAGATTTTTGTATACTTTATGGGTACAGTTAAAAACTAAAGTATTTAAGGGTGATTTTAAAGCACTAATGGCTGTGGTACAAGCCTTAGGTGATGTTGTGGTCAATTTACCGCGTTTATCAAAAAATTCAAATAGGTTATCGAAGGAAGAATTTTTGAAATACTCAAAACTACCAGAAACAAAATTGTATTGGACCCCAAAAGATTTGTAAATTTAAAAACACGTTTTAATAGTAATATCAATTTGAAATCAGACACAAAATTATATAAAGACAGAGGAGAATTTGCAAGTACAATGTTGCATAAATATATATTAAACGCACCTAATAATATTGTGAGCGATATTGGTGCAGGTTTCGGACATATGAAAGGCGAGATTGAAAGTGTAGGAGCAGAATGGCAACCTTTTGATTATGTAAAAAAAATGGAGGAAACCATTATTTGGAATTTGAATAAAACACCACCTGAAATAGCTAAAAATGCTGGTATAGTTATCTTTTTAGAAGTTTTAGAACATTTAGATAATCCCCTTTTGGGAATTCAAAATATAGCCATTCATATGGTAAAGGATGGTGTATTGATCTTAACCACTCCAAATCCTCAATCTAGTAAAAATACCTTAAGTTTGTTTTTAAGAGGGTCGCTTTATGCGTTTCAAGAAAAACATATTGATGAAAATCATGTGTTTACACCTTGGAAACATGTGGTTTATGAATTTTTAAAGCGTAGTGGTTTTGAGGTCTTGGAGTATGCTATTGTAGATGTACAATACAGAAGCAGTAAGCGAAATTCTATTAAAGATTGGTTGAAATATAAAATGGAAAGTTTTATCGAATATAGAAACCCTTTAGCTAAAGGAATGAGTTACGGAATAGTCGCCAAAAAAATAAAATAATGAGCGTTAAAATTATAGCCGAAATTGCACAAGCACATGATGGTAGTCTGGGTATGGCCCATGCGTATATTGATGCTTTAGCGACCACTGGAGTAGATGCAATAAAATTTCAAACGCATATAGCCGAAGCAGAAAGTAGTATACATGAACCATTTAGAGTGAAATTTTACAAGCAAGATGCTACTCGATTTGAGTATTGGAAACGCATGGAGTTTACTTTAGAGCAATGGAAAGATTTAAAAGCCCATTGTGATAATCTTGGGTTAGAATTTATGAGTTCGCCATTTAGCAATGCAGCAGTAGATGTGTTAGAACAAGTTGGTGTACAATGCTATAAAATTGGATCTGGCGAAGTAAACAATCTATTATTATTAAATAAAATTGCCCAAACCGGTAAGCCAATTATTATATCATCAGGTATGAGTTCATATGAAGAATTGGATAATACCGTGACCTTTTTAAGATCAAAGCGGGCAGATTTTTCAATATTACAGTGCACTACAGCATATCCAACACAGCCTGAGCAATATGGTTTAAATATAATTCAAGAGTTAAAATCTAGATACAATGTTCCAATAGGTCTTTCAGATCATTCAGCAAAACAAGAAGCGTGCATAGCAGCTGTGGCTTTAGGTGCCGAAATCATTGAGTTTCATGCGGTGTTTCATAAAGATATGTTTGGCCCAGATGTGTCTTCTTCATTAACTATTGAAGAAATAAAAGACTTAACGGTAGCAATTCGTAACATAGAGAAAGCAAAAAATAACCCCGTAGATAAAACAGATAATTCAGCTTTTAAAAGCCTTAAGATTATTTTTGAAAAGTCATTGGCTGTAAATAAAGATTTGAAAGCAGGACATAGAATAGCATTTTCAGATTTAGAAGCAAAGAAACCTGCAAATAAGGGAATATCAGCAACTTATTTTAGTGCTGTTGTTGGGAAGGAAATTGTAAAAGATTTGAAGCAATGGGATTTTTTAAATATAGAAGATATTAAATGAGTACAAGAAAAATATGTGTTGTTATAACAGCAAGGCCCTCTTACAGTAGGATAAAAACAGCACTAACAGCAATACAAAAACATCCTAAACTGGAGCTACAACTTGTAGTTGCAGGATCGGCTTTATTAGATCGTTATGGTAATGCGGTTGATTATATAGAAAGTGATGGGTTTAAAATAAATGCTAAGGTGTTTATGGTTTTAGAAGGGGAGAATAAAACATCTATGGCAAAAACTACAGGCTTAGGTGTTATGGAATTAGCAAATACATTTTATAATTTAAAACCAGATGCAGTTATAACTATTGCTGATCGTTTTGAAACTATTGCAACTTCAATAGCAGCATCTTATCAGAATATTCCATTAATTCATATTCAAGGAGGAGAAGTTACTGGGAATATTGATGAGAAGGTACGACATGCTAATACAAAACTTGCAGATATTCATTTAGTAGCTTCAGAAGAAGCTAAGTCACGTGTTATTAAAATGGGAGAAGATGCAAGCTATGTATTTAATACGGGGTGTCCATCTATAGACATTGCATATCAAGTATCTGAATACCCTAAACTGGATTTTAACCCCATAAAAAAATATGGAGGTGTTGGTCAATCAATTAATTGGAAAGAAGGCTATATAGTCGTCATGCAGCATCCAGTAACAACAGAGTATGCACAAGCTAAAAAAAATGTGCTAACCACATTAAAAGTTGTGCATGAGTTAGGAATTCCTGCTTTTTGGTTTTGGCCAAATGTAGATGCAGGTGCAGATGGAACGTCCAATGGTATTCGTTCGTACAGAGAAATACATCAGCCAGAAAACATACATTTTTTTAAAAATATGATTCCAGAAGATTTTTTACGTTTATTAATAAATAGTAAATGTTTAATAGGGAATTCTAGTGTGGGCATTAGAGAATGTGCTTTTTTAGGAATACCAGTTGTCAATATAGGCACACGCCAACAAGGAAGAGCAAGAGGCAAAAATGTTTTAGATGTATCATATGAGGAAAAAGCTATTAAAGAAGGTATTTTAGATAGAATACAAGCTCATGGTTCAATGGTAAATGATACTACTTACGGTAAAGGTAATTCAGGTGAAAAAATAGCGAATATTTTATCAGATATAACATTGCGTTTTCATAAAACCATTACTTACTAATGAGGGTTTTAGGTATCATACCAGCGCGTGGACGCTCTAAATCTGTTCCTAGAAAGAACATTAAAATGCTTGGAGGGAAGCCTTTATTGCAATATACAATTGACGCAGCAAATGAGGCTAGAGGTATCACAAAGCTTATTTTAAGTTCTGATGATGACGAAATTATTAAAATAGCAAAACAATTACAATTGGAAGTTCCTTTTAAACGGCCATTAAATTTAGCAGAGGACAGTACTCCAACCTTACCTGTAATTCAACATGCTTTAAAGTTTTATCAAGCGCAGCATATAAATTTTGATGCCGTTTGCTTACTTCAGGTTACAAGTCCTTTTAAAACAGGTGAATTTATTGATACCGCTATAGATAAATTCGTTAAGAGTGGTGCAGATGCTTTGGTTTCTGTGCAAAAGGTTCCTGATGAATATAATCCGCATTGGACATTCAAGTCAAATGAGAATGGTTTTATTGAGTTATTAACTGGAGATAAAGAAATTATATCTAGACGACAAGATTTACCCAAAGTTTATCATAGAGATGGTTTAATCTATATAACCAAGACAGACGTGTTATTGAAACAAGATTCGTTATATGGTACTAAAACTGCTTATATAGAATCACCATCAGATTGCCCAATTAATATTGATACTAATGCTGATTGGGAAAAAGCTGAGGCATATCTAAAATCTAAAAGCAACTAATTATGTGTGGTATTGCTGGGCTTGTTGGAAGTGATGACTATAAACTTCAATTACAAGCTATGTTACAATCTCAGAAGCATAGAGGTCCAGATTTCACAGGCACTTTTTTTGATAGAAATCATGTGGCTTTTGGACATAATAGATTAGCGATAATTGATTTATCACAAAACGCTAATCAACCTTTTAAAGACATTACCGGTAGATATATAATTGTTTTTAATGGTGAAATTTATAATTATTTAGAGCTTAAAAAAGATTTAAAAAGGGACTATGATTTTCAAACAAGTTCAGATACTGAAGTATTACTGGCTTTGTTTATTAAATATGGTAACGCATGTTTAAATATGCTTAACGGAATGTTTGCTTTTGCAATCTGGGATACAGGTAAGAAAACACTTTTCGCTGCTAGGGATAGATTTGGGATAAAACCTTTTTATTATAGTATGCATAAAAGGTTATTGATATTTTCTAGCGAAATTAAAACCATACACAAAAGTGGAGTTATTAAAAAAGCAAATCAAAATGTTTGGATACGATATTTTTCATGTGGGAGTTATGGCTTGCCTGATGAAACATTTTGGGATAATGTATCACAGCTTCCCGCAGGACATTATTTAGAATATATAGATAAAAATTTAAGCATTACCAAATGGTATGATTTTGTAAAAAGAGTTCAGAGTCAACCAAAAAGCACAGATTATAATATCGCTAAAGAAACGTATAGGGATTTATTAAAAGACAGTATTAAGTTAAGATTTAGGGCAGATGTACCAATTGCCTTTAATATAAGTGGTGGATTAGATAGTTCTGCTTTACTGGCCATTGCCAATATGTCTCAAAAAAGCATAGATAAAATCGAAGGTTTTACATTTTATACAGGAGATGATAATTATGACGAACTGCCTTGGGTGGAACAGATAATAAAGAGATATAAAAGTCCTTTAAATAAAGTTTTATTAAAATCAGATGAAGTTCCTAAGTTATCAAATTTTATTAATGATATACAGGATGAGCCTTTTGGCGGAGTACCTACCTTAGCCTATTCAAAATTGTTTAATGTAGCTTCAAAAAAGGGAATTAAAGTATTGCTTGATGGGCAAGGGATGGATGAACAATTGGCAGGATATGATTATTATATGTCAAATTCTAAATCTAATATTCAAGGTGTTGCAAATAGTCCTTTTAGAGCAAATATGCTTAAATCTGGATTACTGATGGATATAAGTAAGCAAGATTATCCACAGCCATTTAAAACTTGGATTAAGAACCTGCAATATAGAGATTTGTTCTACACAAAAATACCAAGATCATTACGCTTTAATGATAGAGTCTCTATGGCTTATGCTACAGAATTACGAATGCCATTTTTAGATTATAGATTGGTTGAGTTTGCCTTTTCATTACCAGCTGAATTTAAAATAAAAGGCTCTGTAAATAAAAGAATTTTGAGGGATGTCATTTCAAAATATATTAATAAAGAAGCATCTTATGCTCCAAAACGACCATTACAAACACCGCAGCGGGAATGGTTAGGGAATGATTTGCAAGCCTTTGTTAGACGTCATATTGACAATATTAAAACTAGTCCCTATAAATCGTGGTTCAATTTGAATGAGATTGATAGGGAATGGGATGCTTACCTTAAAGGAGATAATCAGTCAAGTTTTCATATTTGGCAATTGGTTAATTTTTCATTACTAATGACTTAGTTACGTCATGTATATTTCTAAAAACAGTATCTTTAGCCTTAATAAATAACAATCAATTGTCCCTAATTTGAAAACATTAAAATCAAAATTAGCTTTAGTAATAACAGATGGAGTAGGCTTTAGAAATTATGTATTAAGTGATTTTTTGCAAAGCTCTCATGATGCTTTTGACGAGGTAGTTATTTTTTCTGGATTGCCATTGTCTAGCTTTCATGGATTTAAAATGGATAACTGCATTATTGAGGAGCTTGAAGATTTTAGGGAACCACTTGAAACATGGTTTTTTAGAAAACTCAAAGAAATTGCACATTTACAGCTTCACAAAAACAATAACTTTGGAATTAGCGATAATTTAAAAAATAATTACCCGAAAACTAATACTAAAAGAGGGGTATTGATAAAGCTCATCTTTGTGTGGAGCTGGTTTTTTAAATCTGAAAAGTGGATAAGTAGATATTATAAACTTCAGCAAAAAAGCTTTTCAAAGACGGCAACAACAAAAAGATATGTATCTCTTTTAAAAGCACACAATCCAGATATATTATATTTTACGCATCAACGCCCTCCATATATTGCACCAATAATATTGGCATCAGAGATTTTGAAAATAAAAACGGCTACATTTATTTTTAGCTGGGATAATCTAGCATCAAAAGGTAGAATGAGTGGTGATTTTGATTATTATTTTGTGTGGAGTGAATTAATGAAATCAGAACTTTTAGAGTTTTATAAAAATATAGACGAACAGCGAATTAAACTCGTAGGGACACCCCAGTTTGAACCCTATATTTTAGATAGATATGCCTCAACAGAAAACTATTATTATGAAAGGTTTGATTTAGATATTTCTAAAAAGACCATATGTTTTAGCTGTGGAGATATTTCTACCAGTAAAAATGATGAATTATATATAGAAACAATAGCAGAGGCTATAATTAAAAATGATATTGAGGCGTCGGTAAATTTATTGGTTCGGACTTCTCCAGCTGAAGAACCACATAGATTTAACAATCTTAAAGAAAAATATCCATTTATTGTATGGAATTATCCGAAATGGAAGTTAAGTAGAGGAGACCACCAGGAAATGTGGTCTCAACGTATTCCGTCTGTTGAGGATGTTAAGGATTTAAGATGTATATTAAATTACAGTGATTTATTTATAAATATGTGTTCTACAATGAGTTTAGATGCCATGTTTTTTAAAAAGCCAGTAATAAACCCTGTTTTTGGTAATGACCATAATGGATTATATAACGATCAACGATTTCTGAAATATAAACACTATAAAAAAGTAATAGATAGTGGAGCTGTTGCTATAGTAAAGAATGAGAAGGCTCTAATTAATGAAATAAATCAATGCTTGAATAAGCCACAATTAAGACTAGCATCACAGGGAAAATTACTTGATATACAACTAGGTTGTGATTTGAAGGGGACAAGCGAGCGTATAATAAACCATATTAAAGCCTGTACAGAATGAAAAAAAATATAGCTGTACTATGCGATTATTATTTAATACCTGAAAGAATAGGGGGGATGGATCGGTTTTATATCGTCTATGATAAAGCTGCTAAAATATTAGGTTTTAATATCGACTGGTTTTTTTCTAAGGATACAAACTTTGAGTTTTACAAAGACTTAACAATTTATAGTGCTAACAATACGAGTGTAGAACAATTCTTCTTATGGCATTGTGAGAATAGTGATATAGAATATGACGTGGTAGTGACTCATTTTTTGCAGCCTGTTTCAATTTTTTTTAAAGCGATTAAAAAGATTAATCCATCTGTATATATTATTAATGTAGATCATAATCCAAGGCCATTAAACGGCTTTACCCTCAAGAAAAGAATAAAAAATAAAATCAAAGGTTTGATGTATGGAAAGTATGTCGATAAACTTATTGGAGTGTCAAACTATACTAGCGCATCTATATTAAAAGATTTTGGAAGACAATTAAAGCACAAAGTGCACACAATACACAATGGCATTGATGTGTTATCTTGTAAAAAGCAGCATATAGATAGAGGTCAAAAGCCTTTTAAATTTGTAGTAGTTTCTCATTTACGAGAGTCTAAAGGGATACAAGATTTATTACGGGCTGTAAGTATATTGGATGTTGAGCTTAAAAGTATTTTGAGTATTGACATTTATGGGGAAGGTCCATACAAAGATGAGCTCATAAAATTACAACAGGAATATGGGCTTGAAGAGTTTATTCATTTTAAGGGGAGTTCTTCAAGGGTTAATGAAATATTGAAAAATTACCATTACTTGATTCAGCCGACTTATATGGAGTGTTTTAGTTTGTCTTTGTTAGAAAGTTTAGCATGTAATGTCCCAGTAATTACAACTACTGTTGGCGGAAATATAGAGCTTGTAAAAGATGGCTTTAATGGCTTTATTTTTACACCTAAGGATGTAAATAAATTATCATTTATAATTTTAGGAATTGTTAAAGGCGAATTAAAGATTGAGGTAGATGTTAATGAATTAGTAGTGAAAAAGTTTACTTTAGATAGAATGGTAAATAACCATATTAAATTACTTGAAGAATGCATATAGCTTTCCTAACACCAGAATATCCACACGAAAGTTTTATACCTTGTGGGGGATTAGGGACAAGTATAAAAAATCTAGCTTTAGGTTTGATTAAAACTGGGATAAAAGTATCTGTATTTGTGGTATTTCAAAACAATGATAAAAACTTTGATTTAGATGGTGTAAATATTTTTAGTATTAAGAGAAGAAAATACTTTTTTTTTAGCTGGTATATTCAAAGAAAAAGAATTCAAAAAATAATAAAAAAGCGAATAGATTTAGATGAAATACACTTGATAGAAGTACCAGATTGGACAGGAATATCAGCATTTATGAAATTTTCAGTTCCAATAGTAATTCGTTTGCATGGTAGTGATGCTTATTTTTGTAAATTGGAAGGACGAAAACAAAAATTCAAAAACTTCTTTTTTGAAAAAAAAGCACTTAATAACACTGATGCTATTGTTTCTGTCAGTACGTTTACTGGAAATATAACAAAGCAAATATTTAAATTAAAGCATAATATTAAAATAATTCATAACGGCATAAATATTACAGGCTTCATGCCGCTAAATACTCCAATAATTAGAGGGCAGTTATTATATTTTGGAACTATTATTAGAAAAAAAGGCGTTTTAGAATTGGCTGAGGTGTTTAATTTGGTAAAAAAGAAAAATGCGGATACAAGTCTTTTATTGGTTGGAAAAGATACTACAGATGTGTTTACCAAAACATCAACACTTCAATTATTCTACGATGTATTGACCCCTGAAGCCAAAACTTCAGTTAAGCATTTAAATGAAGTACCCTATAAAGAAATCAAAGGCTATATTAACAAAGCAAATATAATTGTGCTACCAAGTTTTGCAGAAGCGTTCCCTATGACTTGGTTGGAAACTCTAGCTATGGAAAAAGCATTGATATCGTCTAACATTGGTTGGGCAAATGAACTGATGGTAGATAATCAAACGGGTTTTACTGTAAATCCAAAAGATCACAATGCGTTTTCTTTAAAGATTATTGAATTATTAGACAATCCCAAATTATGTAAAGAATTTGGCAGGGCTGGACGAAAAAGGGTTATAGAAAAATTTTCAGCACAAAAAATTACGAATCAAAACATTGAATTTTATAAATCTGTAATATATAAATGATTGTGATTTTACATAAGCATAATAAATTTGTTAAGGTCTATGATAATATTACAAAAAAGGCAATTAGCATCTCAGATAATGGTTTGGTTAACGTTTTTTTTGAATTAGCAAGACGTTTTAAAAATAGACTTATTGTTTGGTGCGATGATGATTTAAGGGATTATATAAACGCAGAAGAATTTAATCAGGTATTTTATCATAAATTAGTAATGGCTTCTTTTGAAGTTGGAGACACGAATTATATAGATGACCGTATTGGCTATGTTGAATCTTCTCCTTTTATAAAAATAAATAAAAGTGTGAACTATCCAACTTGGATTATGGGTAGCTCGATAGGGGGTATTAATTCTGATGTTTTGGCTTGTTATAATGTAAAGGATTACAAAAATAGAACTTTCGATTACACTTTGAATTCCATTGCAAAATTGGGGATAGTAAACGGATTATTTTGTTATTCATCACCAAAACTATTACGCGAAAATATAAAGCACTCAAATAATGATAAATCTTCAAAATACGAGATGTTTAAATTTATAAAGGAACATTACCGTGGAAGATGGACTTATATAGCCTTTTTTAATAGTTTGGTTTATGAAAAACGTTTTTTATTGCTACCATTAATTATGTCTTTTTTTACTTCTAAAAAAATAAATAAACCAAGTTTCAAAGAACTCAAGACCTCTGTAAATAATAATTTTAATTCAAATGTCACTTTAGATGTTATTATTCCTACAATAGGAAGAAAGGAATTTTTATATAATGTTTTAAAAGACCTATCCCACCAAACCTTACTACCTAAAAGTGTTATAATTATTGAACAAAACTCAGACCATGCAAGTAAAACAACTTTAGATTATTTACAAAATGAATCATGGCCCTTTCATATTAAGCATAGTTTTATAAATAAAACCGGTGCTTGTAATGCTAGAAACATGGCATTAAAGCAAACAGAATCTGATTGGATTTTTTTAGCAGATGATGATATTCGATTTAAAGAAAAAACTTTCGAAATTGCTCTAAAAGAAATATATAGTTATGGGTTAAATGCAGCCACACTTGCATGTTTAAGACGAGGAGATAAAGAAATAAAACAACCAATTTTACAATGGAATACCTTCGGTTCTGGTTGCAGTATTATTTCTAACCGTATTGCAAAACTAATAGCTTTTGATATAGCATTTGAACACGGATTTGGTGAAGATGGTGATTTTGGAATGCAAATTAGAAACCTTGGTGAAGATATTGCCTATTTGCCAAAGTGTAAATTACTTCATCTCAAAGCTTCAACTGGTGGTTTTAGAACTAATTTTATTCCTCCTTGGAAAGATCATGAGATTCAACCCAAACCATTACCCACGATTATGTTATATAATTTAAAACATCAATCTTGTTTTCAAATAAATGGTTATAAAACTATATTATTTTTAAAGTATTTTAAATTGCAGGATAATAGAAATATAGTTTCTTATTTTTTTCAAATGAAAAAGCAATGGCAGAAAAGTGTGTATTTGGCAAAACAATTAAAAATTCAAAGTAATTAATGAACTTTTCATTAGTGATATGTACCTACATGAGACCAATGCCTTTATTGAGATTACTTAGCTCAATAAAAGCTCAAACTCTGTGTCCAAACGAAATATTAATTATTGATGGCTCTACAAACAATGAGACTCAAGTTTTACTTGAGGAAAATGAATTTAAAAATTTAAAATATTATAAGGTAGGTGAAGCCGATAGAGGTTTGACAAAACAGCGAAATTTTGGTATTAAAAGAGTTTGTGAATCTTCAGATATTATTTGTTTTTTAGATGATGATATTGTATTAACTCCAAAATATTTTGGATCATTAATTTCTACCTATAGTAATAAACCTGACGCTTTAGCAGTTGGAGGATATATTACAAATGAGGTAAATTGGCAACCAACAATTTTGCCAAAACAAAATAATAAATTTTATTGTGATGGTTATATGCGTAATGAACCTTTACGCTTTAAAATACGAAGGATAATAGGATTACAACCAGATACACCGCCTTGTTATTTGCCAACTTTTTCTCATGGGCGCTCAGTGAGTTTTTTACCGCCTTCAGGAAAGATATATAAAGTAGAACAGTTAATGGGAGGCGTGTCATCGTATAAAAAAGAAGTTTTTAATAAGTTGAAATTCTCATCGTATTTTGAAGGTTATGGTCTTTATGAAGATACCGATTTTTCTTTGCGATTAACAAAAATTGGAGACCTGTATATTAATACTAGAGCACAATTAGAGCATCATCATGAAGCTGTAGGGCGTCCAAATAAATTTAAGTATGGTAAAATGGTCATAAGAAATGGTTGGTATGTTTGGCGTATAAAGTATCCTAATCCAAATTTTATTGCGCGGTTAAAATGGAACATTACAGCTTTATTGTTAACCATTATAAGATTTTTAAATGTTTTTAGTACCAATCAAAATAAAGAAGCATTTAGTGAAAGTTTGGGAAGAGTTATGGGTTGGTTATCTTTGATATTTAATAAGCCAAAAGTTCAAAAATGACTTTTTTAATCATTTCTCATGTGGCACATAAAAAGTATACAGATGGGTTGTATGCTTATGCACCTTATGTGCGTGAAATGAATTTATGGTTAAAACGTGTTGATACTGTAGAAATTGTTGCACCACTTTCACATTTAAAAATAAGTAATATTGATGCGGTTTACCAACATCAAAAAATTAAATTCAATAAAATTCCTGAAATAGAGTTTACCTCAGTTCTAAAATTGTTTAACTCTTTTTTTAAGATTCCAAATATAGTATTTACAATGTTTAAAGCCTGTAAAAGGGCTAATCACATACATTTGCGATGCCCTGGAAATGTTGGATTGTTAGGATGTATTGTACAAATATTATTTCCCAATAAAATAAAAACTGCTAAATATGCAGGTAATTGGGATCCAAATTCAAAACAACCCTTCTCTTATAAACTTCAAAAATGGATTTTAAAAAACACGTTTTTAACTAAAAAAATGAATGTGTTAGTTTATGGTAATTGGAATGTTACATCTAAAAATATTGTTCCCTTTTTTACCGCAACCTATCGCGAAGCAGAAAAAAAAGATGTTGTAACCAAAGATTTTAATGATAAGATAAACCTTTTATTTGTTGGCACACTTAGTAAAGGGAAACAACCCTTACTTTCGGTTAAAGTTGTTAATGATTTAAGAAAGCTTGGATGCAAAGCATATTTAGGTATTTATGGCGAAGGCGAAGAAGAAACTAAAATTGAAAAATTTATATCTGATAATAATTTAGAGAAGTATATAACATTACACGGAAATAAAGATAAAGAAACTATAAAATTAGCCTATCAAAAAGCGCATTTTTTAGTGTTTCTTTCAAAATCTGAAGGTTGGCCTAAAGTAGTTGCAGAGGCCATGTTTTGGAAATGTTTGCCAATAAGTACTCAAGTATCTTGTATTCCTGAGATGCTTAATTATGGGGAAAGAGGCAGCGTAGTTACACCTAAATTAGATGCAGTTACTAATGAAATTGCCTATTATATTAAAAACTCATCAATATATAAAGAGAAAGTTCAAAAAGCCTATGATTGGTCAAGAATATATACTTTGGATAAATTTGAAACTGAAATTGCTAAATTACTAAATAATAAATGAGAGTTTTACAATTAATAGATTCATTGGAAACAGGAGGAGCGGAACGAGTTTCAGTTAATATTGCAAATGCTTTAGCAAGCCAAATAGATATTTCTTTTTTATGTGCAACTCGTAAAGAAGGTTTGTTAAAAAAAAGTTTACAGACTAATGTAGATTACTTGTTTTTAAATAAAACCAAGACTATAGATTTTAAAGCTGTTAAAGTTTTAAATAATTATATAAGGAAGAATAAAATTGATATTGTTCACGCACACTCTACTTCTTTTTTTCTAGTTATATTAACCAAACTGTTAAATTCCCATATAATAATTATTTGGCATGATCATTATGGTAATAGTGAATATTTAAATAAGCGGAAATCAAAAATATTACGTTTGTGTTCGTCTTATTTTTCACATGTATTTAGTGTAAATAAAAAGTTGGAAATTTGGGCAAAGCAAAACCTTAAATCAAGAAGTGTAAGTTATTTGCCTAATTTTGTGATTCAAGACGAGATAAATCCTGTTACAAAATTAAAAGGAGAAGATGGTAAGCGAATTGTTCATTTAGCAAATTTAAGACCTCAAAAAGACCACTTGTTACTATTTGATGCCTTTAAAAAGGTAATTAAAGATTATCCGAATTGGACTTTACATTGTGTTGGGAAAGATTTTAACGATGAATACTCAAAATCATTACAAAATAAGATAATAGATTTAGGTTTAATCGATTCTATTTTTTTATATGGAAGTAAACCCGACATAACTTATATTTTAGAGCAAAGTGACGTAGGTGTTTTGCCTTCCAAATCAGAAGGCTTACCCATTGCTTTATTAGAATATGGTTTGGCTAGACTTCCAGTGGTTGTTACTGATGTTGGAGATTGTACAAAAGTTGTCGAAAACAATAAATCTGGAATAGTTGTAGCTAAGGAAAATGCAGATGAATTAGCCACAGGTATTTTACAAGTATTATTGAACCAGAAAAAAACAAATAATTTTGGATATAATTTAAAGTTGAAAGTAGAAACAGAATATACTAAGGCAAAATATATTAAGACATTGCTAGATGTATATAATACATTATTATGAGTGTATTAAAAAATAAAAATAACGAGCTGACATTAATACTTTTACATGCCATTTTAGGCTTGGTAATATACATTGTACCTATTACATCAAAGTTACTGAGTGTTATAGTTATTTTCTTATCTATAATATTTATTTTAACTTCAAAGAATAAAGTATATATAATACTTATAGCCAGTGCTTATATCGCAACAAGTGATGTGTTTTTTAGAATGACTGGAGGACTTGTTTTTTACGAAATTCATAAATATTTATTAATTGCCTTTGTTTTATTAGGTGTAATATTAGATCAAACGCGAGTAAAAGGGTATGCTTATTTGTTTTATGTAGGTATTTTATTATTAAGTATAGTATTAACAACTTATAATATCACTGATGAGGTAAGACGAATGATTGCGTTTAATTTAGCAGGACCTGTATCTTTGGGATTTATAGCATTTTATTTTTATAAAAAGAAAATCACAATGGAGCAGCTTTCTAAAATACTTTTTTATGCATTACTCCCTGTTATTTCTTTGGTGGTTTATTTGTTTTTGTATGCACCAAGTATCAAAGATGTTGTTACTGGAACAGAATCAAATTTTGCTGCTTCTGGAGGTTTTGGACCAAACCAAGTAGCTACTATTCTTGGGGTAGGAATTTTTATTTTATTTTCCAGATTATTGATAAATAAATTTAAAGGGTTACAATCTGTCATTGAGCTCGTTTTGTTGTGTTTTATGTTATTTAGAGGTATAGTAACGTTTTCTAGAGGAGGTATATTAACAGCATTTATAGCAATAATATTATTAATTTTGGTTACATATACCAAAGGAAATCGTAAATTCAAATTTAAGATTACTCAGGCCTTATTTTGGTCAGTGGTTTTAGGTGTAAGTATTTGGTTTTATGCAGTTAATAGAACTTCAGGGTTAATTGAAAAACGGTATGAAAATAAAACTGCTACTGGAGTAGAAAAGGAAGATCTAACTACAGGTCGTGGAGATTTGTTTTTAATTGAGTTTCAGGCATTTTTAGAAAACCCTATTTTTGGTATAGGTGTTGGTAAAAATAAGCAATACCGATACGAAAGGACAGGTAGAGTAGCCGCATCTCATAATGAAATAAGTAGGCTTCTTGCAGAACATGGATCCTTAGGTGTTTTGGCATTTTTAATTCTATTGCTAACCCCTTTTTTGTTTAGGTTAGAGAATAGTAAAAATATTTATTTTTATTCTTTCTTTATCTTTTGGTTGTTAACTATTAATCATTCGGCTATGCGAATTGCGTTTCCATCCTTTATTTATGGCTTATGTTTGTTGGATGTTAACTTTGATAAAGGCTCAGAGC